>NZ_AP022584.1:2439044-2743924 GCF_010731675.1 Mycobacterium marseillense
CCGGCGTGGTGGCCAGGGCGGCCAGGTCGTCCGCCCACCATGGGGTGCCGAAGCCGTTGATGCGGACCCAGTCGACGTTGCCGGTGGCCAGCCAACTCACCACGTTCTCTCGCGCGGCGTGCTTGTCCTTGGGCGCGACCGCGTCCTCGATGTCGAAAACGACGATGTCGGCGCGTGAGTCCACCGCGGACTGGAATCGGTCGGCATGCGTGCCGTTGACCAGTAACCAGCTTCGGGCCAGTACCGGGTCGATGCGAGAGCCGACGTCCTCGGATTCGGGGGCGCTGCTGTTGACCTGTTCGTACATCAGCTGATCTGTCGTCTTCTCGTGTTTGTCGATGGTGGGCGTGTGCCCTTCAACCGTAGCGATGTCCCATAACATCGGCCGGGTAACCCGCCCAACGACGACACGGCCGCCTGGGAGAGTGAGAATTCGCCCGAGCGGCCGTTCCGCGAAACTCGATGCCCGGCTAGTTGATCCCGACAACCTCTTGCGCGATCGCTGCGACACGCGTTTGAGCGGCCGAGACAACTCACTGACGATTCTTGTTCGCCTCTTCGTAGGCGATGATCGCCCGTACGTCGCTTGGATTAGCGAGATCTTTGACCGCGGTCGCTGCGTCGCTGACGTTGAGCTCGTCGTAGTCGGCGATGGGCAGCTCGGCGGCATTGAGCACTCCCACGGCGACGCGTGCCGAATGCAGCGCATTCGCGGTCTGCCGGGCTCCCTCGTTGTGCGTGACCTTCTCGGCGACGTCAAGCGCGGCGTTGCGCGACGCGGTCAGCGCTTTCGCCGCCACGTCACCGGCATGAGCGCCTCACCGGACCGGCGAATTGCTGACCGGCCAGCAAACGAAACGCTCCCGAGCGTCGAGTTTCGCCGTGGCTGTGCGGGGTAGTTCACCCCTCGCGCGTTGCGGCCGTCGGTCGCGCGCGGCTTCCTGCGGAGACTAGAGCATCCTGGTCCCCAATCGCATCTCGGTCGGCCATCTGGACTCGACCGGGAAAAACCATTAGGAGTAAATATGCGTAGGACCATTGCAATCGTTTCGGCCACCGGGGCGCTGTTGTTCGGTGGTGCGGGTGTCGCCAATGCCGCGGGTCCGAGCGCTCCGGCGCCCTCGCCCACCACAACAACGTTGGCGGACAACAACAATGATCAACACAGTGACAACAGCGGGCTGTGGGGACTCGTTGGCCTCCTCGGCTTGGGCGGACTCGTCGGATTGATGCGGCGGAAGGACGCTGTGACTGGCACCGGCGTGAGGCCGACCACCCCTCGCGACCGCGGCGTCTAACCATTCGCTGACCCCCGGATCCCCGTCAAGGCCGCGGGCCTGACGGGGATCCGACGGGTTGTCCACCCCCTTACCGGAACACATTGCCCCTCAAGGGATGTCGTTTCGGTGCGGACCATGGAGAGCGTGCAGCACCGCGAAGGCGGCGTTTGGGTGCATACGCAGCGGGTATGCCTTGACAAGCCGCACACAGGCCAGCGTGCGTTTCACAACTCCCAAGCCAGGAGGTATCGGCGATGGCCGAGATGATTATCCAGTCGCCCGACGAGGTCGTCGCGTTCCTGAAAGCGCAGCACAACCTCATCGAGGACATGTTTGACCAAGTGCTGCACGCTACGGATCCGAAAGCGCGTGAAGAGCCCTTCGCAGCGCTGCGCCAATTGCTGGCGGTCCACGAAACCGCCGAGGAGATGGTGGTCCATCCGCGCGCACGTAAGGAAACCGGTGCCGGCGATGCGGTCGTCGACGCTCGCCTGACAGAAGAGCATGAGGCAAAGGAGCTGCTCTCACAGATCGAACAGCTCGACGTCACCTCGCAACAGTTCATCGACAAACTCACCAAGTTGCGCGAAGCGGTGCTCGAGCACGCCAAGCAGGAGGAGTCCGAGGAATTCCCGGTGCTTCAGAAGCAGCTTGACTCCGACGATCTCAAGCGCATGGGTGCGGCGGTACGCGCCGCCGAGGCCATCGCGCCGACTCACCCCCACCCCGGTGTCGAATCGGCAAAGCTGAATTTCGCACTTGGCCCGTTCGCCTCCATGCTCGATCGCGCCCGCGACCTCCTCGGGAAAGCTCTCGGGTAGGACCACAAGGCGATCGACGCCGTGCGATTTTCCGTAGGCTCGATCAAATGAGCGTTGCCCCGGACACCACCGTCGCCCTGCAAGACCGGTTCTTCCGCGAATTGCCGGAAATGGCGGTCCGGTGGCAAGCCGAGACGTTCCCCGAGTTGCGGCTGCTCGTGCTCAACGACCGGCTCGCCGAACAGCTCGGGCTCCACGCCGCCTGGCTGCGCAGCGACGAAGGACTGGGCTTCTTGACGGGCAATCTGGTGCCCAACGAGGCCGCGCCCGTCGCCCAGGCCTATGCCGGCCACCAGTTCGGCGGTTTCGTCCCCCGACTGGGGGACGGGCGCGCGTTGCTGCTCGGCGAGCTCGTCGACACCGACGGGCGGTTGCGCGACATCCATCTGAAAGGTTCTGGCGCCACGCCCTTCGCCCGGGGCGGGGATGGCCTGGCCGCGGTGGGGCCGATGCTGCGCGAATACATCGTCAGCGAGGCGATGCATGCTTTGGGCGTGCCCACGACGCGTTCGCTGGCCGTGGTCGGCACCGGGCGCCCGGTCTATCGCGAAACCACACTGCCGGGGGCCGTGCTCACCCGCGTGGCCAGCAGCCACCTGCGGGTGGGCAGCTTCCAGTACGCGGCGGCCACCGGCAACAAGGACCTGCTGCGCCGGCTCGCCGACCACGCGATCGCCCGCCACCATCCCGGCGCCGCCGAAGCCGAACGCCCGTACCTCGCGTTGTTCGAAGCGGTCGTCGCGGTCCAGGCTGAGCTCGTCGCCCAGTGGATGTTGGTCGGATTCGTTCATGGCGTGATGAACACCGACAACACGACGATCTCGGGCGAAACGATCGACTACGGGCCCTGCGCCTTCATGGAGGCCTACGACCCCGATACGGTCTACAGCTCGATCGATTTCTGGGGCCGCTACGCCTACGGCAACCAGCCTGCCATCGCCGGTTGGAACCTCGCGCGCTTCGCCGAGACTCTCCTTCCGTTGCTGTCGGACAGCACCGAGGAGGCCATCGCGATGGCGGAGCAGTCGTTCGGGGTGTTCCAAGCCCGCTACGACGCGGTCTGGGCATCCGGGATGCGCGCCAAACTCGGCCTCTCCGCAGAGGCCGATGCCGAATTCGCCGCGGCGCTGATCGAGGAACTGCTCCTTTTGCTCAAACAGAACCACGTCGACTACACGTCGTTCTTCCGCCGGCTCGGCCGGGCGGCGCGCGGTGATGCCGAGCCCGCGCGCGGACTGTTCATGGACCTTGCCGGTTTTGACGATTGGCTGGCGCGCTGGCAGGCCCTGGGCCCCGACGCCGACGCGATGGATCGCGCCAACCCGATCTACATCCCGCGTAACCATCTGGTCGAGGAGGCCCTCACCGCGGCGACCGACGGCGACCTGGCCCCCCTCGAGGGGCTCCTGGCGGCGGTGACCGAGCCGTACGCGCAGCGGCCCGGTTTGGAGCGCTACGCCAGCCCCGCGCCCGAAGACTTCGGCAAGTACCAAACCTTTTGCGGCACTTAGCCTTACGCTAGCTTGGCGAACTCGGCCTGCAATGCGTCGAGGCGTCTCAGTGTCTGGTCGCGGGGTTCGGTGGGCAGGTCCACCAGCACGTGTTGCAATCCCAGATCTCGGTAGCCCTCGAGCGCTGCTGCCGTCGCTTTGCCACCGTGGAAGTGGATCACCGGCACGTCCTGGCCGACCAGCTCGCGCAGTTGGTGCAGCTGAGGCGACAACTGCTGTGCCGAACCCGTCATCGAGAGCCACCCCGCGTTGAGCCGGGCGATGCGTTTGAAGCCGGCGGGCCCACAGCCCAGGTACAGCGGCGGATACGGCTGCTGCACGGGCTTGGGCCAGCTGTAGATCGGATCGAAATCGACGAATTCACCATGGAATTCCGCCTTTTCGTTCGACCAGATCTGGATCATCGCGTCCAGGCGCTCGTCGACCACGCGTCCCCGCACCGCGGGATCGACACCGTGGTCCGCGATTTCTTCACGCAGCCATCCCACGCCCACACCGAAACGGAGCCGCCCCTGTGACACCAGATCCAGTGAGGCCACCTCCTTGGCGGTGTGGATCGGATCGCGCTGTGGCACAAGGGCGATGCCGGTGCCTACCACGAGCCTCTCAGTGACGGCCGCAGCAGCCGTGAGCGCCACAAACGGATCCAGCGTGCGGTAGTACTTGCGCGGGATCGGGCCGCCACTCGGGTACGGAGTTTTCGCGTCGACCGGGATGTGGGAGTGCTCGGCGAGAAAGAGCGATTCAAAACCGCGCTGCTCGAGCGCCTTCCCCAGGTCCGCCGGACCAATGCCCTCGTCGGTAACAAATGTCAGCACACCGAAGCCCATGACGCTTAGTCAACCGCATCCGCGCTCGGCTGTCAGCGCTCAGGCGGGCGCCGACGCTTCGGCGGTCCGCTTGGCTGGACGCACCGCGCCCCACAGCCCGGTGGCGATCCCGACGGCGGCGCCGCCCAGGCCGATCAGTTGCTGAGAGGGTTTCAACTCGCTGTGCACGCTCATCCCACCGACCAGGTCGGCCACGTCGGCCCCGGCGGAGGCCAGGAACCAGCCGCGCGTGTTCTTGCCGCGCAGGGCCGCGGCCGCAAGCAGGGCACCGATCAGCGCGTCGCGGTAACCCATCGAGCGCAACAACAGTCGCGCCGTCGGCGTCGGCTCCTCGGGATCGCCCCACAACTTGTTTGCGCGCAGGGGATCAACGAGAAACGAAACGCCAGAGGCAAGCCGAATGGTGCCCGCGGAGAGGCCGAACCGGTCGATTGACATGGTCTGAGAGCCTAGGAGCAAACCGCCCTCTCGCGCACGCATTCGATCCGAAAATCGGTCATGGCACCGGACACGCGGCGGCGATCTGCAGCGCGGCCGGCCACAGCACCGTGGCCACCCCGAAGGCGACGGCGTCGGCCGCGGTGGGCGACACCATTTCTATCCTTGTCTGGATTCGCTGGGTCTGCTCGGGATGGAAAACGGTCCACGCGAACCCAATACAGAGATAGGGAATCGCCAGCCACACCGCCAGCTCGATCAGCGCGCCGACGCTGACCTTGTGCCCGAGGATGCGGCGCACCGGGTCCATCGCGTGTTCGATATCGCCCATCACCGCACTCCCCGCTACCGCAGCACCAGCTTCAAAGCGTAATCGACGACCGCGTCGAGATCACTGCCCAAATGACCCGCGAGCCACTGCTGGGCGAGCTCGGCCATCGCGCCGGTGTACATCGCCGCGGCGACCTCGGCGGCCACAGGATCGGAACCCGGGTTGAGGCGCCAGCCCTCGGTCAGCACGCCCTGGCGCAACATGTCCTGGGTGGCGCGGCGCCGGGCGGCCAGCACCGGGTTGGTGCGCGCATCGGTGAACAGCACGCGGCCGCGGCGCGGGTCTGCCGAGGAGAAGCCCAGCACGGCCGCGATGCCGGCGCGGGTCCGGGCCCGCAGCGATTCGCCCGCCTCCTCGATGGCGGCGGCGATCACCTCGCCGAGCTGGTCACTCACCAGGTCGTAGACCGCCCCGAGCAGATCGTCGGTGTCGCCGAAGCTCTCGTAGAAATATCGCGTGTTCAATCCGCATTCCCGGCAGACCGAGCGCACCGAGACGGCCGCCTCCCCGGCGCTGCCGAACAGGCGATAGGCGGCCTCGACGAGCAGCGCACGACGCTCGGCGCGGCGGTCTTTGAGCGGCACACCGGCCCACCGGGTGGGACTCGACATCCCTACAGCGTAGGTCGACATGGCACGGGTCTTGTCACACCTGTAACCAAAACATATTCTGGTTACAGTCGTGACCAAAATCCGAGGGAGTGCTTTCGTGTTCCTGCCACACCAGATAGTCGGGCAGATGATCAATAAGCGGTTGGACGACACGATGCGGCGCCGCTTCTTCCGCGGCATGGAGTTCGCCGCGCCCGTCGGCGATCCGGGCTGGTTCGGTCCCGACAGCGCCGTGTGGCGCGTGCATTCGCACCTGCCCGCGCTGATCTTCGGCCTGTACTGCGCTGCGTTCATGGAGTCCCTGGACCCGTCGATCTACTGGATGGGCATGCACCATTCGCGCCTGATCAAGCGCGACAGCAACGGAAATCCGATATCACACGTGCCGCAGATCGACCCCGAAGGCGCCGCGACGCGCCTGGGCCACTCGGTCGCCTTCTTCATCGGCACGGCGTATGGGTCGACGGAAACCGCGGAGCGCCTGGCGACATCGGTGCGCGCGATGCACCACACCATCAAGGGCACCCGCCCCGACGGAGCCCGCTACGACGCCGACGATCCCGAGTGGCTGCGCTGGAACTACGCGACGGTCGTCTGGGGGCTGGCCACCGCGCACGAGATGTATCACCCAATGCCGTTGCGCGGCAAGAAACTCGACCGCTACTACGGCGAGTTCGTTCGGGTCGGGCATGCCCTGGGTGGCACCGATCTGCCGGCCACCAAGGCCGAGACGCTCGAGTGCCTGGAATCGTACTTGCCGAAATTGGCTGTCACCCACGGGAAAGCGATGGGCACCGGTCCCAACGTCGCCATGCCGCAGGCCGCCGTGGACTGGGCCATTCGCGACACGATGCCGAAATGGGCCAAGCAACTCCTTCAGCACCGTGACTGCAACATCATCGAACGCACCGCCCGTCGTACCGCGGTGTGGTCAATCATCAACGGGATCAATGCCGCGGCGGGCCCGACGCCGGAGTTCCGGCAGGCCCAGGCCAGGGTCCGGGGAGGCACCACCGTCCCCCACACCGTGCCGTCCTACGTGCCCGGCACCGATCAGGTCCGCACCCGCTCCGAGGTGGAGCTCAGCTTCCAGTCGGTGTAGCGCCCGACGGGGCCTCAGTGACCGGCTGCCCCAGGTGCTGGGGACAGTAGGCGCTCGCCGCGATCATGGTGAACTGGGCGGCGCCGTCCACCGTGAAGCCCGGGTTGCTCGACGACACGTTGTGGATGACGTCGACCTGGGGGTGCCCCTGGTCCATCAGCTCGCATGCCCTTTTGCCCACCCCGACGGCGGTGGCCGGGCTCTGATAGGTGATGCCGGCCTTGTTGAGGGCGGCGAGGAAGCTCACATCGGAGGCCGAATTGCCGGCCGGATCGGCGTGCGCCGGCGCGGCCGCGCCGATGACGGCGACGAGGCCCGCAAGCACTACAAGGATGCGCATGGCTTCATCTTCGTATAAGGCCGTGGCACGCACGCCGGCAACCCGGGCAACCTGGGCGAAGAGCCTGGGTGTGGTACACAGTGGCTATGTCCGCGCTGCCCCGTCGACATCGTTGAGAGCCCCAGCGTGCACGACGATCGCCTGCTGACTCCCGGCCAGACGTGCTGGCGCGCGGCGCGAGCCGAAAGGTTCGCCCCCATCGTCGATGCGGCGGACTACTTCAAGCACGTCAAGGCGGCGATGCTGCGTGCCCGCCACCGGATCATGCTGATCGGCTGGGATTTCGACTCCCGGGTGACGTTCGAGCGCGGCGACAAGACGCTGCCCGGCCCGAACCAGCTGGGCACCTTCCTGTATTGGATGTTGTGGAAGCGGCCGGGCCTGGATGTCTACCTGCTGAAGTCGAACCTGCGGCTGCTCCCGGCGTTCGATGGCCTCTGGTTCGGGCTCGCGCCGGTATCGCTGGTAAACCAGATCAGCAGTAAGCGAATGCATTTCGCCATCGACGGAGTCCACCCGCTCGGCTCGGTGCATCATCAGAAGATCGTGGTCGTCGACGACGCGGTGGCGTTCTGCGGTGGCATCGACCTCACCCTTGACCGATGGGACACCCGCGCCCACGAGCATGTCAACCGGCAGCGCCGCACGGGGGGCCGCGGCTACGGACCACGGCACGACGTCGGGGCCGCCGTCGACGGCGCCGCGGCGCGAGCTCTTGGCGAGCAGGCGTTGGCGCGGTGGCAGACGGCGACGAAACAATCGTTGGCGCCGGTCCAGGCACGCCACAGCGCCTGGCCCGGCAAGCTGGAACCGACGCTGTGCAATGTCGACGTCGGAATCGCGCTCACCCTGCCCGAACTCGACGATCGCCCCGAGGTCCGCGAGGTGGAGGCCCTCAACCTTGCGGCCATAGCGAGTGCCCGCGACACGATTTATGTGGAGAACCAATACCTGGCGTCGCGCACCATCGCCGAGGCACTGGCCGCGCGGCTGCGGGAAGACGACGGCCCGGAGATCGTCATCGTGCTTGCCCGTAAGGGCAACAATCCGCTCGAGCGGGGAACGATGGACAGCGCTCGCCACCGCCTGCTTCAACAGCTCTGGGAAGCCGACGAGCATGACCGGCTGGGCATCTACTGGCCGGTGACCGACCGTGGCGCCCCGATCTACATTCACTCGAAGGTGCTGGTGGTCGACGATCGACTGCTGCGGATCGGGTCATCGAATTTCAACAATCGCTCGATGGGGTTCGACAGCGAATGCGACCTGGCCATCGAAGCGCACCCGGACCGTTCCGAGCATGACGACGTGCGTCGCGAAATCGCTTCCGTGCGAAACAGTTTGGTGGCTGA
Source organism: Mycobacterium marseillense (assembly GCF_010731675.1). Classification (NCBI taxonomy): domain Bacteria; kingdom Bacillati; phylum Actinomycetota; class Actinomycetes; order Mycobacteriales; family Mycobacteriaceae; genus Mycobacterium; species Mycobacterium marseillense. Next base: position 2,447,661 of record NZ_AP022584.1, read on the forward strand.
GCACCTCGGCATGGCGCCCGGCGAGCTCGAAGAAGCGATCGCCGAACACCGATCGGTGCACAAGGCCGTCGAGGCACTGCGCGGCGAGGGCAAAACGTTGCGGCCCTTCACCGAGCGCACCGTCGCCAATGAGGCGGGCCCGCTGGCCGAGAATGAGCTGATGGACCCCGACCATGTGCCGCGGTCGTTGAGCCGAAGCGTGCAACGCTTCATCACCGGTCTTCGCGGCTAACGCGACGGCGATTTGGGTAGGAGCCGCGTCCGAGTCGGCCTAGTGTGGGCAGAAGTGCCAGTGGACTAAGGACGAGCACCCATGAGCATCGACGACGAATCCGTCACCACGTTGGAGGACCTTCGGGGCGATCTGGCGCAGCGGTACAAGCGGACGGCGACGGGCGGAAGCTCGGTCGACAGCGCGATCGCCGAAGCCGACATGGCGGCGCTCGATCGTGACGGCTACGTCATTTGGGAGAACCTGCTCAGCGCCGAGGAATGCGCGCAGATTCGTGAGACCGTCCGGCCGTGGCTCGGGCATACCGGACGCAACTCCTTCGAAGGCCGGCGCACCCAGCGGATCTACAGCGTGCTGAGCAGGACGCGGGTGTGTGATCGGCTTGTCGACCATCCGCGGGTACTCGCGGCGCTCGACCGGTTGCTGATGCCCAATTATCTGCTGTCGGCGTTGCAGGCCATCAACATTCAGCCCGGCGAGGCCGCGCAGCTGGCTCACCATGATGACGGCTTCTACCCGATTCCACGTCCGCGCGGGCCATTGGCGGCCGCCACGATCTGGGCGATCGACGACTTCACCGCCGACAACGGCGCCACGGTCCTGTACCCGGGCAGCCACCGGTGGGGCAAGCGCCGTCCGGGCTCCGCGGATCAGGCGTTGCCCGTCGTCATGCCCACCGGTTCGTGCGTCTTCTTCGTCGGCACCCTGTGGCATGGCGGAGGCGCCAACAACACTGCCCACGAGCGGCTGGCGATCACCGCGCAATACTGTGAACCGTGGCTGCGGCCTATGGAGGCCTATACGTTGTCGATGCCGCGCGACCTCGCGCGAACGGTCTCCGATGACATTCGCCGCATGATCGGCTACAGCATCCACCCGCCGTTCGTCGGCAACGTCGATGGCTTGCATCCATTGCGGCTGTTGGGATCTGGTCCTGAGGCGTAGCCGCGGGGCGGCTTCACCGCTTCGGACGATCCGCCTCTGCAAGAATGGTTTGAATGTCGCGCTCATTCGACGTCCTGACCGAGTCGCCCGCCAGCGTTGAGCAGATTCATGCCGCCTTCGGTCGCGAGGACTATTGGCTGGCCCGCATCGCGGCCGGTGCCGCCGAGACCACCTTGGACTCATTGGTGGCCGAGGCCGACGGCACGGTGACGGTGAGCACGACCCAACGCATCGGTCGTCAGATCCTGCCCGGACTGGTCGCCAAATTCGTTACCGGCGAGGTGAAGATCGTGCAGACCGAGATGTGGCGCCCGGATGGTCATCGTCAGGTACGTGGGCGGGTCAACGTGTCCGCCTCCGGCGGATTGGGATCAGGCCATGCGGACACGTGGCTGGCGCCGATGGATGACAGCGGTTCGCAACTGCGTGCCGCCCTTCAGGTGAACGTCAAACTTCCTTTGGTGGGCGGCAAACTCGAGAAATCCATCGGGGCCGGATTGGCCGAGGGCATCCCCGAGATGCTGCGCTTCACCACTACGTGGATTGCCGAAAACACGTAAAACTTCGCTACGACGTCCGGCATCAGCCACGGCAACAGGCTGTTTCGCGCCGCGATACCACCACAGCTCGATGGGAGCCACCCATGTCTGTCAGCAAGCGCGCGGCGGCACCGACTTCGACACGGCCTATACAGCCGTTACGAGCAAGGCTATGCGGCCGCGCAAGCGGGCCAGATCATGGGGCCGCCGTCGGGAGGTTCTGTCCTGATGTGGAGGCCACGTTTGATCGCTGGAGAAATCGCGCGAGCGGGAGATCACTGGCTTCGGTTCCAGAAGTCCGGCCCCTCCATTTCGAGCACACCGACATGCGCGACAGGATAATACTTTTCGATGCGACTTCGGACCGACTCAAGCAACTGAATAGTCGTCGGGAAATCCACTGCTAGATTATCTTTCATGATTTCGTCGAGCGGAACGCCTTGCCGGATAGCAAACCTAGGTAGGTATTGCCAATTCCCCGACTGGTCGTATGGGCCAAATGTGTTGGGCGCGTCAAGCGGGGCGATCATACAATTGATCGAACCGTCTCGTGTCGACTCATAAACCTGGATCTTGCAATCGTCCGATCGGAAGAACACAACGGAGCCCCGCCGACTGCCATCGCGTGCCTCCGGGTCGCTTTCGTCTACGTCGTCGTACCCGTCCTGCTGAAAACCCAGTTCATTCAACAACGGCTCGACGATGGACCGAACTCCGGACAAAAACTCTTGCGTCATCACTGCTCACCCATAACGTGCACCCACGCATTTCCGATTTGGCGGTAGCCGTATGCCTCCGCGCTGCTCTTCAAGAACGCGATTTCTTTGGCTGAGAAGGAATTCGCATCCAAGGCCATGAGCTCTTCAACGCTACTGAATTGTTGTGGCAAATGGTACTCGATCCGAGGCACGCCGCTCTCCATCTGTGTGCGGAGGAACTGTTCGTTAACCTGCCAGGTGAGGGCTTGGGCTTGGGGTTTGAGAAGACCTTGAGTGAGGGCGTCCCACGTTGGGTCTCCGGTATCGAAGTAAATCCCACCGTGGGCTCTGGCCTCGCCGATGTAGCCACTTTCGTGGCCGTCGAACTTGCCGAGCACGACTCGGTCTGGGTTGGCACCGACATAGTGAGTCGACATGTCGGCGAGTTGTCGGCTGAGTCCCGACGTGGGCTCTCCATGCAGATGTGCGTAGGTGAGATCCGTTGCTGTTTGATCGGCCCACGGGTTGTAGCCGAAGGGGTGATCGAAGCCCATCGGTACGTGCGACGAAACCGCGGGGCCGGTGTCGAGCACGGCGCCAATGTCCGCCAGTTTCCCCGCCCGTGCGACGGCCGCCCCTTCACCGCCGAAGAGCATCGTGGGCAGCGTGGTGGCAGCGTCGGAGGTCTCGCCGCCCAAATAGTAAGCGAGACTTGGGGAGTCCATTGCGCTCTTGATTTCCGCGAGCCCGGTGCCCACGGGGTTCAGGGCCGTCGCGGCAGTGCCCTTGAGCATCTGCTCCCATGACTTGACCACACTCGGCGCTCCCGGACCTCCCTGGCCGAAAAGGTTTTTAATCCCCTGTTCGGTCGCGAACCAGCGGTCACTGAAGCCTTCGGAGAAACCCGGTGGCGGCGGGGCCTTTGGCTCGGGAGGAACGTAGTTGGGCATCCCATTGTCGATCCACCGCTGCGCCTGGCTCACAACGCCATTCAGACGTGCCTCGATCTGATTCGGCGGCACACCGTCGCGAATCATGGTCTGGCGCGCCATAGCCTTGAAGCTCTCCACGTCTGCGGGGTTCAGCCGCGGCGGCGGGACACCGCCGCGGCCCGCGCCTGCGGGGCCAGCCGGCAACAGCATGTCTTGCAACGACCGCGGCTTACCCACAGTGCCCGCGGGAACAGACGGCCCGTTCGGCGAGGCACCGTCCGGCCGAGCATCTGCGGGACCATCCGGCAACAACATGTCCTGCCACGTGCGTGGCTTACGACCAGTCGCCGGATTGGGCGGACCTTGTGGCGGTGCGCCACCACTTGGCGAATGGCCGGTGGCATCCAGCGGGACCTCGCCCACCGCAAACCGGACGGCAGCGGCAAGCTCGTGATCGGCGCTGTGGGCATGCACATTCAACGCAATGAGTTGATCCTGCAGCAGCTGTTGTTGGGCGGCAAACTCTATGGGATCGCGCCCAATCCATGTGTCGCCCACATCTATTCGCCAATCCGGCGTGATGGTCCAGCCATTGGCTTCAGCGGCCCGCTCGATGTCCTCGAGTTCACGCTTACATGCGCGCACATCCCCCTCGGCTCGCGCCACCGCCGCGGCTACCTGCTGCGACTCCTGACCGTCGGCCTCGATGTCGCGCCGAGCCTTACCGAGGTCAGAGCGAAACGCCTCTCCGGCCTCTCCCTGCCATCCGCTGAGAACGTTATGCACTTGCTGGAGGTTCTCCCCCAACAGCTGCAAGGTGTTGGCGCGTCCGTTGGCGGTCTCGAACACCTTCTGGATCGCGCCGAGGTCCCAACGTATGACGTCATTGGGGGTCAGCTGCCCCACTCGTGGCCCCTACTTCCGCACCGACCGGAAGGCTCGCGCCGACTCGTCCTCGTTGATGAGGTAGCCGAGCATCGCATCGGCGACGTGCGATCCCAGGCGGTCTACCTGTAGCTGGTGGTGGTCATGGCGGGTGTGCCACCGGACCGCGAGCTCGCACAACGCCAGCTCGGAGGATCCGATCCAGCCCGGCGCGGCCGCCGCCAGACCGTCCTCATGGTTGAAGAAATCCAACGCAGCTTCGCCGATCGCGTTGAACATGTCGTTGCTGCCGACGTGCAGTGCGGCGGGATCGACCTTCAATCCAGTTGCCACGAATGTTTCCTTCCACTCGCCGGCGTTGCGCTCCGAAACTTAATTTGCTGCGTAGCCCGGCGCACTTCACCTTGCGGTGATCAAGGCGCTGACCAGCGCCTTTAACCCAGAGTGAAGACCTGCACCGCTGCCGACTTGCCTTTCAACGCGTGGGCCCCCCGATCGATGAGCCCGCGAGGTCGAGAAGCCAGTGCGTCGACGCACGAATGGGTGAGCAGGATGGCATCACCCGTCGCCTTGGTTAGCTGCTCGACGCGCGCGGCGACGTTGACGGTGTCGCCGATCAGCGTGAACTCGAGCTTGCCGCCGCCGCCGATGGTGCCGGCGATCACGACGCCAGTGTTGATTCCGATGCCGATCCGCAGCGCGCCGCCGAAGCGCTCCGCGACCAATCGCTGAATCCCGATGGCGACAGACACCGCGGCATCGGCATGTCCCACAAGGTCGTTCGGTGCGCCGAAGACGGCGAGGGCTCCGTCGCCGAGGAACTTGTTGACGTGCCCACCTGCGTGGACGACGTTGGGTACGACGATCTCGAACAGAGCGTTGAGCCGAGCGACGGTGTCCTCGGCGGTGTTTGCCTCGGCGAACGGAGTGAAGTCGCGGATGTCGACGAACATCACGGTGACCTCGCGGCGCTCGCCGGTGAACACGTCGTCGCCCTGTTCAAGTAGCCGCGCCGCCAATGCCGGATCGACGTAGGTGCCGAACGCACCCTGAAGTCGTTGTCGCTCAGCCAAACCCGCCTGCATGCGGTTGAAAGACGCCGCTAGGGCGCCGAGGTCGTCGTCCTGGACGACGGGTAAGCGTTGGCTATAGTCCCCTACCGCAACACGTTCGGCGCCCTTGGCGAGGTCGCGAATGGGTTGCAAAGACCTCGAGAACCCGAAACCGACTGTCACCGGCACCGCGAAGGCAACCGCCATCGCAGCGCCGATAACGATCGCCAGGATGGGTGCGGCACTCACATTGGACACTCCGGCAAGCAATGCTCCGCCGGTGGCGTACGCGAAGGTGGCGGCGACCACCGACACGTTCGATCGCCTGGCGAAGGTAGGGCGCGAGCGCGGCAGCGAATCGCCAAGTCCGGTGTCACCGGCGAGGGCGATCCTGGCCGGGCGAAATGCTCCCTCGACGATGTTGTGATAGGCGACCAGCTGGATCGCCGCTACTACGACAGCGGCCACGATCCCGTATTGCACGAGCCGCGTCCCACTCGCCCCGACCATCACACCGACGACGACCGCCAACGCGGCGGCCCAGGCGGCGGCGCCCCATACCGCGCGGGCCGTCGCCTTCCGCGCATAGACATAGGTCCCCTCCAGGGCGGCCGCTCGATCGACGTCGTGGCCGGCCGCCCACTGCTCCGCAGGGCGGCTCCATCGGCGACCGGGAAGAATGAAGATGCACGCGAGTACCACCACCGCGCCGACGGTGACGGCTCCGATCTCGGCCCAGTGTCCGGACTTCTCGAACGCGACGATCGGCAACGATATGAATACGGAGTAGATCGGGAGCGAAATGAAAAATGCGAGCACCCAACACACCAGAAGGTACCGCGGACCAAACCGATCCCACATCCACTGAATGATGCGGTCCATGACAGGAGGTTAAGCGCCCTCCACCGGTGGCGCGGCCGTTCTGATATTGCCGGTCAGAACGTTTTGGCGTGCAACTCGGCCAGGGCGTGAATCTGCTCGAGGTAATGCTCGAGCGAGTGGTGGATGAACCGGGCCGACAGGGTGGTGGTGCCGGCGTCGGCGATGGTGTGCAGCGCGTCTTCGGTCTTCGCCGGCTCCCCCGCCGGGTCCAGCGGTTGATCGGCGGGCAAGACGACCTCGAAGCCGTCCGGCAGTTCTCGCACCCGCAACCACTCGGCGGCGGTGGCAATGGACACGTAGTACGGACACCAGCCGTCGGCGAGCGTGAGCGCGCGGCGCAACGACCGCTTGGTGCGCCCGCCGACCCAGATCGGCATATGCGGCTGCAGCGCACAGGGATCGATGGTGAGCCCGCCGAACGAGTAGTACTCGCCGTCATACACGGGCTCGTTGGTGGGCAATGCCGCCCGCAGCGCCTTCAGGGCGTCGTCGGCACGAGCACCGCGGTCGTCGAACGGCGCGCCCAGCAGGTCGAATTCGTCCTTGAGGCTCCCCACGCCGACGCCCAGGATCACGCGCCCGCCACTGACGTGATCCAATGTGCCATAACGCTTTACGATCGCGAGCGGGTGGTGGTAACCCAGCACCAGGGTCATCGTGACGAGCCGGATCCGGCTGGTGCGCGCGGACACATACCCAAGTGTGGCCAGCGGATCCCAGTATCGGGAGCCGCGCCGGGCGGCCTCCGTCGACGGTATGCCGATGTGTTCGCTACAGGTGAGGTGGTGATAGCCAAGCGCGTCCGCCGCCTCGGCGACGCGACCGATGTCCTCGATAGTGGCCGACTTCTCCCACGTCAACGCCGCGCCGGCGACGTTCGTGACGACGGGTGTCGCGATGCCGAGTTTCAATCCAGCGGCTCTTCACCCGCAAGGACCGTGCGGTGCATGAGCCGCCCGCTGTCAGCCGCATACGGCAGCGCCCGGTGCATCGTCCCGGTGTTGTCCCACATGAGCAGGTCGCCCAGCTGCCATTCGTGGCGGTAGACGTAGCGCGGTTGAGTCGCCCAGTCACGAAGGCGCGCAAGCAATGCGCGGCTTTCTTCCACCGGCAGGTCGATCACGTAATCCGCGGTCGCGCCGAGTAGCAACGACTTGCGCCCGGATTGGTGCGTCCACACCATCGGGCAGGACTTGGTGGGCGACTTCTGCCAGAACGCGATCTCCTCATAGCTCATCTCGGGTCGCACGTAGTACTGCGAGCGCTCCGCGCTATGAACCACCCGAAGGCCGGCGATCGCTTCTTTGTCGGCCTCCGGCAATTCCTCGTAGGCCGCGTAGGTGTTGCAGAACTCGGTCTGGCCGCCGACATCGGACAGCTTCATCGCTCGCAGCAGGGTGGCGAGATTCGGATAGGGCTGCAGGGAGCCGTCGAAATGCCAGAACAGCGAGCCCTTGAGGTACTCGGCGCGCTGATTGACGTTCGTGTCGAGCGAGATTTTGTAGATCCCGCCCTCGCCCTCGTTCGGCACAATGCTGCCAAGGGTTTTCGCGATGGTGACCTGTTGCTCGTCGCTGATCTGCAGTCCGCGGAAGAAGACCACGCCGCGCTGCTCGAGGACCGCGCGGATGGCCTCGGCTTCGCGGCCACTGAGGAGGGTGTCCAGATCAGTCCTGATCTCGCTGCCGATCAGCGGTGTGCAGTCGACGACGTCGAGTCGTGTGGTGGAAAGTCCCATGCGTCAGCTCAGTCTCGTGAGAATGGTCTTCGCGGAATGCTTTACCCGTGGCTGCCTCCACAGCTCCACTGCCAACGACACCGTGATCAACGAGTACAGCAGGTTGCGCAGGTTCGCGACGTCCTCGGGCAGCGGCTCGGAATAGTCGAACTTGTCGATATAAGCGACCGCCTCCTCGGCGTGCGGAAACACCTCGTCGTAGAACGCCTGTATCTCGGCCATCGAGCTGTTCACGCGTTTCACGTAGCGCTCGTGCCCATCCTCGATGGACCAGTCGGGCACCAGGTGCTCGAGCTGCGAGAACTCGTGCGGCAAAACAGCATTCATCGTCCGGCCTTCGCCTTCTCGCCGGCCGCCACGTAGTCACCCACCACCTTGTGCAGGTGACGCAGCAGGATCTCCTCGTCATTCATCGTGAAATGCGTGAGCGCGCCGCTGTTCAGCATCGCCTGCAGCCCTTCCGAGGGGCTGGCGTCTTCCAGGATGATGTCGTTGAGGAAGGTCACGGTGAGCTCTTGGCCCAGCCGCTCTTTGTGCGTCTTGGGCGGCTGGTAGAACATCTCGGCTTCGAAGATGTGCGAGTGCGGACCCGTCGGCCAGTGCGTGTGCGTGCTGAAGCCGGATGAACCGAAGATCACCACGAAGTTGGGAAAGAACTGGTAGGAGTCGAAGCCGTATTTCTCCGAGCGAGTGGGATTGAGCCCCGGCGGCATCGGCCCGCGATCGGTGCGCTTGGTCCACGGACCGGCCGCGCTCGCTTCCATCACGCATTCGATGGGCTTGGAATACGGCGTCTTCTGCGACGGCTCGCCGGCGAAGGAAAACATCCGGTGCGGCCCTTTGAGTTGGTAGGCCAACGCATCGGTGAACGGGTTCGGCTGGTCGAACGCGTCGCGGGCCTCCGCGGTCAGAGCGCCGAAGGACGACGCGTGTAGGTAGGGCCCGTGGTAACTCTCCGCGAAGCCGTCGACGAAAATCTTCCAGTTGCACTGCAATTCGACTTTGAACCGATACACCTGGTGTGGCCCCGCGAACGGATAGCCCTCGATGCCGTGGGCCAGCTCGCCGAGGTAGGACCGCAGCGGCTCGGTGTTGTGCGGGTCGAGGTTGATGAAGATGAACCCCTCCCACTCCTCGCATTGGATCGCCGGCACCCGGCAGCTGTCGGCGTCGAAGTCCAGCAGCAGATCCTTGCGAGTGGCCGCGTGCAGCGAGCCGTCCAGCTTGTAGCGCCAGCCATGAAATCGGCAGTACAGCACCGGGGCGCGACCCTGCACCTCCTCGAACGGATCGTCTTCCCACAGCATCTTGTTGCCGCGGTGCGGACAGATGTTGTGGAAGGCGCGAATCACGTCGTCCTTGCCGCGGACAATGATGATCGATGTGTCGAGGAACCTCAGCTCGCGGGTGAAGTAGCTGCCCGACTTCGGCACCCGCTCAACGCGTCCGACGTAGAGCCAGGTCTTCTTGAAGACGTGCTCGCGTTCCTTCTCGTAGAACTCTTCAGAGACGCAGTCCTCGAGTGACACTGGGCCACGGCCCAATTCGGGATAGGCATCGGTCCAGTGCCCGCTTGACGGCTTCGTCACCAAGACGTCCTGACTCATCGGGCCCTCCTCCGCCTCTCGGCCGAAGGTAGCACTTGACCAAATGCGCAAATAGGCCTTCAATTGCAACACCCTGTTGCAATTTTGGAACATCACGTGGAGCAGAACCTGCCGTTCGACCTCGACGCCTTGCTGGTATTCGGGAAGGTGGTCGAGTGCCGCAGCCTGTCGAAGGCGGCGGCGCTGCTCGGCATGCCCAAGTCCACCGTCAGCCGCAAGCTCAGCAAGCTCGAAACGGACCTCGGGATCAAGCTGCTGCGCAAGAACACGCACCAGCTCACCGTCACGGACCTGGGCGAGAAGATCTACAGCCACGGCGTGAACATCCTGGCCGAGGCCAACGGGGTGCGGGCACTGGTGGAAGGCAGCAAGCTAGAGCCGCAGGGCGAGTTGCGCGTTGCCATCCCGGTCTTCGTCGGCATCGACTACGCGTCGCGCGTCGGCGCCAAATTTCTGCAGTCTTACCCGCACTCGCGGCTGGATATCCGTTTGGTGGACAACGTCGTTCATCCCGTCCACGACGGGTTCGACGTGGTTTTCGGCACGGGACCCCTGCAAGACTCGACGCTGATCGCGCGCAAGGTCTTCAGCCTCGAACTGTTCCTCTGCGCATCACCGGAGTTCCTGCGCCAACTACCCGAACCCATCACCGCTCCCACCCAGTTGGACACGGTGCCGTTCATCGACTGCGGGGTCGGCGAGGGTCCGCGCCGGCTCACCGTCGCCAAGAACAAGCGGCGCCATGAACTCTCGCCGATGGTTCGGGCGCGCGCCAACAACTTTCAGGTGTGCAAGCAGTACATCCTGCACGGACTCGGCGTCGGTGCGATGCCGAGCCAGATCATCGTCACCTCCGAATTGCGCGACGGCAGCATCGTGCCGGTGCTGCCGGACTGGCGCCTCGAGCAACTGGATGTCTACATGATTCATCCCTTCCAGCTCTCGTTCTCCACGTTGATCAGCGCCTTCTACGAGACGGCGTGCGACATCATCACCGAGAACACGGCCCGGAGCTGAGTCGGCAGGTTGCCCACCGCGGGTCAATCGGGCGCCGAAACCGGCCATTTTCACCTATAACGCGAAAATCGGAGCGTTTGCTGGCGGCACGTCCAATACTTAGGTGATGAGTAGGCCTGCACCGCCGGTGCTGACGGTTCAATCGGAGTGGTCACAGCGCAGTTTCGCGCCGGGTCATGATGTGGTGGTCGGCAGTGACCTTCGTGCCGACATGCGCGTTGCGCATCCCCTGATCGCCCGCGCCCACCTGCTGCTGCGCTTCGACGGGGCCAGATGGATCGCGATCGACAACGGTTCGCCCTCCGGTGTTTTCGTCGATGGTCACCGGGTACGGTCGGTCGACATCCACGACCGCCAGAGCATCAACCTTGCCCGTCCGGACGGGCCTCGACTGAGCTTTGGGATCGGTCGGCACGACGGGGCGGTCGGCCAACTGCCGCCCACCCTGGAGGCGGTACCGGTCATCACGCCGCCGGGGGGCCCGAGGCCTGCGCGTCCGGAACCGCCGCGGCGGCCCGGCGTCCCGCCGCCCCGCATCGCGCGACCGCAGCCCGCCCCGCCGCGCTACCCGCCGGCCGGCCCGCCGCCACGCGGCCCCTACCCGCCACCGCAACCGGTCGGCGCGCCGCAGCCGGCGGGGCTGCAGCCGCTCACCGAAATCGGGGCAGAGACCCTCGAAGCCTCGGGCTACGACAGCGCCAACCTGCGGCGCGCCGTGCAGCGGTCACGATCGAAACTCGGGGCGCCCCCCGCGGGGGCCGCGGTCATCGGTCGCGCAGAAGACAGCGACATCGTCATCTCGGACGTCTTGGCTTCGCGCCATCACGCCTACTTGGTGCCAGGACCCACCGGGATGGAGATCCACGACGCGCAAAGCATCAACGGGACTTTCGTCAACGGGACCCGCATCCTGTCAGCACCCCTCACCGAGGGCGACGTGGTCACGATCGGCAACGTCGACCTGGTTTTCAACGGCGAAATCCTGCTCCGCCGCGCCGAAGCGGCTACCCGCACCGGCGGCCTGGAGGTGCGGGAGGTCGACTTTCACGTCGACAACAAGCGGCTGATCCAAAAGGTCTCCCTGACCGCGCGGCCCGGCACGCTGACCGCGCTCATCGGCGGGTCGGGAGCGGGCAAAAGCACCTTGTCCCGGCTGATCGCCGGAGCCACCTGTCCCACGTCCGGCTCGATCACCTTCGAAGGCCACGATATTCACGCTCAGTTCGCGTCGTTGCGCAGCCGGATCGGGATGGTGCCCCAAGACGACGTCGTGCACCGCCAGCTCACGGTGACCCAGGCGCTGAATTACGCGGCCGAGTTGCGGCTGCCGACCGACACCAGCAAGTCCGACCGCGCCCAGGTCGTCGCGCAGGTGATCGAGGAACTCGGGTTGACCAAGCACGCCGACACCCGCGTCGACAAGCTCTCCGGCGGGCAGCGCAAGCGCGCCTCGGTGGCCCTGGAACTGCTCACCGGACCGTCACTGCTGATCCTCGACGAGCCCACGTCGGGCCTGGACCCCGCGCTGGACCTACAGGTCATGACGATGCTGCGGCAGCTGGCCGACGCCGGTCGCGTCGTGCTGGTGGTGACGCATTCGCTGAGTTACCTCGATCTTTGCGACCAGGTGTTGCTGATGGCGCCGGGCGGCAAGACCGCCTACTGCGGTCCGCCCGACGACATCGAAGCGACCATGGGAACTACCAACTGGGCCAAGATCTTTGGGATGGTGGGCGCGGACCCCGACGAAGCCAATCGTCGCTTCCTGGCCCAAGCCAAACCGCCGCCCGCCGTATCCGAGGCGGATAAACCGGCCGATCTCGGTGCCCCGGCGCGCTCGAGCACCTGGCGTCAATTCTCGACGATCGCCCGCCGCCAGATCCGGCTGATCGTCGCCGACCGCGCCTACTTCATCTTCCTGGCGCTGCTGCCGTTCGTGATGGGCGCGCTGTCGCTCACCGTTCCCGGCTCGACGGGTTTCCGCGTGGCCGATCCGAACGGCGATGGGTCCGACGAGCCCGGATCGGTGCTGATGTTGCTGACCATGGCCGCCGTGTTCATGGGTACCGCGCTGACAATCCGCGACCTCATCGGCGAGCGTCCGATCTTTCGCCGCGAACAGGCGGTCGGCCTGTCGACCAAGGCCTATCTGCTGGCGAAGATGGCGGTCTTCTTCGTGTTCGCCATCGTCCAAGCGACGATCGCGACCACCATCACCATTCTGGGGAAAGGCGCGCCGACCCGGCCGGCGCTGCTCCTCGGCAGCGCCACCCTCGAGCTGTACGTCGCCACCGCCGCCATGTGCGTGGCCGCAGCGATGATCGGCCTGGTCCTGTCCTCGCTGGCGCGCTCGAACGAGCAGATCATGCCGCTGCTGGTGGTGTCCCTCATGTTGCAGCTGGTCCTCTGCGGCGGGATGGTCCCGGTCACCAACCGAATCGGGCTGGATCAGATGTCGTGGGCGGTGCCCTCGCGGTGGGGGTACGCGGCGCAGGCGTCGACGGTCGACTTGTGGACGATCGAGCCCGGGCCGCTCGCCCCGAAAGACCGCCACTTCAAACACACGGCGGGGACATGGCTGTTCGACGTCGGCATGCTGGTGCTGTTGACGGTCGTGTACGCGGGCGTCGTGGGGTGGCGCAGCCGGCTCAAGCGCCATTGATCCGTCGCTAGAGGAAGTCCAACGCCTCGACCGTCGCGACCGGGCCCTCATGGGTGGGCCGGTTCGCGCCACCGATGCAGTAGATGGTGTTGCCGACCGTTGCGACCGCCTCGGCGTGACGCGGCGTCGGCAGCGGCGGCAGCGTGGTCCACTTCGCGTCGGCGATGTCGTACATTTCGGCCACTCCCAACACCTGCGTGGGTTCCTCACCACCGACCGCCACGACCCGGCCGTCGATGAACGTGGCGCCGTAACTTCCACGCGGAGTTGGCATGTCCACCAACTTGGTCCAGGTCCCGGCTTGGGGATCGAACCGTTCAAACGCCGCGGAGTTCTTGTCGGCGGATAGGAACCTCCCGCCGACCGCGTACAGGTAGGTGCCGTCGGATGCGGCGGCCAGGTGTTCGCGCGGTGTGGGCATGTTGCTCGCGTCGCGCCATGAGCTGCCGTCGAAGACCTCGGTCTGCGGGACGAGCTGCTTGGCGTTCTGTCCGCCGGCGACGACGAGCTTGTCACCGACCACCGCGGCCGCCGGTGCCGCCCGCGCGTGGGTGAGGCCGGGCAACTCCACCCAATTGCCACCGCGCAACGCGAACACCTTGGTGGACGCCTGCGTGAGGTCGCCGCTGGCGCCGCCGAGGACCACCACCTCGTTGCGATACGTGGCCGCCGCGGCGTGGTGGAGCGGGACAGGCAGCGGCGGTTGGGTTTGCCACGCGCCGGTGCGTGGGTCGTAGCTCTCGACCGTCTGGAGCGCGGCTCCGTCGCGCAGTCCGCCCATGATCCAGATCTTGTCGCCCAGCACGGTCCACGCCGTCATCAGCCGGGGCGTCGGTGCGTCCGGCAGGGAACGCCACTGTGCGGCCGGCTGGGTCAGGCGCGGCGGTAGCTGCAACGCTTCGGCGGTTGCGGTCACCTGGTCGTCGCCGACGCCGGTCGACCCGCCGATGGCGTAGACGGATTTCCCCACCGCATCGACCGCCATGCCGTGGCGCGCAGTCGCCATGTCCGGCAAGCCATCCCACGTCTTCGCTGACAGGTCGAACACCGCCACGCTCTTGAGGACTTGCCCCGCCGACTGGCCCCCGGCGGCGACCAGGCGCCGGTCGGCGATCGCCACCCCGAGGTCACTGCGCGGCTGGGGAAGGTCGGGCAATTTCGTCCAGGTCTTCGCGGCCGGGTCATACGCTTCGAACGCCACCAGGTCGGAGTTCCCGCTGGTCCCGCCGACCGTGTACATCAGCTTTCCGTCCGACGCCGCGGCCAGCATCTGCCGCGGGGTCGGGATGGGGGCGGCGGGGGTCCAGGCGTTGCCATCGAAGATCTCGGTGGAGTTCAGCAAGCCCCCGTTTGCGTCGACACCACCGGTGACGACGATCCGGTCCCCCACTACGGCCGCCGCCGCTGCCGCGCGGGGCTGCAACATGTGGGGCATCTCCACCCAGTGACTGTTGACCACACGCCAAACCTGGTCGCTGGCAACCTTTTGCGTGCCCGCGACGCGCCAGCCGCCGAGCACAATCGGGTTTCCCTGCCACGTCACCGACATGGCGTGCTGAACGGGGACGGCCAGGTCGTCGCCGCTCTTCCAGCTGTCGATGACGGGGTCATACCCTTCGTGATTTGCGACGACAGCGTGGTCGCTGCCGATTCCGCCAAAGATCCAGATCGTGCCGTCGGCCTGGGTGGTTGCCGCCGCGTCGCGCGCGATGCGCGCGTTCGTGATCGGCTGCCACTTCACCGACGTCTGGCTCGGCTGGCTCGCCGCGGCCTGCGGGTGCCGCTTGCCCTGGGTCAGCAGCACGTAGACGCCGGTGCCCAGCACCAGCGCAGCCACCACGATCCCGACGGCGATCAATGCTGCCGTGGCGCGGTTTCGTTTCGTTTTCGAGGGCTTCATCCACGCGACCGCGCCGGCCGCCAATCCGCGCGGCGCGATCGCGTCGGTGACGCTCGTCTGTTCCGCGATCGCTTGGGTCGGCTCGGACGTGTTGGGCGTGGCCGGATTCGGGCGCCTCGCGTCCGCGGCGTGGTGCGAGGCAGCGGGCGCGCGGCCCGGCGGTTGGCGGCCGGCCGGTGGCGGCGGTAGCGGTGGCGTCGAGGTGGTGCGATCGCTCAGCGCATTCATCAGCGAGGTGGCACTGTCCGGGCCGGCGATCCGCGGGCCCGGTTTGGCGATCCGCGGCGGCCTTGGCACCGGCCGCGCGATGCGCCCCGAACCCGCAGCGGCAGCGGTGATCGCCATGGAATCGGGTTTTAATCCGTTGCGGCGCATGCTCTCCTGCAATCCACGACCGAACTCCGCCGCCGAGGCCGGCCGTTCGGCCGGGTCGAACAGCATCGCCTTTTCGACCGCCGCGCATACCGCGTCGGGGATCCCATTGGGACGCAAGTCCGGGACCCGGGTGCTTCTGATCCGGGTGTACTGCGCGAGGAGGTCTTCGCCGCTGCGGCGCTCGTATGCGGCGTTGCCGGCAATGAGCGCATACAGCGTGGCACCGAGCGAGTACACGTCGGTTTCGACCGTCGCCGGATCGCCGGTCATCACCTCGGGCGCCAGGAAATCGACTGTGCCAGAGAATAACCCGGATGCCGTCTCGTATCCTCCGGCGACATGCGCCGTCCCGAAGTCGGTGAGTTGCGGTTCGCCGTAATCGTTGACGAGAACGTTCGCGGGCTTGATATCGCGGTGCAGGGTGCCGGTCAGGTGGGCGGTTTCGAGTGCCCCGCACAATTTCACACCGATCCGCACGGCTTCGGGCCAGGCGATCGACCCCTCTCGCTGCACGCGCAGGCCCAGGGAACCAGCGGCGCAGTACGACATCACGATGTAAGGCCGCCCACCCGCCGTGATGCCGACCCGCAGAATGTTGACGATGTTCGGATGTCCCGAGAGCCCGCCCATGGCGTAGCCCTCGCGGAGAAATCGTTCGCGACTCTCGTCGTCGACGAACGTCGGCAACACTTTGATGGCGACGTTTCGCCCGAGCGCGGTCTCGCGGCATCGATACACCACCCCGGCGGCGCCTCGAGCGATCTGGCGCGCGTTGTCGAATCCGGCGGCAGCCAACTCCGCGACGATGTCGCTCGGTCCCGGCGCCCGGGGGCGAGCCTTGGGTCTTTCAGCCATTTCGTGGCCTCAACTTCCCAGGCAACTGATGAATCGAGTCAAGCGTAGCGAACATGGACGCGGTGCTGAATGGTTCCGCTGAGGATCGTTGCGCAGCCACTTCGCCGCGGGCACTGGTGCAGCCCGCCGGCACCGAGCAAGACTGGCAGCTATGAGTTTCGTGGAGGAAAAGGTGCTCCCGCGGCTGCTCCGGGTGCACGACACCGTGTATCGGAAGACAAACGGCTGGATCGGTCACCGCGCACTGTGGATACCGAGCCTGCTGCTGCATACCGTTGGCGCGAAGACCGGTCAACAGCGCACGACGTCGCTGACCTACGCCCGCGACGGAGACAACTATCTGGTCGTCGCCTCCAAGGGAGGTGCGCCCCAGGCGCCCGGCTGGTACCACAACCTGAAGGCCGATGCCAACGTCGAGATCAACGTCGGCCCAAGGCGTTTCGCCGTCACCGCCCGACCGGTGCTGCCCGAGGACCCTGACTACTCGCGGCTGTGGCAGATCGTCAACGACAACAACCAGAACCGCTACGTCGGATATCAGAAGCAGACGTCGCGACCCATCCCCGTCGTGGTCTTGCAGCCGAAACGCTAACAGCGGCACGCCTTGCCCGAGCGCCCTCAAGGCCGACGACGGCGTCGGCACGTTTGAAATCCGCCAGTCGGGATACGCCTCAGCAATGGCCGATCAAGCGGCTGCTGCCGCCTGTCGACCACAGCACCCTAGGGAAGGAGTTGGGCATGATGCTCTCCACGGTCGCCATGAAAGCGACGGCAGCTGCCGCGGGCATCGCGACGGCAGGAATCCTGATGGCGTCGCCGGCGTTGGCGGACCCCCAAACCGTCGCGTTCGGCCAGTCCGCAGAGATTCCCAGCGCAAACGGCGCAGAAGCCATCAACTACACCGTGAACAACCTGCAGCCCAGCGGTCACAACGACGGCATCTGGTACTCCGATGTCACGGCCACAGGTGTACGCGGTAACGCGACGCCGGTCATTGCCGACTTCAACGCGCGTGCGGTCAACAGCTCCACCTACGCCGTGATGAAGGGGCACGAAGTGGACGGCCTGCCTAACCAACCGATCGCGCCGGGCGCCCAGGCAACCGGGCGGCTGTACTTCGACGTTCGAGGCGGCACGGCCCCGGACAGCGTGGTCTACCGGGATGCCGCCGGCGTCGACAAGGTCGTCTGGAAAAGCTAACGGCGCCAACGCCGTAGCGGGTTTCGCCCCGACGCAGCCACTTTAGTCCTAGCGCATCGAGCAGCGTGAGGCCGCGTTCGGCCTTACGCGGGCTCATGTCGGCTGAAGTCTGCTGCAGGGCACGATGTCTCTCATGGTCGCCGTCTACCGCGCGCCGATGCGATCCCGCAACGATGCCGTCGACCCACAAGCTGCCATCGATCGCGCTCGGCGGCTCGGCCTGTGCGGCTTCGGGCAATACGTGGATCGGTCGGGCGAACAGGAGCGGCTTGCCCGCCGGGTCGGCCGATTCGCCGATCTCGACGACGGCTCGTTTGTGTGGACCCGCGACACCGACGGGTGGTTCTGGTTGGGCCGCATCGCCGGGCCGTACTTCTATGACGCCGACGAGACGGCCGCGGCAGTGGATTTGGTGCACGTAAGACCGTGCGAGTGGCTGTCGTCACCGATGCCCGAGCAGGATGTGCCGTCCGCCGTCATCGCCACATTCGGCCGCGGTGGACGGAACTTCCAGGAAATCCACCACCGATCGATCGGCGTGCAGACACCAAGGATTTGGGATGCTCGCAGGAATCAGCCCACAGACGACTAGCCGAACCTGCAGACCGCGGACGGCTCAAGCGCTACGAGCTGTGCCGAAGATGAGCCCAAAAAGGAAGCAGGTCAGGCGCGATAACACCGCCTGACCTGCTTCTTGCTTTGTGGAGCTGCCGGGAATCGAACCCGGGTCCTACGGCATTCCCTCAAGACTTCTCCGTGCGCAGTTCGCTATGCCTCTACTCGGATCTCCCGGTCACGCGAACAAGCCGAGATGACGATCCCAGTCGCTGTTGGTGTCCCGACAAGTCCCGCGACCGGACTCATCGGTGGATCCCTCTAGCTGACGCCAGGGTCCGGGTCGAGGGCGTTCCCGGTCTGACGGACTAGCTGTCGCTTAGGCAGCGAGAGCGTAGTCGCGCTGATGTGAATCGGCGCTTATCTGTTTGCAACGACGCTTACGGTGGTCGGTTGCCTGCACCGGCACGCTTCCCTTGATTCGATGCGCGAAGTCGAAACCTTTCAGCCCCTCGCACCCGCCGACTTTCGGCAGGAATATCAATGGTACCTGCCTATCAACCAGCGGCAACGGGATTATCTTCCCGCCGGGCTGCGATCAGATCACGAAGTTGAGGTGCTCGACGATCTGGGCGGCGACGTCCTGGTCGCCACCGAGTTCGACGTCTTGGCGTCGTGCCGGGCACATCGGGCGCCCGCCGGCCAGCCTGGTGAACTGCAGCCCGTCCAGCCGGATGGTCGTGGAAGGTCCCTGTCCCGCGAAATCGTCGACGACGGCGGCGCGGCCGTCGACGCTGACCCGGATGGTGCGGGCCAGCGGGCCGGTGAGGTCGAACTGGACGCGCGAACCCGCGGGGGCCTTGGCCAGCCTGCCCACCACGTAACCCATCGTCGCGGCGATCTCGTCGACGGCGAGCGAGGCCGCGGGGCCGGCGAGCTCGTCGTCGGAGGGCGGCCGCTCCAAGGCCACGCGGATGTCCTGCTCGTGCATCCAGCAGTCGAACACCCGGATCCGCATGAATCGGCCGTAGGAATCCGGGCCCGTAGGGGTCGCCGTCACCGCGTCCCATTCCTCGCCGGACAGGGCCGTCAGGGCCGCGCGTCGATCGTCGGTGATCGCCCTGAAGCTTTCCAGCACATCGGCATCGGCGTGCGCGCCCAGATGGCGAACCCAGCACTCGTTCATCGCCCCGATGTCGTTGCGCACGTGCCCCAGCGCCTTGACGTCGATGTCGGGCTGGGGTGCGGCGATGCCGGCGAGGAAGGACTCGGTGCCGATCATGTGGGACACCAGGGCTTTGACGTCCCAGCCCGGCAACGGGCTCGTGGCCCGCCAGTCCGCCTCGGACAAGCCCGCCAACAGCGCGTCGAGGTCGTCCCAGACGGCGAACAAACCGGAGAGCACGGCGGACTTGTCGAGCTTGGTGACGGGGCGATCGGCCATGGTCGGATCGTAGGCGGTCAGGACGACGCGATCATCGCCACGGACCCCATGGCCAGCACCATGCCGAACCCCTGCCAGCGGGTCACCCGCTCGCGCAGCACGACCATCGCCAACACGACCGTCGCCGCCGGATACAGCGAGATCAGGATGCTGGCCAGCGACAGCAACCAGGTGTGCAGGGCCGCCAGCATGGTGATGTTGGCGAAAATGTCCAGGACGGCGACGGCCACCGCCAACCGCAGCGGCTTCCCGCGCGGCATCTTCAGGTTCTGGCTGGATGCGGCCATCACGAAGATCACCAGGCTGGCCGCCACTCGGGCGAAGACCAGGGGCCACAGCTTGGAGACGTGAGGCGCCTGGTGCAGGAACACCAGGTTCAGTCCCATCGCCGAGCCCGCCACGACGGTCAGCCAGGCCACCTTGGGGGTGAACCGATACGGGGTGCCCTCGACGGGGGCCTCGCGGCTGACCAGCATGACCGCCCCCAGCGCCAGCACGACGCCCACCAGGGCCGCCTGCCCCGGCCGCTCCCCCAGGGCCATACCCACCGCGACGGGCACCGCCGCGTTCAGGACGGCGGCCAGCGGTGAGACGACCGAGATCGGACCGGAGCCCAGCGCCGCAAAGAACGCCCACATGCCGAAGGCCATGCCGATTCCGTACAGGGTGCCCCACAAAACGGCCCCGAAATGAATAGGGCCACCGACGAAGATGGCCATCACACCGAGTAAGACTGTCTCGATCGGATAAGCGACCAACATGACGCGCAGCGCGGCCACTCGCCGAGCTGCGACACCGCCCACAAAGTCGCTGACGCCGTAAGTGACGGCCGACAGCTGGGCGTAAGCGGCCCCGATCAGGTCATGCCCTTTGCTCGGCGGCCCAGTTCACGAACCACCTCGCGCTGTGCGTCGCGCTGGGCCATGTCCTGGCGCTTGTCGTAAGCCCTTTTGCCGCGCGCAAGGGCAAGTTCGACCTTGACCTTGCCCTCGGAGAAATACAGAGACAGCGGCATCAAGGCGAGGTTACCATCTCGAATCTTGCCGACCAGCCTGTCAATTTGTTGCCGATGTAACAACAACTTTCGGTTGCGCCGCGGCTCGTGATTGGTCCAGCTACCGTGCTGATACTCCGCAATGTACAAGTTGCGCAACCACACTTCGCCGTCGTCGATCGTTGCGAACGCGTCAGCCAACGAGGCTTGCCCTTCGCGCAGGCTTTTGACCTCGGTGCCTTGCAACGCCACCCCGGCCTCGAACGTTTCGATGATCGAATAGTTGTGCCGCGCTTTGCGATTGGTGGCCACAATTTGTTTGCTGCCACCTTTGCCGTCCGCCGCCTTGGCCCGGCCGGATCCCTTGGACATAGCTACCGCCGGATATAGAGGCGCAAGGTCGCGTACGCCGTCAGGGCCGCCATCGACACGCCGAGCAGGAACAGCCACGGCGAGATATAGAGGATGTCGGCGTAGTCGACCTTGGCGATCAGGTGAGCTTGGTAGAACTGGCTCAGCGCGTTGTCCAGGAACAAGGCCCGCACCAACATCAGGCCGACGACCGCGATGGCGACACCGATGGACGCGGCCAGCATCGCCTCCACCAGGAAGGGCAGCTGGGTGTACCACCGGCTGGCGCCGACCAGCCGCATGATCCCGATCTCGGTGCGTCGCGTGTAGGCCGCGACCTGCACCATGTTGGCGATCAACAGGATTGCCCCGACGGCCTGCACCAGCGCGACGGCGAACGCGGCATCCCGCAACCCGTCGAGCACCGCGAACAGCCGGTCGATGAGGTCCTTCTCGTTGAGGATGCTGCGCACCCCGGGCTGACCCTGCATCGCGGCATCGAATTCCGCGTGCTGTTCGGGGTTGTTCAGTTTGACGATGAACGACGCGGGAAACGAGTCCTTCCCCGCGACATCCTTGAACTCCGGGAACTTCTTGATGGCGTCGTTGTAGGCGTCCTGACGGTTGACGAAGCGCACCGACTTGACGTCTTGTCGCGCATCGACCTTGTCGCGCAGCGCCTTACACGGAGCGGACGAGCACGTCGCATCGTTGGCGGAGATGTCGTCGGTGAGGAAGACCTGCGTCTCGACGCGGTCGAGATAGATCTCCCGGGAGTTGTCGGCCAGCCGGACCACCAGCAGGCCGCCGCCGAACAGCCCGATCGAGATGGCGGTCGTCAGGATCATCGCCGCCGTCATCGTGACGTTGCGGCGAAGCCCGGTCAGGACCTCGTTGAGCAGGAAGCCAAAGCGCACTTAGCGGTCCATCCCGTAGATGCCGCGCTGCTCGTCCCGCACCAGCCTGCCCAACGACAGCTCGACGACGCGCTGGCGCATCGAGTCGACGATGTGATGGTCGTGCGTCGCCATCAACACCGTCGTGCCCGTGCGGTTGATCCGCTCCAACAAATCCATGATGTCCTTACTGGTATCTGGGTCGAGGTTGCCCGTCGGCTCGTCCGCCAGCAGGACCAGCGGCCGGTTGACGAACGCGCGGGCGATCGCCACCCGCTGCTGTTCACCACCGGACAGCTCGTGGGGCAGCCGATTCGCCTTGCCGGACAGGCCGACGGTGTCCAGCACGTCGGGCACCACCCGGTTGATCGCCTCGGTTCGTTTGCCGATCACTTCCAGGGCGAACGCGACGTTCTCGTAGACCGTCTTTTGCTGCAGCAGGCGGAAGTCCTGGAAAACGCAGCCGATGACCTGGCGCAGCCGCGGGATGTGCCGCCCGCGCAGCTTGTTGACGTGGAACTTTGACACCCGGACGTCGCCGGCCGACGGGGTTTCCGCGCCCAGCAGCAGGCGCATGAACGTCGACTTGCCCGAGCCCGACGGGCCGATCAGGAAGACGAATTCACCCTTGTCGATCTTGACGTTGACGTCCTCCAGCGCCGGGCGCGCCGACGCTTTGTACTTCTTGCTGACGTGGTCCAGGGTGATCATCACGGCACGCCAGTGTAGCGGTGATTTTCGCTGGCAGGCGAAGTCAACGGGCCGGGGGCGGCGTAGTGGGGGTCGGGCCGGGGCCCGGCTGCGGTTGCTCCGGCGTCGGTGTGGGCGGCGAGGTACTGGGCGGGCAGAACGGTGCCGGCAGCACGCACGGCAGCTGCGGCAACTGGAACGGCGGCGTGGTGGTGGTCGTGGTCACCGGCGGCGGCGGCGGCGGTGGCGGAGGCGGCGTGGTCGTCGGGGTCGGCGTATAGGTCACGGTGGCCGGGGGCTGCTGCACCCGGCTGCGCGGCACCCACGTGTAGTTGGGGTCGGGCACGAACCCCGGCGGCACCATTTGTTGGGCCGGGGGCTTGGGCGCCGGTTCCGGGCGGTAGGTGTCGTAGACCCACCACACCACGAAGAACGCGATGATCAGCACGAACGTCGACGTGCGCATCCGCCCGCCGAAGACGTAGTTCGGCCACCGGTGTTCGGCATCCGTGTCGTCGCCGCGCTTCTCGAGGATGTTCAGGGTGAACTTCACCGCTTGTGCCCCGCACCTTGGACTTCATCGTCGGTTTGCTGTTCGGCGGCCTGGGCGGCCGGGACGGCCGGGTCCTCGACGAGCCCCACCCGCGCGTCCGCCGCCGTCACGATTCCGACGCGAGCCAGCGCCCGGATGACCATGACACGCAGCTGCCGACCGACCTCGAACTGCTTGCCGGGCAGGGTGCGGGCCACCAGACGCAGCGTGACGGTGTCGACGGCGATGCTTTCCACCCCCATCACGGTGGGCGCGTCCAGCAGCAACGCCCCCAGCACGGGGTTGTCCCTCGCCCGGTCGCATTCCTGGTGCAGAACCTCGTTGACCCGGTTCAGGTCGGCGCTGGTCGACACCGGGATGTCCACCACCGCGCGGGCCCAGTCCTTCGACAGGTTGACCACCTTGACGATCTGGCCGTTGGGAATGGTCAGCACCTCGCCGTCGGGCGAGCGCAGCCGGGTCACTCGCAACGTCACGTTTTCGACCGTGCCGCTGGCTTCGGTCGCGGCCACAACGGTCAGGGTGACCAGATCCCCGAAGCCGTACTGCCTCTCCATCAGGATGAAAAAACCGGACAACAGGTCTTTGACCAACTGTTGAGCGCCGAAACCCAGGGCGGCGCCGACCACGGTGGCCGGCGCGACCAGTCCCCCCACCGAAAACTGCAGGATGTCGGAGATCTGGAGCATGACCCAGATGCCGATGATGACGACCGACACCCAGGAGATCACCGAGGCCACGGCCTGGCGGTGCTTGGACGCTTCCGAGCGCACCAGCGCGTCGCTTTCGGCGAACCCCAAGTTGAGCTGCCGGGTCACCTGCTGTGCCACCCAGTTGACGAACCGGGCCGCCAGCACCGCGGCGATCAGCACCATGACGATCCGAAGACCCCTGGTGATGATCCATTCACCGAGTTCGCCCCGCCAGAAGTCGTGCCAGCGGTGCGTCATCGAGGCGGCAAGAACGCTTGTGTTATTCGTCATCTTTTCGGTTGCGCCAACGGATTCCGGCTTCCAGGAATCCGTCGATGTCTCCATCCAGGACGGCCGCCGGGTTGCCGACCTCGTACTCGGTCCGCAGGTCCTTGACCATCTGATAGGGGTGCAGCACGTAGGAGCGCATCTGGTTGCCCCACGAACTGCCACCTTCGCCTTTTAACGCGTCCAGCTCCGCGCGTTCTTCGGATCGCTTGCGCTCCAACAATTTTGCCTGAAGCACTCGCATCGCCGAGATCTTGTTCTGCAACTGCGATTTTTCGTTCTGGCAAGTCACGACGATACCCGTTGGGACGTGGGTTAAACGTACCGCGGAGTCGGTGGTGTTCACGGATTGGCCGCCCGGGCCGCTCGAGCGGTAAACATCAACGCGCACATCGCCTTCCGGGATGTCGATGTGATCGGTGGTCTCCACCACAGGCAGCACCTCGACTTCGGCGAACGAGGTCTGACGCCGGCTCTGGTTGTCGAACGGGCTGATTCGCACCAGCCGATGGGTGCCCTGCTCCACCGAGAGCGTGCCGTACGCGAACGGCGCGTGCACCGCGAACGTGGCGCTCTTGATGCCGGCCTCTTCCGCGTAGGAGGTGTCGAACAGTTCGACGGGATACTTGTGCTGCTCGGCCCACCGGATGTACATCCGCATCAGCATCTCGGCCCAATCGGCGGCGTCCACCCCACCGGCACCGGAACGGATCGTGACCAGCGCCTCGCGCTCGTCGTACTCGCCCGAGAGCAGGGTGCGCACCTCGAAGGCCTCTATATCGGCGCGTAACGCCTTGAGCTCGGCATCGGCTTCCGCGAGGGCGTCGACTTCACCTTCTTCGGCGGCCAGCTCGTAGAGCACCGGCAGATCGTCCAGGCGCCCCCGCAGCTCTTCGATCCGGCGCAGCTCCCCCTGCGCGTGGGACAACTCGCTGGTCACCCGCTGGGCGCGGGCCTGGTCGTCCCACAACTGAGGATCCGACGCCTCGTGTTCGAGCTTCTCGATGCGGGTGCGCAGACCGTCCACATCGAGGACCCGCTCCACCGTGGTCAGGGTGGAGTCGAGGGCGGCGATGTCGGCTTGACGGTCGGGTTCCACAGCCGACAACGTTACCGGGGGCCGCCAAGCTGCTCGGTCACCGGCGAGTGCTGAGGTCACGACCAGCGGTCATGCGTTTAGAGTCGAGGCACGATCATGTGCGCCCCGCGTTGCGTGCGACAGCCCTCCCGCGCGCCAACCGGGCCCGAATAGAAGGTCGAGAATGCGCCCGTACCACGTTGCAATCGTTGGCTCCGGACCGTCGGGGTTCTTCGCCGCGTCCTCCTTGCTGAAGGCGGCCGACGCGTTAGAGGACACCGATATCGCCGTTGACATGCTGGAGATGCTTCCCACCCCGTGGGGGCTGGTGCGTTCCGGCGTCGCGCCCGATCACCCGAAAATCAAGTCGATCAGCAAGCAATTCGAGAAGACGGCCCAAGATCCGCGTTTCCGCTTCTTCGGCAACGTCTCGGTCGGGGAGCACGTGCAAGCCAGCGAGCTCGCCGAGCGCTACGACGCCGTCGTCTACGCCGTGGGGGCCCAGTCCGACCGCGCGCTGAACATCCCCGGCGAGGAGTTGCCGGGCAGCATCGCCGCCGTCGATTTCGTGGGCTGGTACAACGCGCACCCGAACTTCGAGGAGGCCACGCCCGACCTGTCGGGCGCGCGGGCCGTGGTCGTCGGCAACGGCAACGTCGCGCTCGACGTCGCGCGCATCCTGGTCACCGACCCCGACGTGTTGGGCCAGACCGACATCGCCGACCATGCCCTGGAGTCGTTGCGGCCGTGCGGGGTCGACGAAGTGGTGGTCATCGGCCGCCGCGGGCCGCTGCAGACGGCCTTCACCACGCTCGAACTTCGCGAGTTGGGCGAGCTGGAAAACGTCGACGTGATCGTCGACCCGGCGCAGCTCGAGGGCGTCAGCGACGAGGATGCCGCCGCGGCGGGCAAGACGACCAAGCAGAACATCAACGTGCTGCGTGATTACGCCAAGCGCTCCCCGCGCCCGGGGCATCGCCGGATCGTGCTGCGGTTCATGACCTCGCCGATCGAGATCAAGGGCGAGGGCCGGGTGGAAGGGATTGTGCTCGGCCGCAACGAGCTGACCACCGACGCCAACGGGCGGGTCGCGGCCAACGACACCGGTGAGCGCGAGGAGCTGCCGGTTCAGCTGGTGGTGCGCTCGGTCGGTTACCGCGGCGTGCCCACCCCGGGGCTGCCGTTCGACGAGAAGACCGCGACGATCCCCAATACCGGGGGCCGCATCGACGGGAGCCGCAACGAATACGTGGTCGGGTGGATCAAGCGCGGGCCGACCGGCGTCATCGGCACCAACAAGAAGGACTCCCAGGACACCGTGGACACGCTGCTGGCCGACCTGGGCGGCGGTGCGGGTGGCGGTCTGGCGGATTTCCCGGACGATCACGCCGACCAGCTGGCCGAGTGGCTGGCGTCGCGCCAACCCAAACTGGTCACTTCGGCGCACTGGGAGCTCATCGACGCCCACGAGCGGGCGGCCGGCGAGCCGCACGGGCGGCCTCGCGTCAAGCTGCCGAGCCTGGCCAAGCTGCTCCGGGTCAGCCACGGCTAGATTGCCGGCTCTACTCAACGGCGGCGATTCTCCGTAGCGTTGGGGTCGTGCGTAGCGACGAACCGGTGAGCGTGCTTACTGAAGACGAGAACTGGAATCTGTTGGGCAGTGTCACGCTGGGCCGGCTGGTCACCAACTTCGCCGGCGAGCCCGAGATCTTCCCGGTCAACTTCGTGGCGCAAGAACGCACCGTGCTGTTCCGGACCGCCGAGGGCACCAAACTGTTCTCGGCCGTGGCGAACCACGCAGTGGTCTTCGAGGTGGACGACCACAACCTCGTCGAGGGCTGGAGTGTCATCGTCCGCGGTCGCGCTCGGCTGCTGAAAACCGACGCCGAGATTCACAAGGCCGACCGCGCGCAGTTATTGCCATGGACCGCCATCGCCAAGCCGCACTATGTGCGGATCACACCGACCGAAGTCACCGGTCGTCATTTCCGGTTCGGCCCGGAGCCCGAGTCATAGGTTGCCGCAGCGGATGGCGAGCACGGAGTGCCCCGCGTCGCACAGCGGCTCGGCGCGATAGGAGTCGGTGACCACCAGCCGGCCCGGTTCGTGGTGGGCACGCAGATACCGGTCCACGGCGCCGACCGTGACCGCCTGCTCGGTGCGCACGTCGGGATACAACCGCATCCACCGCGCGAGCCGACGATCCAATTGCGCGGGCGCCGTGGGGTTTCCGAGCGCACCGTCGCGGGCGCTGCGTGAGATCGACACCGCCCGCAGGGCGGCTCCGCGCAGCCTCGCCTCCTCGAACGCGTGCCGCAACACCGTGCCGTTGTCCAGTTCGGCGACAACGCTGCTGACCGGCGCGAGTGCCCCACGGCTGGTCGACTGCCCGATCACGGCAACCGGACACAGGGCCGCGCGCAGCAACGAGGACGCGACCGAGGGCCCACCGCGGCAGGCGTGGTTGATCCCGATCTGCCCGACGCAGATCATGACGGCCGACCTCGATTCCTCGATCAGGTTGAAAACCGTTTTGCCCCAGAGGATGTCCGTTTCCACCTTGACCGGTTCGCCGGCGGCGTCGACGGCCCGATGCGCGTCGGCCAACGCGGCGCGCGCGACGGCGAGACGGGTGTCGCCGCCGCGCGCACCGGAGGCATCGCGCGGATCGATGACATAGACCAGCCGCAGCGGGATATCGCGGCTGACCGCCTCATCGACCGCCCAGACCGCCGCATGGCTCGCCGACCGCGATCCGTCGATTCCTACGACGATTGCCGGGGCTGGATATACGTTGCTCATCGCGACCTCCTCCGTTGAGCCATCGGGCCTTCGCTACTCCGTTCGCTCTTAGGCTATTGCCCGTAAAGCACTCTCCCCCAGAGGCATTGGTCCCGAAATAGGTGCCATTTGGCCCTACCGACCGCGAAACTCCGCAAATTTACTGTTGCCATCGCGACGCCGACAACCGAATACTGAGTGCGGACGAAAACCGGGTTTGTTTGACATGCGAGACAGCGGGCACCACAGCCATCACCTAGACGGGAGACCTCGCGCATGACCGCTCAACCGACATCCGCCCAACAGTCATCGTCACAACCCCTGGTCGGCAAAGGCTGGGTCCAGGGCGTCGCACTCGTCATGATCTTCGGCTTCTTGGTGATGGGCATTCTGGCCTACCGCACCTATTCGGCGTCGATGCCGATGCCGGACAAAGTCGTCAGCGAATCGGGCCAGCTGCTGTTCACCGGCGAGGACATCACCCGTGGACAGGAGCTCTACCAGGCGCGCGGACTGATGGAATACGGCTCGGTGCTGGGCCATGGCGCCTACCTGGGACCCGACTACACCGCCGAATACCTGCGCGCGGCAACGCAGGATGTCGCCGATCAACTGCGCGCGCAGGGGGTCACCGAGCCGCGTGACCGGGTGGTCACCGAATTCCGCACCAACCGCTACAACCCGGCGACGAAGACGCTGGTGTTCACCGATCGGCAGGCCGCGGCGTTCGACCACATCCAGAACCGGTACGCCGCCTACTTCGGGGAGAACTCGACGAAATACGGTCTGCTGCCCCACATGATCACCGATAAGGCGCAAATCCGTGATCTGACAGGGTTCTTCGCCTGGACGGCGTGGGCGGCCGCGGCCGAACGCCCGGGGCACCGGTACACCTACACCAACAACTGGCCCGCCGAGCCACGAGTCGACAACGGTCCCACCGCTTCGGTGATCGTCTGGTCGGCGCTGTCGCTGATCGCGCTGCTGGGCGGCATCGGCATCATGTTCGCGGTCTACGGCCGCTGGAGCCAGAAGGTCGGCTGGCACAGCGCCGAGTCGTCCACCCTGTCGTTCCGCCAGCCCGGCGAGGTGAGCCTGACGCCCGCGCAACGGGCCTGCATCTGGTTCTTCGCCATCGTGTCGGTGCTGTTTTTGGCGCAGACGCTGCTGGGCGCGGCGGCCGAGCACTACCGGGCCGACCTGTCGAACTTCTTCGGTCTGGACCTGGCCCGAGTGCTGCCGTACAACCTGGCCCGCACCTGGCACCTGCAGCTGTCGCTGTTCTGGACCGCGGCGGCCTTTTTGGCCGGCGGCATCTTCCTGGTGCCGTTCATCGCGCGTCGCGAACCCAAGCGTCAGGCGTTGCTCGCCTACGTACTGTTGGGGGCGGTCGCCGTGGTGGTGTTCGGCTCGCTGATCTGCGAGGCGCTCTCCATCTACGGCGTGATCCCCGCGGGCGGGCTGTTCTCCCAGCAGTGGGAGTACCTCGACCTGCCGCGGCTGTGGCAGATCCTGCTGATCATCGGCATGTTCTTGTGGATCGCGATCATCTGGCGCGGCATCCGCGGCAGGCTCAAAGGCGAGTCGAAGATGAACATGCCGTGGCTGTTCTTCTTCTCCGGGCTGGCCATCCCGGCCTTCTACGCGGTGGGCCTGCTGGCCGGCAGCGACACCCACTACACCGTCGCCGACTTCTGGCGGTTCTGGGTCGTGCACCTGTGGGTGGAGGACTTCCTCGAGCTGTTCACCACCGTGATGGTGGCCTACATGTTCGTTCTGCTCGGCGTGGTGCGCGAACGGATCGCCCTGGGCGTGATCTTCCTCGATGTCATCCTGTACTCGGCCGGCGGCGTCATCGGCACCATGCATCACCTGTACTTCTCGGGCACTCCGGTGGAGCACATGGCGCTGGGCGCGTTCTTCTCCGCCGCCGAAGTCATTCCGCTGACGTTCCTGACGGTCGAGGCCTGGGCGTTCCTGCAACTCGGCGCGCGCCAGCAGTCCGGTGACGCCAACCCGTTCCCGCATCGCTGGGCGGTCATGTTCCTGGTCGCGGTCGGGTTCTGGAACTTCTTGGGGGCGGGCATCTTCGGGTTCCTGATCAACCTGCCCATCGTGTCCTACTACCAGATCGGCACCGCGTTGACCGCCAACCACGGGCACGCGGCGATGATGGGCGTGTACGGCATGCTCGCCGTCGGGCTGGCCATGTTCGCCTTCCGCTACGTGATCCCGGCCGACAAGTGGCCGGAGAAGCTGGCGCGGATCTCATTCTGGTGCATGAACATCGGGCTGGCGTGGATGGTGTTCGCCACCCTGCTGCCGCTGGGCGTGCTGCAGCTCTTCCACTCGGTCAACGACGGCTACTTCGAGGCGCGGTCGTTGGGCTACATCACCAAGCCGGGCAACGCGGTACTCGAGTGGCTGCGGCTACCCGGTGACGTCATCCTGATCGTCGGGGGCGTCGTGCCGTTCGTCTGGATCGCGTGGACCGCGCTGCGCCATTTCCGGTCGGGGACCACGGCGCAGGAGCTGCCGGAAAATCCGCTGTACACCCAGGCCGCGGTCGAACCGGAGACCGGCGCCGCGGTGCCGGCGAAGGAGTGACGGTGACCGCGCCGGCGACCTCGGTGTGGTTGATCGCGGGGTACTCCCTGGCCCTGCTGGCCGTCGGCTGGAGTTTCGACGTCATGGCACGACGGGCGTCAGCGCACGCGGCGCGCTGGCGCACAGGCCAATTCACCTACCGGCCCGACCATGACGCATGGGTGTGTCCGCAGGACCATTGGCTGTGGCCGACGTCGTTCGATCCCAAGCATCGGGTCATGCGGTATCGCGCGCTGCCGGTGGTCTGTAACAGCTGCCCCGTCAAATCCGACTGCACCACTTCCGAGCACGGTCGTGAGATCAGCCGCGAGGTCGACCCGTGGCCGCATTCGGACGCCGGCCGGTTTCACCGCGGAATCGCCTGCTGCGTGGCCGCATTGGGAATCGTCTTGCCGCTGGCCACGTTGATCGCCAACCACTCGGCGGCGGACGCGCTGGTCCTGATGGTGACCGTGCTGCTCGTCGCACTGCTCGGGGCACCGCTCGTCCGCCACCTGTGGAACACTCCCTCCAACGCGCCCGAACACCTTCCGCACCGCACGGCGATCGAGGATCAGGTGGCCGCGGCGATCGACCGCTATTCCACGCGTTGGGGCGGATGGAAACCCAAGGAGGACAACACGACATGACCACGCTGGTGATCGGCCTCATCGCCGCCGGAATCGTTGTGCTTGTGGTACTCGCGACGTGGTCGCTGGCGGTGCTGCGCGAGTACGAACGCGGGGTGGTGTTCCGGATGGGGCATGTGCGTCCGCTCTACGCCCCGGGCCTGCGGCTCCTCATTCCGCTTCTGGACAAGATGATTCGCGTCGACCAACGCCTGGTCACGCTGACCATTCCGCCGCAGGAGGTGATCACCCGCGACAACGTGCCGGCGCGTGTCAACGCGGTGGTGATGTTCCAGGTGACCGACCCGCTGAAAGCGATTCTGGCGGTGGAGAATTACGCGGTCGCCACCTCGCAAATCGCCCAGACCACGCTGCGTTCGCTGCTGGGCCGCGCGGACCTGGACACGTTGCTCGCGCACCGCGAGGACCTCAACAGCGATCTGCGCACGATCATCGAGAAGCAGACCGAACCGTGGGGTGTTCAGGTCCGTGTCGTGGAGATCAAGGACGTCGAGATCCCCGAGTCGATGCAACGGGCGATGGCCCGCGAGGCCGAGGCCGAGCGCGAACGCCGGGCCAAGGTCATCAACGCCCGCGGCGAGCTGCAGGCTTCGGAGGAGCTGCGCGAGGCCGCCGAGACCCTGTCCAAGAGCCCGGCCTCGCTGCAGTTGCGTTACCTGCAGACGCTGCTGGAGCTGGGGGCGGATCAGAACTCGACCGTCGTCTTCCCGTTGCCGGTCGACATCATCACGCCGTTCCTGCGGAATCCGGAGATGCTGCAGGGCGTGGTCGACAACTTCAACCACCGCGGATGACGACGGGGCGGTTAGCCCAAATATCAAGCGCGTCAATTACTTTCACTATTCGACACGCGTAGATCTAGTGGGTCATTTGGTTAACAAAGGGTTAATACTGGGCAAACACGGTCTTAATTCTGCCTGGTCGGCGCCGTGAAATAGGAAAAACCCCGCACGCCTGCGCCGCACCTGCGATTTTTGAAGGGCCCGAAAACCGAAGGTCTCTCGCGATGCCCTGTGCGCACGGTCCGCCCACGTCATAAACCCCGCGCTGCCCGCTAGGCAGGCGCGGAGCGATCGCGCGCGGCCGTCCCATCCCCCGCCGCGGGGTGAGCGTTGCCGGCTTGCAGAGCCGGCCCGGGAGCGGCCCACCACCTGTGATCAACGCCGTTGCGGCGAGCGCCGGCGCTAGTGGCGTTTGTTCGTAAAACCGCACTTGAGGGGATATATCCACCATGGATTGGGCTTTTCTTCCACCAGAAATCAACTCCGCCCGGATGTACACGGGCCCCGGAATGGGCTCGCTGTTGGCCGCGGCGGGAAGCTGGGACGCGCTGTCGGCCGAGCTGAGTTCGACCGCCGAGGGTTACGAGTCGGCGCTCTCAGGCCTGGACCTGCAATGGCGCGGTCCCGCGGCGCAGGCGATGGCGCTCTCGGCGGCGCGCTACGTGGCGTGGCTGCAAGCGACCGCCGAGCAGACCGCGCAGACGGCCATGCAGGCGCGCACGGCCGCGGCCGCCTACGAGCAGGCCTACGCGATGACGGTGCCCCCACCGGTGATCACCGCCAACCGCGCCCTGTTGGCGTCGCTGGTGGCGACGAACATCGTCGGCCAGAACACCGCGGCCATCGCGGACACCGAGGCGCAGTACGCCAATTATTGGGCTCAGGACGCCGCCGCCATGTCCGGCTACTCCGTGTCCTCGGCGGCCGCGACCCAGTTGCCGCAGTTCGCACCCGCGAACAACTCCACCAACGAGTCCGGGGTGACCGCGCAGAAGGCCGCCGTGACCGCGGCCAACACCAACGCTGCCACCAACAAGGCTGTCACGCAAACGTTTTCGGCGCTGGACGAGACACCGGGAACGACGGTGAACAACTTCTACTACCTGGACGCGTCGACCACCAGTGCGGCCAACGCCAATGCCAACGCCTTCCGGGTTTTGGACGCCATTCAGGGAACGGGCCTCGGTTTCAGCGCTCCCTACAACATGGAACAGTTCGTGTCCGGCATCATCGGGGCCGAGAACAATTTGGGCGTCCTCGCCAAGCCCCTGGCCGCTGCTCCCGCGCTCGCGGCACCCGCACTGAGCGGCGCCACAACCGGTGTCGGCGGGGGCCTGGGCAATGTCACCGCAACGCTCTCGCGCGCCGGCTCGATCGGGCCGATGTCGGTGCCCGCGAGCTGGGCCGCACCGACGAGCACCCATATCTCGCCGTTGGAGCCGGCGGGCTTCACCACGTTGCCGGGCACCGAGGAGCCGGTAGCGTCCGGTTATCCCGGCTACCCCGGCATGCCGGGCGGCGGCGCCTCCCGCTCCGTCGGGGCGGGCGTCCCGCCCCGCTACGGCGTGCGGCTCACGGTGATGCCACGCCCGCCGGCCGCCGGGTGACGTGGCGCCAATTCGCCGCGAGAAGTTTTGTTACACGCAGCTGATAGCGCTGTAAGACAATGGATTTCGGCTTTTTTCCGCCAGAGGTGAACTCTGGCCGGATGTACGCAGGCCCCGGGTCGGGCTCGTTGTTGGCCGCCGCAGGAATCTGGGACGCGCTGTCGGCCGAGCTGAGCATCACGGCCGCCGTTTACGAGTCGGTGCTGTCCGGCCTGACGGGCCTGTACTGGTACGGGCCGGCCTCCCAGGCGATGGCGGCCAGCGCCGGACCCTACGTGGGATGGCTGTACGCGACGGCCGAGCGCGCACAGCACACGGCCATGCAGGCCCGGGCGGCCGCCGCGGCCTACGAGCTGGCACACGCCATGACGGTGCCCCCGCCGGCGGTCGCGGCCAACCGCACCCAATTGGCGACGCTGGTGGCAACGAACTTCTTCGGGCAGAACACCGCGGCGATCGCGGCCACCGAGGCCCAGTACGCCGACTATTGGGCCCAGGACGCCTCCGCGATGTACAGCTATTCCGCCAGTTCTGCTGCGGCGGTACAGTTTTCGCCGTTCTCCGCCCCACGCCAAGTCACCAATCCGGATGGCGTGACCGCCCAAACCGCCGCCGTCACCCAAGCCGACACCAGCGCCACCGGGTCGAACGCGGGCTCGCAGGCCGCCTCCGCCGCGCCCGGGGCGGCGGGAATGCCGCTCGACTTCCGCATCCTGGACACCATCCTGGGCACCCAGGTCGCGTTCCGTTCTCTTTTCACGGCGGAGGGGTTCAACGCCGGAATCATCCAGGCGGACAAGAACTTGGGCATCTTGCCGAACCTCGCGGCGGTTCCGGCCGCGCTCCCGAAGGCGTCGGCGCTCAGCGGTACAGCCTCCGGCCTGGGGAACGTCAACGCGGTGCTCGCCCGCGCCGGCCGGATCGGGTCGATGTCGGTGCCCGCGGGCTGGGCCGCCGCGGCGGGCGACCCCGTCACGGCGCCGCCCGCCGGCGGTTTGCCGGGCTTGCCGGCGGCCGAGGCGCTAGCCCGTACCGGGCCCGCCGGCGCCGGAATTCCCGGAATACCCGGCGGGACGGTCAGGCGGGCAGCGCTCGTGGTGCCCCGCTACGGCGTTCGCATCACGGTCATGACGCGCCCGCCCGCGGCCGGCTGACGCGGCCTTAGCCCGCCGGTGGCTCCTGCGGTGCGGGTGGAGCCGACGGGGCGAACGTCCAGTTGTCCGGATTCTTCGGCGAATACACCACCGGAAACAGTTGACCGATGGTCGGCCATTGATTCACGTCGACGGCCATGCGCTGATACACCGCGTGTTCGTTGACCGATGGACCGTTGATTACGCCGGCGATGGTGACGAATTGCTCGCCGGTGGCGTCGGGTCGCGGGCTGACCCCGGTCACCAGCAGCGTGCCGCTCAGTTGCTCGCCGCGGGGTCCGCGCGGGACGAACCGCTGGACCAGAAATACCGCCAGCACCGCGACCAGCAGGACCAGCAGTCCGAATTCCCACACCCCGCCATCGTAGGGCCGTGATAAGACTGCGTCATGAGTCGCACCGACGATCTGGCGCTGGCACTGACGCTGGCCGACCGCGCAGACTCGTTGACCTCCTCCCGATTCGGTGCGCTGGACCTGCGCATCGACACCAAACCGGACCTGACGCCGGTGACCGACGCCGACCGTGCGGTCGAAACCGAGCTGCGGTTGGCGCTCGCGCGCGAACGGCCGGTCGACAGCATCGTCGGCGAGGAATTCGGTGGCGACACCGCCTTCACCGGGCGGCAGTGGATCATCGACCCGATCGACGGCACCAAGAACTTCGTCCGCGGGGTGCCGGTCTGGGCCACCTTGATCGCGTTGCTGCACGACGGCGTTCCCGTCGTCGGCGTCGTGAGCGCCCCGGCATTGCAGCGCCGGTGGTGGGCCGCGCACGGTGAGGGCGCATTCGTCGCGGTCAACGGGGCAGCCGCGCGCTCGATATCGGTTTCCTCGGTGGCGCAACTGAATTCGGCCAGCCTGTCGTTCTCCAGCCTGTCCGGCTGGGCGCAGCTCGGCGTGCGGGACCGCTTCATCGCGCTGACCGATGCGGTGTGGCGGGTGCGCGCATTCGGCGACTTCCTGTCCTATTGCCTGGTGGCCGAGGGGGCGGTCGACATCGCCGCCGAACCGGAAGTGTCGGTATGGGATCTCGCCGCGCTGGACATCCTCATCCGCGAAGCGGGCGGGGCGATGACCGCGCTGGACGGCACCGCGGGGCCGCACCGCGGCAGCGCTGTGGCCACCAATGGCCTGCTGCAGCGGCAGGTGCTCGACAGCCTCACTGTGAATTAGTTAACAAGTGTTCTCTCCGATCTTACTCCGGAGTAAGATCGGAGCTATCCGCTTGCCCAACAACCTGAGGCCGCTGACCCATGACCGATTCCGGTTCCCCCCAAACCACCGCCCGCTCCCGCGTCAAACGGCGCGACCATAAGTCCGCGGTCGGGCTGCAACCGCACAAACGCACCGGCGTCGACATCGCCATCGCGCTCATCACCCCGCTCGTCGGCCAGGAATTCCTGGACAAGTACCGGCTGCGCGACCCGCTCAACCGGGCCCTGCGCTACGGCACGAAGACGGTCTTCTCGACGGCCGCGACGACGTCTCGTCAGTTCACGAAGGTCCAGAATCTGCGCACCGGGCCGACCCGGCTCAAGTCCAGCGGCAAGGACTATTTCGACCTGACGCCCGACGACGAGCAGAAGATGATCGTCGAGACCCTCGATGAATTCGCCGAAGAAGTGCTGCGGCCCGCGGCGCACGATGCCGACGAGGCGGCCACCTACCCCCGCGACCTCATCGCCAAGGCCGCCGAGCTGGGCATCACCGCGATCAACATTCCCGAGGATTTCGACGGCATCGCCGCGCACCGCTCCAGCGTGACCAACGTGCTGGTCGCCGAGGCGCTCGCCTACGGCGACATGGGTTTGGCGTTGCCGCTGCTGGCGCCCGGCGGCGTCGCCTCCGCGCTGACCCATTGGGGCAGCGCCGATCAGCAGGCCACCTACCTGCCGGAGTTCGCCGGCGAGAACGTGCCGCAGGCCTGCGTCGCCATCGCCGAACCGCAACCGCTCTTCGACCCCACCCGGCTCAAGACGACCGCGGTGCGCACCCCCAGTGGCTACCGCCTCGACGGGGTGAAGTCCTTGGTGCCGGCCGCGGCCGACGCCGAGCTTTTCATCATCGGCGCCCAGCTCGACGGCAAGCCGGCCCTGTTCATCGTCGAGTCGTCGGCGAAAGGCCTGACGGTAAAGGCCGATCCGAGCATGGGACTCCGCGCGGCGGCCCTGGGTCACGTCGAGCTCTCCGGGGTGTCGGTGCCGCTGAGCGCGCGCCTCGGTGAGGACGACGCCGCCGGTCAGGATTACTCCGAAGCGATCGCGCTGTCCCGCCTGGGCTGGGCGGCGCTGACGGTCGGCACGTCGCACGCCGTGCTCGACTACGTCGTCCCCTACGTGAAGGAACGTGAGGCCTTCGGCGAACCGATCGCGCATCGCCAGGCGGTGGCCTTCATGTGCGCCAACATCGCCATCGAATTGGACGGGCTGCGGCTGATCACCTGGCGCGGCGCGGCGCGCGCCGAGCAGGGCCTGCCGTTCATCCGTGAAGCGGCGCTGGCCAAGCGGCTCGGCGCCGACAAGGGCATGCAGATCGGCCTCGACGGCGTTCAGCTGCTGGGCGGCCACGGCTACACCAAAGAGCACCCGGTCGAGCGCTGGTACCGCGACCTGCGGGCCATCGGCGTCGCCGAGGGCGTCGTCGTCATCTAGCAGTCATCCAAGTCGTTAACTCATTCGAGCTGAAAGTTCAATCATGGCAATTAATCTGGAACTGCCCCGCAAGATGCAAGCGGTGACGACCAAGACGCACCAGGGCGCCGCCGAGTTGATGCGGCCGATCGCCCGCAAGTACGACCTCAAGGAACACGCCTACCCGGTCGAGCTCGACACACTGTTCAGCCTCTTCGAAGGGGCTTCGGAGTCAATCGAATTCGCCGGAGCGAACGCGCTGGGCGGCGAGGACGAAGAACGGGACAAGAACCACAACGGCGCCAACATGGCCGCGCTGCTCCAGACGCTGGAAGCCAGCTGGGGCGACCTCGCGATGATGCTGTCGGTCCCCTACCAGGGGCTGGGCAACGCCGCGATCTCCGCGGTGGCGAACGAAGAGCAGCTGCAACGCCTGGGCAAGGTGTGGGCGGCAATGGCGATCACCGAACCCGGCTTCGGATCGGACTCGGCGGCGGTCGCGACGACCGCCACCCTGGACGGCGACGAGTACGTGATCAACGGCGAGAAGATCTTCGTCACCGCCGGGTCGCGCGCCACCCACATCGTGGTGTGGGCGACCCTGGACAAGTCCCAGGGTCGCGCGGCGATCAAGTCGTTCGTCGTGCCGCGCGAGCACCCGGGTGTCACCGTCGAACGGCTCGAGCACAAGCTGGGCATCAAGGGTTCCGACACCGCCGCCATCCGGTTCGACAACGCCCGCATTCCGAAGGAAAACCTGCTCGGCAACCCCGAAATCGAGGTCGGCAAGGGCTTTTCGGGCGTCATGGAGACCTTCGACAACACCCGGCCGATCGTCGCCGCCATGGCCGTGGGTGTGGGCCGCGCGGCGCTGGAGGAAATTCGCAAGATCCTCACCGAGGCCGGCGTGGAGATCTCCTACGACCGGCCATCGCACGTTCAGAGCGCGGCGGCGGCGGAGTTCTTGCGCATGGAAGCCGACTGGGAGGCGGCCTACCTGCTGTCGCTGCGGGCGGCCTGGCAGGCCGACAACAAGATCCCCAACTCCAAAGAAGCGTCGATGAGCAAGGCCAAGGCCGGCCGGATGGTCACCGACGTCACGCTGAAGTCCGTCGAATTGGCCGGCACCGCAGGCTATTCCGAACAGACTCTGCTGGAGAAGTGGGCGCGCGACTCGAAGATCCTGGACATCTTCGAGGGCACCCAGCAGATCCAGCAGCTGGTGGTCGCGCGCCGACTGCTGGGCCTGTCCTCGGCCGAGCTCAGGTAGCGACCGCGTTCAGCCGCTCGCGGTCGTCGTCGTCCAGCTCGATCGATGCGACGTCCACGTTTTCCTCCAGGTGCCGCAGCGATGAGGTGCCGGGGATCAACAGCACGTTGGGCGCCACGCCGAGCGTCCAGGCCAGCGCGACCTGGGCCGGGGTGCGGCCGAGTCGCTGCGCAATCCCTTGGACCAGCTCATGGCCGAGCACCGGGTTGGGCCGCATGAACGCCGCGCCCAGCGGGAAGAAGGGAACAAACGCGATCCCCCGCGACGTGCACTCTGCGAGCACCGCGGCCGAATCTCGGTGAATGAGGTTGAATGCGTTTTGCACACAGGCGATTTCGGTGCGCTCACACGCATGCGCCAGCTGCTCGCGGCTGACGTTGCTCAGTCCGATTGCGCCGATCAGCCCGGCGTCGCGGGCCTCGATCATGGCCGAGAGCTGGTCGTCGAACAGTTGATTGGGAGTCCCGCTGTCGAACACCCGCAGGTTGACCACGGCGAGCCGCTCGACGGCCAGAGTGCGCAGGTTCGTCTCGATGTCGCGGCGCAGTTCGGCGGGATCGCCGGCCGGCAGCCAGGACCCGTCGTCGTCGCGGCGCCCGCCGACCTTGCTGACCAGCGCCAGGTTGGGCGGATAGGGGTGCAGCGCCTCGCGGATCAACTCGTTGGCGACGTCGGGCCCATAGATCTGGGCGGTGTCGATGTGGTCGACGCCGAGCTCGACCGCGCGCCGGAGCACGGCCAGCGCCTCGTGGCGGTCGCGCGGCGGGCCGAACGCGTTGGGACCGGGCAACTGCATGGCGCCGAAGCCCACACGGTTGACCGAGAACCCACCGAGTGGAAAGGGATCCATACGGTGAGGTTAGCGTCGGAGCATGGACACGTTTCACGCGCTCGTCGCGCGCCACGATGGTGACCGGATAACCGCATCGGTCGAGACACTTTGTCCCGATGACCTGCCACCCGGGGACGTGACGATCCGGGTCCTGTATTCGAGCGTCAACTACAAAGACGCCCTGGCACTGACTCCGGGCGGCGGCGTGGTGCGCGACTATCCGGTGGTGCCGGGCATCGATTTGACCGGCGAGGTCGTGGAGTCCACCGCACCCGAGTTCGCCGTCGGCGACGCGGTGCTGGCCCACGGCTATGCGATCGGCACGGGCCACCACGGCGGCTACGCCGAATACGCACGGTTGCCGGCCGACCAGGTGGTGGCGCTCGGCGCGTTGAGCCCGCACGAGGGCGCAGCGATCGGAACCGCGGGCTTCACCGCGGCGATGAGCGTGCAGGCGCTGATCGACTGGGGCATTGCGCCCGATGCGGGTGCCATCGTGGTCACCGGGGCCACCGGCGGTGTCGGCTCGGTCAGCGTCGACCTGCTGGCGGCCGCCGGGTACCGGGTGGTGGCCTCGACCGGCAAAGCCGACGCCGCCGACCGCCTGAAAGCCCTTGGTGCCGCGGAGGTTATCGGCCGCCTGCCCGCCGATCCCGACGCCAAGCCTCGACCGCTCGGCAAGGCACGCTGGGCGGGCGCGGTGGACTGCGTGGGCGGGGCGACGCTCGCCGACGTGCTCAGCACCATCGACTACGGCGGCGCGGTGGCGGCCAGCGGCCTCACCGGCGGTCCCGCCCTGCACACCACGGTGATGCCGTTCATCCTGCGCGGTGTGGCGCTGCTGGGAATGGACTCGGTGCTGATGCCGATCGGGCCGCGCCGCGAATTGTGGGCCCGGCTGGGTGATTCGTTGCGGCCGCGTCATCTGGCCGCGTTGGTCAGCGACGTCGACGTGAAGGACGTCGTCGGAGTGATCGATCAGGTCCGCGCCGGCAAGTTCTCCGGCCGCGCGGTGGTGCGGGTCGCGGGCGGTTTTTGAGGCGGCAGTAGGCTGGTCGAGCGCTTTATCCGAGGGCGATGACGACGGAGGTGGCATGCGCGCGGTACGGGTGACTCGACTCGATGGTCCGGACGCGGTCGAGTTGGCCGACATCGACGAACCGACGGGCGACGGGGTCGTCGTCGACGTGCACGCCGCCGGGGTGGCGTTCCCGGATGCCCTGCTCACGCGCGGCCTGTACCAATACCGCCCGGAGTTGCCGTTCGTCCTCGGCGCCGAGATCGCCGGCGTGGTCCGGTCGGCACCCGAGGGGGCGCACGTGCGTGCCGGTGACCGGGTCGTCGGCCTCACGATGCTCTCCGGCGCCATGGCCGAGGTCGCGATCTTGGCCCCCGACCGGGTGTTCAAGCTGCCCGACAACGTGAGCTTCGAGGCCGGCGCGGGCCTGCTCTTCAATGACCTGACGGTGTACTTCTCGCTCACCGTGCGGGGCCGGCTGCAGCGCGGCGAGACGGTGCTGGTCCACGGCGCGGCCGGCGGCATCGGCACCTCGGCGCTCCGGCTGGCGCCGGCGCTGGGGGCCTCGCGCACCATCGCCGTCGTCAGCACGCAGGACAAGGCCGACATCGCCACGGCCGCCGGCGCGACGGACGTGGTGCTGGCCGACGGGTTCAAGGACGCGGTCAAGGAGTTGACCCACGGCCGCGGCGTCGACATCGTCGTTGACCCGGTCGGCGGTGACCGGTTCACCGACTCCCTGCGCTCGCTCGCCCCCGGCGGACGACTGCTGGTCGTCGGATTCACTGGCGGCGAGATCCCGACTGTCAAGGTGAACCGATTGCTGCTCAACAACATTGACGTCGTCGGCGTGGGCTGGGGCGCGTGGGCGGGCACGCACCCGGGTGCGCTGGCCGAGCAGTGGGCCGGACTCGAGCGTCTGCTCACCTCCGGGGAACTGGCCCCGCCGGAGCCGGCGACCTACCCCCTGAAAGAAGCGGCCGCGGCGGTCGCCTCGCTGGAGAACCGCACCGCCAAGGGCAAGGTCGTGCTGCGCGTGCGCGATTGACGCCCGGAGCGGCTCTGTCCCGCCGCAGGCGCCTGTGGCGTTTGTGACTGAGACCGGGCCGCGGCGACGACGGTCTCGCGCCGACGCTCGTGCCGGTCTTGTGCCTGACCAAAACAAAAAGTAATGTCACTTTCAGTTTTGTGACCGCCGAGCTTGTCTCATGGAGGAGCCGTCCATGGAATCCTTTGTGCACCTGCGGAAAGGCCGAACGCCGCGCCGCCTGCATGCCGACCTCGACGGCCTCAAGGACGACGAGCTGGGCCGCGGCGGGTTCACCGGCCGCACCGCCAACCTCTACCGGCGCCACGACCCCACCGCGTACCGGTCGGTCGGCCCGCTGCGCCCCCTCGACGTGCTGTCCAGCGAGCTCAAGCCCAGCGATGCCACGGACGCCGGCGGCGGGCCGCTGCTGATGTTCAGCAACGACGACTGCCGAATTCTGTTGAGCCGTCGCGCCGAACCGATGCCGTTCTATGCCCGTCACGTCGACGGCGACCTGCTGTGCTTCGTCCATGAGGGCAGCGGCCTGGCCGAGACCGAGTTCGGGCCGCTGCGCTATCGGGAGGGCGACTGGCTGTACATCCCGAAGGCGTGCACCTGGCGCCAGCTGCCCGATGCCGCGACGACGATGCTGATGATCGAGGCCGGCGACGAGTTTCGGATACCGCCGCCCGGCGCGCTGGGCCGCCACTTCCCCTTCGACCCGTCACAGGTCGTCATCCCCGAGCCGGCACCCGCCGCCGACGACGACTCCGGCGGCGAGTACGAGGTCCGACTGATCCACGAGGGCGGCCCGACAACGCTGTTCTACCAACACAATCCGCTCGACGTCGAGGGCTGGCGCGGTGACAACTTCGCGTTCACATTCAACATCGCCGACTACAACGTCGTCACCTCCGACAGCGTCCACCTGCCGCCGACGGTGCACTTGTTCATGCAGGCCACCGGCGTCTACGTGATGAACTTCCTGCCCAAGCCCGCCGAGGGCGTCCCGGGCACCGAGCGCACCCCGTGGTATCACCGCAACGTCGACTACGACGAGATCGCCTTCTTCCACGGCGGCTCG
The DNA here is from genome assembly GCF_010731675.1 of Mycobacterium marseillense. Classification (NCBI taxonomy): domain Bacteria; kingdom Bacillati; phylum Actinomycetota; class Actinomycetes; order Mycobacteriales; family Mycobacteriaceae; genus Mycobacterium; species Mycobacterium marseillense. The sequence continues at coordinate 2,490,146 of NZ_AP022584.1, forward strand.
CTCTACGGCATCCCGATGCCACCCGGCTTGATTTCGCATGCGCCGCAAGGGGTTCACCACGGCGCACCGGAGAAGGCACGCGAGCGGGCGCGCCGCAAGTTCGACGAATACTCCCGCGTCGACTGGCAGGTAATCGCCATCGACACCCGCCGGCGGTTGACCCCGTCGGCCGAAGTACTGGCCCACGACCTAGGACAACACTGAATGACCACCCCGGTGCAGCCCAAAAAGCACGAGTACGACCGCATCCCCTATCTCGTTGCCTTTCAGAACAATTCCGGTGTCCGGGACGTCTACGGCGGTTTGGCCGAGATCACGGTGCTGGAAAGCTACCTGCTCAAGCCCAAGGACAACCCGTCGGAGACCGTGCTGGTGTTCATGCACCCGATCGGCGGTGGCGCCTACCTGCCGATGATCAACGCGCTGGCCCGCGCCGGTCATCACGTCATCTACTGCAACAGCCGCTTCCGCGGCACCGACTCGGCGCTGCTGATGGAGAAGGTGGTCGAGGACCTCGGCGAGTGCATCAAGGACGCCAAGAAGCGGCTGGGCTATTCCAAGGTGGTGCTGGCCGGATGGAGTGGCGGCGGTTCGCTGTCGGTGTTCTACCAGCAGCAGGCCCAGAATCCGACGATCACGTCCAGCCCGACCGGCGACGGCCCAGACCTGACCAAACTCGACCTGCCCGCGGCCGACGGCATCATGCTGCTGGCCGCGCACATCAGCCGGCACGGCACGCTGACCGAATGGCTGGACGCGTCGATCCTCGACGAATCCGATCCCACCAAGCGCGATCCCGAGCTTGACCTGTACAACGCCGACAACCCGAACCAGCCGCCCTACAGCCAAGAATTCCTGGATCGGTACCGGCGGGCGCAGATCGACCGCAACCGCCGCATCACCGCGTGGGTCAAGGACAAGTTGGCCGAGCTGAAAGCCGCCGGCCGGCCGGACGACGAGTTCGGGTTCGTCGTGCACGGCACCATGGCCGACCCGCGGTGGCTGGACCCAACCGTCGATCCCAACGAACGCGCCCCGGGGACGTGCTACCTGGGGGATCCTCAAGTGGTGAACATGAGTCCCGTCGGGCTGGCCCGGTTCTCCACGTTGCGCGGCTGGCTGTCGCAGTGGAGCTACGACGACGCCCGCGGCGACGCCGTGTCCTGCGGCCCGGACATCGCGATCCCGGCGCTGGTGATCGGTAACCTGGCCGATGACGCGTGCACACCCAGCCACACCCGGCGGCTTTTTCAAGCGATCGGCCACCCCGACAAGGAGATACACGAAATTCCCGGCGCCACACATTATTACGCGGGACCCGACCAGCGCGACGCGCTGCGCGCGGCGGTCACCATCGTCACCGACTGGCTGGTGCGCCACGACTTCGCGGGCGAAGGGTGAGCGCGTGAGACCATCGGGTCCGCTGGACGGCATCCGGGTGCTCGAACTGGGCACCCTGATCGCCGGGCCCTTCGCCGGGCGGCTGCTGGGCGACATGGGCGCCGACGTCATCAAGGTGGAACTGCCCAAGGCCCCGGACCCGTTGCGCACCTGGGGTCAGGCCGAAGTCGACGGGCAGCACGTCTTCTGGACGGTGCACGCGCGCAACAAGCGAGCCATCACGCTCGACCTGCGTCACCCACGGGGCCGCGAGTTGTTCTGCGACCTCGTCGAAAAATCCGACATCGTGGTGGAGAACTTCCGCCCGGGCACCCTGGAGAAGTGGAACCTGGGCTACGACGTGCTGTCCGAGCGCAACCCCGGCATCATCCTGGTGCGCGTGTCCGGTTACGGGCAGACCGGACCCGACGCGTCCAAGGCCGGTTACGCGTCGGTCGCCGAGGCGGCCAGCGGACTGCGGCACCTCAACGGTTTTCCGGGCGGCCCGCCGCCCCGGCTGGCGCTCTCGCTCGGTGACAGCCTGGCCGGCATGTTCGGCGCCCAGGGCGCGCTGGCCGCCCTGTACCGCCGCAGCGTCACCGGGCGCGGCCAGGTGGTCGACGTCGCGCTCACCGAATCCTGTTTGGCCGTCCAGGAATCCACGATTCCCGACTACGACGTCGGCGGTGTGGTGCGCGGGCCGTCGGGCACCCGGCTCGAGGGCATTGCCCCGTCCAACATCTACCGCAGCGCCGACGGCTCGTGGGTGGTGATCGCCGCCAACCAGGACACCGTCTTCGCCCGGCTGTGCAAGGCCATGGGACGCCCGGAACTGGCCACCGACGACCGGTTCGCCACGCACGTCGCGCGTGGCCGCAACCAGGACGAGCTCGACAACATCATCGGCTGCTGGGCCGCTGAGCGCCAGCCGGGCGAGATCATCGAAACCCTTTCCGCCGCAGGCGTGATCGCGGGCCCGATCAACACGGTCGCCGAGGTCGTCGACGACCCGCAGCTGCGGGCCCGCGACATGCTGGTCGAGCACTACGACGAGCGGCTAGGGCGCAACGTCCTGGGGCCCGGCATCGTTCCGGTGCTCTCGGAATCTCCGGGCCGGCTGCGCAACGCCGGTCCCGCGCGACCGGGCGAGCACAACGACGACGTCTACGTCGGGTTGCTGGGCAAGACCGCCGAGGAACTCGAGGAGCTGCGGGCCCAGGAGGTGCTATGACATGCACCGGCGACGATGCAGAGCGGCAGCGATGAGGAGGAGCGGTGCCATGACACGCACCGGCGACGATGCAGAGCGGCGGCGATGAGGAGGAGCGGTGCCATGACGCACGTGGAGATTCGAGAAGTGGCCCTGCGCGACGGCCTGCAGATCGAGGCGCCAATCCCGTTGTCGGCCAAGCTCGAACTGCTGGCCGCGGTGGCGGCCACCGGGGTCCGCGAGGTGGAGGCCACCGCATTCGTCTCGCCCTCGAAGGTGCCGTCGATGGCCGACGCGGCCGAGCTCGCCGCCCACCTGCACGACTATCCCGACATCGAATTCTCCGCGCTGGTCGCCAGCCCCAACGGGGCCAGGCGGGCCATCGCCGCGGGCCTGCGCTCCATCGAGTACGTGGTGGCCGCCGACGACACGTTCAGCGAGGCCAACGTCGGGCGCACCAGCGCCGAGGCCACCGAGGCGATCGACGAGATCGTCGCCATTGCGCACGACGGCCCTGTCACCGTCGAGGTCGTCATCGCCACCGCCTGGGACTCCCCGTTCGAAGGCCCCACCCCGCCCGAGCGGGTGCTCGAGATCGCCGCGGCCGCGCGTGAGCGCGGCGCCGACCGCCTGTCGATCGCCGACACGATCGGCACCACCACCCCGGGCCGCGTGAGTTCGCTGATCGCGCAACTGCGTCCGGTGATCGGCGACATGCCGCTGGGCGGCCACTTCCACAACACCCGCGGGTCCGGCCTGGCCAGCGCGTACGCCGCGGTCACCGCCGGGGTGACCCGGCTGGACGCCTCGGTCGGCGGGCTGGGCGGCTGCCCCTTCGCCCCGGGCGCCACCGGCAACATCGCCACCGAGGACCTGGTGTATCTGCTGCGCGACAGCGGCATCGACGTCGACGTCGACCTGCAGGCCGCCATCGCCGCGGCCGCGGTGGCGAAGTCGTTGGTGGGCCACGATCTGCCGAGCTCCCTGCTGCGCGCCGGCGACCGGATACAGAACTGATGTCCGCTTCGGAGGCGAGCCGCGAGCTGACCGCCAAAGGCCGCCAAACCCGGCAGGCCATCGAGCAGGCCGCCCGCAAACTGTTCGCCGAGCGGGGCTTTCACGGCACCACGTTGGCCGACATCACGTCGGCCGCGGGGAAATCGCCGGCGGTGTTCTACCGCTACTTCGCCGACAAGGAAGACCTGCTGGCGGCGCTGGCGGAATCGTTTCTGCACGAGGTGGTCACGCCGTCGGGGCTGAGCGTCCACCTGCCGGACTCCCCCGACGACGACGCCTTCTTCACCTCGGTGGTCACCGGCTACTGGAACATGTTCAAGCAGAACATCGGCATCATGATCGCGGTGGCCCAGCTGGCCGCCACCCAGCAGCGCTTCGCCGCCGTGCAGAACGAATTCCGGCGCTTCGGCATGGATCTCGTCGCAGCCTCGGTGCGCCGCGCCCAGGAGCAGGGCCACGGCGCCGAGCTGCACCCCCAGCACACCGCGGCGGCCATCGCGTTGCTCTTCGAGAACTTCACCACCGTGGTTGTCGGGCCATCCGGCCCGGCGGGGCTGGGGGTGGACATCAGCGACGAGGACGCCATCGCGACCTTGTCGACGATCTGGAAGAAAACCTTGTACGGCGGCCTCACGAGGCCTTAGGAGGAAAGCGTGGATTTCACTCTGCCCGAGCACCTTCCGGGCGTGCTCGCCGAGATGGACGAGTTCATCGAGGCCGAGATCAAACCGCTGGAACGCGAGAACATCCAGTATTTCGACCAGCGTCGCGAGCACGCGCGCACCGACTGGGACAACGACGGCATTCCCACCCGCGAGTGGGAGGACCTGCTCGCCGAGATGCGCAGGCGCGCCGACAAGGCGGGCTGGCTGCGCTACGGCCTGCCGGCCTCGCTGGGCGGCCGCGACGGCAGCAACGTCGACATGGCCGTCATCCGGGAACGCCTGGCGCACAAGGGCCTTGGCCTGCACAACGACCTGCAGAACGAGTCGTCGATCGTCGGGAACTTCCCGCAGGTGATCATGATGGAGCGCTTCGGGACCGACGAGCAGCGCCGGGTGTGGTCGGAGGCGCTGATCACCGGGGAGCGTTCGATGGCCTTCGGGCTGACCGAGCCCAGGCACGGCTCGGATGCCACCTGGCTGGAAACCCATGCCGAACGGGACGGCGATGCCTGGGTGATCAACGGCTCCAAGCGGTTCAACACCGGCGTGCACCGCGCCACCCACGATCTGGTCTTCGCGCGCACCTCCGGTGAGCCGGGGGGTGCGCGCGGCATCACCGCGTTTCTGGTGCCCACCGATACGCCCGGATTCAACGTTCCCTACTACTGGTGGACGTTCAACATGCCCACCGACCACGGCGAGGTCGAGCTGACCGATGTTCGGGTGCCCGCGGACGCGGTGCTCGGCGAGGTGGATCGCGGCCTGGAGGTGGCGCAAACCTTCCTGCACGAGAACAGGATTCGGCAAGCCGCCAGCAGCCTGGGCGCCGCGCAGTACTGCATCGACCGCGCTGCCGAATATGCCGGTGGCCGAACGGTGTTCGGCAAGCCGCTGTCGGTCAACCAGGCCGTGCAGTGGCCGCTGGCCGAGTTGCAGACCGAAGCGCAGATGGTGCGACTGCTGGTCGCCTACGCCGCCTGGCACTTGGACCGCGACCACCACATGGAGGTCTCCGACAAGGTGTCGATGGCCAATTACCGCGCCAACCGGCTGGTCTGCGACGCCGCCGATCGCGCCATGCAGATCTTCGGCGGCCTCGGCTACAGCCGGCACGAACCGTTCGAACACATCTACCGGCATCACCGCCGGTACCGGATCACCGAGGGTGCCGAGGAGATCCAGATCCGCCGAGTGGCGCAGCGGCTCTTCAAATTCGGCCGCAAATGATGCACGACGACGAGTCGGCCGAGCTGACGGCCAAACTCGCCGGCCTCCTCACGTCGGCCGTCGGCGCCGAGACGGCGGTCGAGAACCTGCGCGCGCTGACCGGCGGCGCCAGCAGAACCACGTGGGCGTTCGAGTCCGTCATCGGTGGCCAACGCCGCTCGCTGATCCTGCGCACCGGCCCGCCCGACGACGTGCATGCCGGCATGGAACTCGAGGCCCGGTCGCAGGCCGCCGCCGCGGCCGCCGGCGCCCCGGTCCCCCACATCCTGATCGCCGACGATTCGCCTGCCGCACTGGGCAATCCGTTTCTGATCTGCGATGAGATCAAGGGCGAGACCATCGTGCGGCGCATCCAACGCCAGCTCGACGCCGCCGACGGGCACGGCGGCCGCACCCGATTGCTGCAGCAGTGCGCGCAGGCGGCGGCCGCCATTCACCGCGCCGACCCGCACGGCCCGGGCCTGACCCACGAGGACCAACTCGACGAATGGCGCCGGCGCCTCGACGACATGGGCGACACCACCGCCACCTTCGAATGGGGGTTTCGCTGGCTGGCCGCCCATCGGCCCGAACCGACACCGGCGGTGCTGGTGCACGGCGACTTCCGGATGGGCAACCTCATCGTCGACGGCTCCAACCTTGCCGCCGTGCTGGATTGGGAACTCGTGCACGTCGGCCAGGCATACGAAGACCTGGCGTGGTTCTGCATCCGCGCCTGGCGCTTCGGCGCGCCCGCCAGCATGGGCGCCGGCGGCCTCGGCAGCATCGAGAGCTTTCTGCAGGCCTACGAGCAGGCCAGCGCGACTACCGTCGACCGCGTGGCGTTTCACTGGTGGCTAATGCTGGCCACGCTGCGCTGGGGTGTCATCTGCCGATTCCAGGCGGAACGGCATCTGAGTGGTCAGCACCGTTCAGTCGAGTTGGCCACCATCGGACGCCGCGTCTGCGAGACCGAGTGGGACCTGCTCAACCTGCTCGAGGAGGCGGCCAAATGATCGGCGCCTACGGCCGCCCGCTGGCGGCAGAACTCGTGGCCGCCGTCGCCGAATTCCTGGAGACCGACGTGCGGGCGGCGACCGACGGACAGGTCAACTTCCACGCCAGGGTGGCGGCCAACGCGCTGCGCATCGTCGAGCGCGAACTGCTCGACGAAAGCGAGGCCGAATCCCGCGCGGCGCTGGCCGGCTTGGGTGTCGCCGACGAGGAACAGCTGGCCACCGCCATCCGGTCCGGCGAAATGGACGACCGGGCGGCCGACGTCACGACGTGCCTACGCACCCTGGTACGACGCCGCCTTGCCGTCGCCCACCCCGGATACGACAGCGAATAGGAGCCCGTGTCATGCCCGCTTCCCGCGCAGAGACGGTCGTCCAGGCGGCCAACCGCCTGTTCACGGCGATCGAACACGGCGATGTCGCGGCGGTCGGCGCGATGTGGAGCGACGACATCGCGGTATGGCGCGTCGGCTCGCGTCGCGACCCGCTCAAAACAGACGACAAGCCCCGCGCGATGCGGGTCATCGAGTGGTTCATCGGTGCGACCACGCAGCGACGCTACGAAATTCTCGACCGGCAGCTCTTCGACGACGGGTCGGCGCAGGGCTTCGTCCAGCAACACGTCCTGCACGCCACCGGGCATGCGGGACAATCGATCTCACTGCGCGTGTGCATCGTGATCAGGGTGGGCACCGACGGCCGGATCGAGCGCATCGACGAATACTTCGACCCCGCCGGGATCGCGCCGCTGATGGATTGAGGTTAGATTCACCACGACACATGGGGGTGACGATGACGACTTTGGAGACACTGCTTCACGATCCCGACATGGCCGGCGTGTGGAACCTGGTTCCGGACCGCTCGGCCATCACCTTCAAGGTCCGCAACATGTGGGGGCTGGTGAACGTCAACGGCCGCTTCACCGACTTCACCGGCGAGGGCCAACTGACCGGCAAGGGAGCGGTTTTCGGGCGCGTCGACATCCGGGCCGCCTCGCTGGACACCGGGATCGGCCGTCGCGACAAGCACCTGCGCTCGGCCGACTTCTTCGACGTGGACCGCTGTCCGGAAATCAGCGTCGTCGTCACCGCGGTGCGTCCCGCCACGGGCAAGGCCGCCGACGTCCGGGCCGACTTCACCGTCAAGGGCATCACCGCGGAGCTGCCGCTGCCCGTCACGATCTCCGAACTCGACGACGGCTCGATCCGCATCGCCGGCGAGACCACGCTCGATCGAGCCCGTTTCGACCTGGATTGGAATCGCCTCGGCATGATCGGCTCGACGGTGACCGCGGCGGCGGAAGCCATCTTCGTGCGCGACTCGCGATGAGATTCTGCGGTCGCCCGATAGCGCCGTAGCGACCCCAGTAGCATCTGCACCGTGTCCGACACCATCCCCCAGTCCAGCGTCGCCCTGCGGATCCTCGTCTACAGCAGCAACGCCCAAACCCGCGAACGGGTGATGCGCGCGCTGGGCAAGCAGCTGCACCCGGATTTGCCCGAGCTGAGCTACGTCGAGGTGGCGACCGGCCCGATGGTGGTGCGGACCATGGACGAGGGCGGCATCGACTTGGCCATCCTGGACGGCGAGGCCACCCCAACGGGCGGCATGGGAATCGCGAAACAGCTCAAAGACGAGCTCGAGACCTGCCCGCCGCTGGTGGTGCTCACCGGTCGTCGCGACGACGCGTGGTTGGCGTCGTGGTCGCGCGCCGAGGGCGCGGTGCCGCATCCCATCGACCCCATCCTGCTGGGCCGCACGGTCCTCAATTTGCTGCGAACCCCGGTTCGCTGACCCACTCCTAGCCGCGCCCCTGCCGCGGCGTTTGCCTTCCGGAGACCGCTTGCGGCGGCTCTGAGCGCTTCGGCGCCGCCCGCGCCGCCGATCCCCGCGCACGTCCCGAACGCGTCACCTCCCGAGTTCGCGCTGCACAGCACGCGCGCGACGCCCCAATACTGCAAAACGCCCACCCCGGGCAAGCGCACCGCACACCGCGACGCTATGTTGAAGATCACTGTGACGGGCTTCAGACCCAGTTCGTCACAGCAGCCCGGTTACCGCCTGGCCGCTGCAGGCGGCTCGAACGGATCATGGAGCGAATTGAACGTCTACATACCCATCCTGGTGCTCGGTGCGATTGCCGCGGCCTTTGCCGTGGGCTCGGTGGTGATCGCGAGCCTGGCCGGCCCGTCACGGTTCAACAAGTCGAAGATGGCCGCCTACGAGTGTGGAATCGAACCCACCGAGACCTCGGTGAGCGGACCACATGCGACGGCGGGACAGCGGTTTCCGGTGAAGTACTACCTGACCGCGATGCTTTTCATCGTCTTCGACATCGAAATCGTGTTCCTGTACCCGTGGGCGGTCAGCTATGACGCGCTGGGCACGTTTGCTCTGGTCGAAATGGTGGTGTTCATGCTCACGGTCTTCGTGGCGTACGCCTATGTGTGGCGCCGCGGCGGCCTGACGTGGGATTGAGGTAAGACGTGGGTCTTGAGGAACAGCTGCCCGGCGGGATTCTGCTGTCCACGGTCGAGAAGGTGGCGGGCTACGTCCGCAAGAACTCGCTGTGGCCGGCGACGTTCGGGCTGGCCTGCTGCGCCATCGAGATGATGGCAACCGCCGGGCCAAGATTCGACATCGCGCGATTCGGCATGGAGCGCTTCTCGGCCACCCCTCGACAGGCCGACCTGATGATCGTCGCCGGGCGGGTCAGCCAGAAGATGGCGCCGGTGCTGCGACAGATCTACGACCAGATGGCCGAGCCGAAATGGGTGCTGGCCATGGGGGTGTGCGCGTCCTCGGGCGGAATGTTCAACAACTACGCGGTCATCCAGGGCGTCGATCACGTGGTTCCGGTGGACATCTACCTGCCCGGCTGCCCGCCGCGGCCGGAGATGCTGCTCTACGCAATCCTGAAGCTGCACGAGAAGATTCAGGAGATGCCGCTGGGCGTCAACCGGGAAGACGCGATCGCCGAAGCCGAGCAGGCGGCGCTGTCGGCCCGGCCCACCATCGAGATGCGTGGGCTGCTCCGATGAGTTCGCCGAACCAGGACCCGAAAGAGGCGATCAGTCGCGCCGACGAAGAAGTCATCGACGTGCGCCGCGGCATGTTCGGCGTCAAGGGCTCGGGTGACACGTCCGGTTACGGGCGGCTGGTGCGCGAAGTCCTGCTCCCGGGCAGCAGCCCGCGGCCCTACGGCGGCTATTTCGACGAGCTCGTCGACGGTTTGGCCGCGGCCCTGAAAAACGGCGGCGTCGAATTCAGCGACGCGATCGAAAAAGTGGTGGTCTACCGCGACGAGCTCACCCTGCACGTGCGCCGCGAGGCGCTGCCGCAGGTCGCCCAGCGCCTTCGCGACGAGCCGCCACTGCGCTTCGAAATGTGCCTGGGCGTCAGCGGGGTGCACTACCCGCACGAGACGGGCCGCGAACTGCACGCGGTTTATCCGCTGCAGTCGATCACGCACAACCGCCGCGTCCGCCTGGAAGTGTCTGCGCCCGACGGTGATCCGCACATCCCGTCGCTGTTCGGCATCTATCCAACCACCGACTGGCACGAGCGGGAGACCTACGACTTCTTCGGCATCATCTTCGACGGTCACCCGTCGCTGACCCGCATCGAAATGCCCGACGACTGGCACGGGCATCCGCAGCGCAAGGACTACCCCCTCGGCGGGATTCCCGTCGAATACAAAGGCGCACAGATACCCCCGCCCGACGAGCGGAGAGCGTACAACTGATGAGCACCACCACTGAATCGACGCACGACGGCGCCGGCGAGACACTCGTGGTCGCCGGCGGCCAGGACTGGGACAAGGTCGTCGAGGCCGCCCGCAATGCCGATCCCGGCGAACGCATCGTCGTCAACATGGGTCCCCAGCACCCGTCCACGCACGGGGTGCTGCGGCTGATCCTGGAAATCGAAGGCGAGACGGTCACAGACGCCCGCTGCGGGATCGGGTACCTGCACACCGGCATCGAAAAGAACCTCGAATACCGCTACTGGACCCAGGGCGTCACGTTCGTGACCCGGATGGATTACCTCGCACCGTTTTTCAACGAGACCGCCTACTGCCTGGGTGTGGAGAAGCTGCTCGGCATCACCGACGAGATACCGGAGCGCGTCGACGTCATCCGGGTGTTGATGATGGAGCTCAACCGGATTTCGTCGCACCTGGTGGCCTTGGCCACCGGCGGCATGGAACTGGGCGCCATGACCCCGATGTTCGTCGGTTTCCGGGGCCGCGAGATCGTGCTGACCCTGTTCGAATCGATCACCGGTTTGCGGATGAACAGCAACTACATCCGGCCCGGCGGCGTGGCCCAGGACCTGCCGCCCAACGCGCAGACCGAGATCGCCGAGGCCCTCGAGCCGCTGCGCGAAGTGCTGCGCGAGATGAGCGGTCTGCTCAACGAGAACGCCATCTGGAAGGCCCGCACCCAGGACGTCGGTTACCTGGACCTGACCGGGTGCATGGCGCTGGGCATCACCGGACCGATCCTGCGTGCCACCGGGCTGCCGCACGATCTGCGCAAGAGCGAACCGTACTGCGGATATGAAAACTACGAATTCGACGTAATCACCGAAGACACGTGTGATGCTTACGGGCGCTACATGATTCGTGTCAACGAGATGTGGGAGTCGATCAAAATCGTCGAGCAGTGTCTGGACAAGTTGAAGCCCGGCCCGACCATGGTCGAGGACCGCAAGATCGCCTGGCCGGCCGACCTGAAGGTGGGGCCCGACGGCATGGGCAACTCGCCGGAGCACATCGCCAAGATCATGGGCGGCTCGATGGAGGCCCTGATCCACCACTTCAAACTCGTCACCGAGGGCATCAGGGTTCCGCCTGGCCAGGTGTACACGGCGGTCGAGTCGCCGCGCGGGGAACTCGGCGTGCACATGGTCAGCGACGGCGGCACCCGGCCCTACCGGGTGCACTACCGAGACCCCTCGTTCACCAACCTGCAGTCGGTCGCCGCGATGTGCGAGGGCGGGATGGTCGCCGACCTGATCACCTCGGTCGCCAGCATCGACCCGGTCATGGGCGGGGTGGACCGGTGACCGGCCCGCAGGGACAGCCGGTCTTCCTGCGGCTCGGCCCGCCGCCGGACGAGCCCAACGCGTTCGTCGTCGAGGGCGCGCCCACGTCGTATCCGCCGGAGGTGCGCGCCCGGCTGGAGGTCGACGCCAAGGAGATCATGGGCCGCTACCCCGAGAAGCGCTCGGCGCTGTTGCCGCTGCTGCATTTGGTGCAGGCGCAGGATTCCTACCTGACACCGGCGGGCTTGGAGTTCTGCGGTGAGCAGCTGGGACTCAGCGGGGCCGAGGTGTCGGCGGTGGCGAGCTTCTACACCATGTATCGCCGCGGACCCACCGGCGATTACCTGGTGGGCGTCTGCACGAACACGTTGTGCGCCGTCATGGGCGGCGACGCCATTTTCGATGCCCTGAAAGAACATTTGGACATCGGCAACGACGAGACGACCGCCGACGGATCGGTCACCCTGCAGCACATCGAATGCAACGCCGCCTGCGACTACGCGCCCGTGGTGATGGTGAACTGGGAGTTCTACGACAACCAGACGTGCGCATCGGCGCGCGAACTCGTCGACTCGCTGCGCTCCGGTCAGCCCAAGCCCCCCACCCGGGGCGCGCCGCTGTGCGCCTTCCGGGAGACGTCACGCATCCTGGCCGGCCTGCCCGACGAGCGGCCCGACCAGGGGCAGGGTGGCGCCGGCGCCGCGACCCTGGCCGGCCTGAAAGTAGCCAAGGAACACGGCATGGCTGCGCCCAGCGCGCCGGAAGGTCAGCAATGACAACGACTTCCGAGACGTCGGGCGCCACGCCGCTCACCCCGGTCCTCAGCCGTTTCTGGGACGACCCCGAGTCCTGGACCCTTCAGACTTACCGCCGGCACGGCGGATACGAGGGGATGAAGAAGGCGCTGGGGATGGAGCCCGACGCGGTGATCGGGGCGGTGAAGGATTCCGGGCTGCGCGGGCGCGGCGGTGCGGGCTTCTCGACCGGCACCAAATGGTCGTTCATCCCGCAGGGCGACACCGGCGCGGCCGCCAAACCGCACTACCTCGTGGTCAACGCCGACGAGTCGGAACCCGGTACCTGCAAAGACATTCCGCTGATGCTGGCGACGCCGCACGTCCTCGTCGAGGGCGTCATCATCGCCGCCTACGCAATCCGGGCCAACCACGCGTTCATCTACGTGCGCGGCGAGGTGCTGCCGGTGCTGCGCCGCCTGCAGAACGCGGTGGCCGAGGCCTACGCCGCGGGCTACCTGGGCCGCGACATCAACGGCTCGGGATTCGATCTGGAGCTGGTGGTGCACGCCGGTGCGGGCGCGTACATCTGTGGCGAGGAGACCGCGCTGCTGGATTCGCTGGAGGGCCGGCGCGGCCAGCCGCGGCTGCGCCCGCCGTTCCCCGCGGTGGCCGGGCTGTACGGCTGCCCCACGGTGATCAACAACGTCGAGACCATCGCCAGTGTGCCGTCAATCATCCGCAACGGCGTGGACTGGTTCCGCTCGATGGGAAGCGAGAAATCCCCGGGCTTCACGCTGTATTCGCTGTCCGGGCACGTCACCCACCCCGGGCAGTACGAGGCCCCGCTGGGAATCACGCTGCGGGAATTGCTCGCCTACGCCGGCGGGGTGCGGGCCGGCCATCGGCTGAAGTTCTGGACGCCTGGCGGCTCGTCGACGCCGCTGCTGACCGACGAGCATCTCGACGTCCCGCTCGACTACGAGGGCGTGGGCGGCGCGGGCTCGATGCTGGGCACCAAGGCGCTGGAGATCTTCGACGAAACCACCTGCGTGGTGCGTGCGGTGCAACGCTGGACGTATTTCTACAAGCACGAATCGTGCGGCAAATGCACGCCGTGCCGCGAGGGCACCTTCTGGCTGGACAAGATCTACGAGCGGCTCGAGGCCGGCACGGGCACACCCGAGGACCTCGACAAGCTACTCGACATCTCCGACTCCATCTTGGGTAAAGCGTTCTGCGCCTTGGGCGATGGCGCCGCCAGCCCCGTCATGTCGTCGATCCAGTACTTCCGCGACGAGTACGTCGCGCACGTCGAGGGTGGTGGATGCCCCTTCGATCCGCGAGACTCCATGCTGATGCCGAACGGAAAGGCATGACGCGCTGATGACGAGCCTGGCCAAAACCGAGACCGGCGACGAGGTGCGCCCGCCGGAGATGGTGACACTGACCATCGACGACATCGAAATCAGCGTTCCCAAGGGAACTCTGGTGATCCGGGCCGCCGAATTGATGGGTATCCAGATCCCGCGGTTCTGCGACCACCCGCTGCTGGAGCCCGTCGGCGCCTGCCGGCAATGCCTGGTCGAGGTCGAGGGCCAGCGCAAGCCGATGGCCTCGTGCACCACCGTGGCCACCGACGACATGGTGGTGCGCACCCAGCTGACCTCCGAGGCCGCCGACAAGGCGCAGCACGGCGTGATGGAACTGCTGCTGATCAACCATCCGCTCGACTGCCCCATGTGCGACAAGGGCGGCGAATGCCCGCTGCAGAACCAGGCAATGTCCAACGGGCGGGCCGATTCCCGCTTCACCGACGACAAACGCACCTTTGCCAAGCCGATCAACATCTCCTCGCAGGTGCTGCTCGACCGCGAGCGCTGCATCCTGTGCGCGCGCTGCACGCGATTCTCCGAACAGATCGCCGGCGACCCGTTCATCGACATGCAGGAGCGCGGCGCCCTGCAGCAGGTCGGCATCTACGCCAATGAGCCGTTCGACTCCTACTTCTCGGGCAACACGGTGCAGATCTGCCCGGTGGGCGCGCTGACCGGAACCGCCTACCGCTTCCGCGCCCGTCCCTTCGATCTGGTCTCCAGCCCGAGCGTCTGCGAACACTGCGCCTCCGGGTGCGCACAGCGCACCGACCACCGCCGCGGCAAGGTGCTGCGCCGCCTGGCCGGCGACGACCCGGAAGTCAACGAGGAGTGGAACTGCGACAAGGGCCGGTGGGCGTTCAATTACGCAACCCAGCCCGACGTGATCGCCACTCCCCTGGTTCGCGACACCGACGGCTCGCTGCAGCCGGCCTCGTGGTCCCACGCGATCGCCGTCGCGACGCGGGGCCTCGAAGCCGCACGCGGGCGCACCGGGGTGCTCGTCGGCGGCCGGGCCACCTTGGAGGACGCCTACGCCTACTCCAAGTTCGCACGAATCGTCTTGGACGGCAACGACATCGACTTCCGCGCCCGCCCGAGCTCGGCCGAGGAGGCTGACTTCCTGGCGGCCCGCATCGCCGGCCGGCCGATGTCGGTCAGCTACGCCGACCTGGAATCGGCTCCGGTGGTCGTGCTGGTCGGGTTCGAGCCCGAGGACGAATCGCCCATCGTGTTTCTGCGGTTGCGCAAGGCGGCCCGCAAACGCGGGTTGCCCGTCTACGCGGTGGCGCCGTTCGCCACCCGGGCGCTGGACAAGATGTCCGGGCGGCTCATCAAGACCGCGCCGGGCGCCGAAGCCTCCGCGCTGGACGGGTTGGCCACCGGCGCCCTGGGTGACCTGCTGTCCACCCAGGGCGCGGTCATCATGGTCGGCGAACGCCTGGCCACCGTGCCCGGTGGATTGTCGGCCGCCGCCCGGCTTGCCGATACCACCGGCGCCCGGCTGGCCTGGGTGCCGCGGCGGGCCGGCGAGCGGGGCGCGCTGGAGGCCGGCGCGCTGCCCGGGTTGCTGCCCGGTGGGCGCCCCGTCGACGACGAGGACGCCCGGGCGCAGGTGGCGCAGGCCTGGAACGTGTCCCAATTGCCTTCCGGCCGTGGGCGTGACGCCGACGGCATCCTGGCCGCCGCCACCGACGGGACACTGGGGGCGCTGCTGGTGGGCGGCGTCGAACCCGACGACTTCGCCGACCCCGAAGCGGTGCTGGCGGCGCTGGACGGCGCCGGCTTCGTGGTCAGCCTGGAGATGCGGCACAGCGCCGTCACGCAGCGCGCCGACGTGGTGTTCCCGGTCGCGTCCACGACGCAGAAGGCCGGCGCGTTCGTCAACTGGGAGGGCCGCTTCCGGCCGTTCGACGCGGCGCTGCGCAACACCCAGGACGCCACCCAATCCGACCACCAGGTGCTCGACGCGCTGGCCGACGAGATGGGCGTCTACCTGGGCATGGCCACCGTTGACGCGGCCCGCGAGGAACTGGCCGCGCTGCGGGGATGGGACGGCAAGCGCGCCGCGGGCCCGGACATCGCGGCGCCGGAGGTTGTCCAGCCCGATGCCGGGCAAGCGGTGCTGGCCGGCTGGCGGATGCTGCTGGACAACGCCCGGATGCAAGACGGTGAGCCACATCTGGCGGGGACGGCGCGCAAATCCGTGGCGCGGCTGTCCGCCGACACGGCCGCAGAGATCGGCGCCGGCGACGGCGACACGGTGACCGTCTCCACGCCACGCGGGTCCGTCAACCTGCCGCTGGTCGTCACCGACATGCCCGACCGGGTGGTGTGGCTTCCGCTGAACTCGTCGGCCTCGGCGGTGCACCGCCAGCTCGGCGTAACCCTCGGCAGCACAGTGACAATCGGAGTGGGCAAATGACTACCGGCTTGACGGTCTTCGGGCACGACACCTGGTGGCTGGTGCTCGGCAAGGCGCTGGCCATCTTCGTGTTCCTCATGCTCAACGTGCTCGTCGCGATCCTGCTCGAACGCAAGATCCTCGGCTGGATGCAGCGGCGGCCCGGCCCCAACCGGGCGGGCCCGTGGGGCGTCCTGCAGAGCCTGGCCGACGGAATCAAGTTGGCGCTCAAGGAAACCATCACCCCCGGCGGTGTCGACAAGTTCGTCTACTTCGCGGCGCCCGTCATCTCCACGATCCCGGCGTTCACCGCCTTCGCGTTCATCCCGTTCGGGCCCGTGGTGTCGGTGTTCGGCCACCGCACGCCGCTGCAGCTGACCGACCTTCCCGTCGCGGTGCTGTTCATCCTGGGGCTCTCGGCCATCGGGGTGTACGGAATCGTGCTGGGCGGCTGGGCATCCGGGTCCACCTACCCGTTGCTGGGCGGGGTGCGCTCCACCGCCCAGGTCATCTCCTACGAGGTGGCGATGGGGCTGTCGTTCGCGGCGGTGTTCCTCTACGCGGGCTCCATGTCGACGTCGCAGATCGTCGCCGCGCAGGACCGGGTCTGGTACGCGTTCCTGCTGCTGCCGTCGTTCGTGATCTACCTGATCTCGATGGTCGGCGAAACCAACCGGGCGCCATTCGATCTGCCCGAGGCCGAGGGCGAACTGGTCGCGGGATTCCACACCGAGTACTCGTCGCTGAAGTTCGCGATGTTCATGCTCGCCGAGTACGTCAACATGATGACGGTCTCCTCGCTGGCCACCGTCTTGTTCTTCGGTGGCTGGCACGCGCCGTGGCCGCTGAACATGTGGGCGGGCGCCAACACCGGCTGGTGGCCGGTGCTGTGGTTCACCGCCAAGATGTGGACGTTCTTGTTCATCTACTTCTGGCTGCGGGCCTCGCTGCCCCGGCTGCGCTACGACCAGTTCATGGGGCTGGGCTGGAAGCTGCTGATCCCGGCCTCGCTGGTCTGGGTGCTGATCGCCGCGGTGGTCCGCACGCTGCGCAACCAGGGGTATCAGCACTGGACCCCGGTGCTGGTGGTGAGCAGCATCGTGTTCGCCACGGCCCTGGTGCTGTTGCTGCGAAAACCGTTCAGCGCGCCGGGTGTTCGCGCGCTGGAGCGCCAGCTGCGGCGTGACGCGAAAAAGTTGCCGGCCGTCGCGAGCTCCACACCGGTATTCCCGACACCGCCGCTGCCCGGGAAAGAGATGAAGTCCCTGGCGGCTGCGAGCAAGGAGAAAGCACGTGGCTAAATTCTTGGACGCCATAGCCGGATTCGGCGTGACGTTCGGATCGATGTTCAAACGCAACGTCACCGAGGAGTATCCGGAGAAGCCGGGCCCGGTCATGCCCCGCTATCACGGGCGTCACCAGCTCAACCGCTACCCGGACGGCCTGGAGAAGTGCATCGGGTGCGAACTGTGCGCGTGGGCGTGCCCGGCCGACGCGATCTACGTCGAGGGCGCCGACAACACCGAGGAACTCAGGTATTCGCCCGGGGAACGCTACGGCCGGGTGTATCAGATCAACTATCTGCGCTGCATCGGCTGCGGCCTGTGCATCGAGGCCTGCCCGACCCGGGCGCTGACGATGACCAACGACTACGAGATGGCCGACGACAATCGCGCCGACCTGATCTACGAGAAGGACCGGCTGCTGGCCCCGCTCCTGCAGGACATGCTCGCGCCGCCGCACCCCAGGACCGAGGGCGCCACCGACAAGGACTACTACCTGGGCAACGTGACCGCACAGGGGCTGCGGGACACCCAGCACGCCGGAGAGTCCCGGTGACCGGTTTCGCGGGCCACGCCGTCACGTCGATCCTGGCCTCCAGTTTCGCCCACGACACCATCTCCCGAACCTCCACCGGCGAAGCGGTGACGTTCTGGGTGCTGGGTGCGCTGGCCGTGATCGGTGCGCTGGGGGTGGTATTGGCGGTCAACGCCGTCTACTCGGCGATGTTCCTGGCGATGACGATGATCATCCTGGCGGTGTTCTACATGATCCAGGACGCGTTGTTCCTGGGCGTCGTTCAGGTCGTCGTCTACACCGGCGCGGTGATGATGCTGTTCCTGTTCGTCCTGATGCTCATCGGTGTGGACTCCGCCGAATCGCTGCGGGAGACGCTGCGGGGTCAGCGGGTCGCCGCGGTGGCCGCCGGTGTCGGGTTCGGCATCCTGCTCATCGCCTCCATCGGCAACGTGGCCACGGGCGGATTCGCCGGCCTGACCACCGCGAACGCCGCCGGCAACGTGGAAGGCCTGGCGGCGCTGATCTTTTCGCGCTACCTCTGGGCGTTCGAGCTCACCAGCGCGCTGCTGATCACCGCCGCCGTCGGGGCCATGGTGCTCGCGCACCGCGAGCGTTTCGAACGGCGCAAGACCCAACGCGAGCTCTCCCAGGAACGATTCCAGCCCGGCGGGTACCCCACCCCGCTGCCGAGCCCCGGTGTCTATGCCCGCCACAACGCCGTCGACGTGGCCGCGCTGCTTCCCGACGGCTCGTACTCGAAGCTGTCGGTGTCACCGATGCTGCAAAGCCGCGGCGCCGACGGCAAGAAGACTCCGTCCCCCGAAGCAAGCCCGAGCCTGTCGTCACAAGGGGGTGCGTCGTGAATCCGGCTAATTACCTGTACCTCTCGGCGCTGCTGTTCACTATCGGCGCCGCCGGCGTGCTGTTGCGCCGCAACGCCATCGTCATGTTCATGTGCGTCGAGCTGATGCTCAACGCGGTCAACCTCGCCTTCGTCACGTTCGCGCGGATGCACGGCCACCTGGACGGGCAGATGATCGCGTTCTTCACGATGGTGGTGGCGGCCTGCGAAGTGGTCATCGGCCTGGCCATCATCATGACGATTTTCCGTGCCCGCAAATCGGCGTCCGTCGACGACGCGAACCTACTCAAAGGCTGAAGAGCGCCACGTGACGAATCTTCTTGGGACTCAATACAGCTGGTTGCTGGTCGCGCTGCCCTTGGCGGGCGCCACCATCCTGCTGTTCGGCGGGCGGCGCACCGACCGCTGGGGGCATTGGCTGGGTTGCGCCACCGCCCTCGCGGCGTTCGCCCTGGGCCTGAGCCTGCTGGGCGAGCTGCTCGGCCGCCCCGCCGACGACCGCGTCATCCACCAGAAGGTGTTCAGCTGGATCCCGGTCAGCCAGCTCCAGGTCGACCTGGGGATCCAGATCGACCAGCTGTCGGTGTGTTTCGTGTTGCTGATCTCCGGGGTCGGCTCGCTGATCCACATCTATTCGGTCGCCTACATGGCCGAGGACCCCGACCGCCGGCGGTTTTTCGGCTATCTCAACCTGTTCCTCGCCTCGATGCTGCTGCTCGTGGTCGCCGACAACTACGTGGTGCTCTACGTCGGCTGGGAAGGGGTGGGTCTGGCGTCCTACCTGCTGATCGGGTTCTGGTATCACAAGCCGACGGCGGCCACGGCGGCCAAGAAGGCGTTCGTGATGAACCGGGTCGGCGACGCCGGGCTGGCGCTGGGAATGTTCTTGATGTTCAGCACTTTTGGCACCCTGTCGTATGCCGGGGTGTTCGCCGGGGCGCCGGCCGCCGGGCGGGGCGCCCTGACCGCGATGGGACTGCTGCTACTGCTGGGCGCCTGCGCCAAGTCCGCACAGGTGCCGCTGCAGGCCTGGCTCGGTGACGCCATGGAGGGCCCCACCCCGGTGTCGGCGTTGATCCACGCCGCCACCATGGTGACCGCCGGGGTGTATCTGATCG
Source organism: Mycobacterium marseillense (assembly GCF_010731675.1). Classification (NCBI taxonomy): domain Bacteria; kingdom Bacillati; phylum Actinomycetota; class Actinomycetes; order Mycobacteriales; family Mycobacteriaceae; genus Mycobacterium; species Mycobacterium marseillense. Next base: position 2,509,983 of record NZ_AP022584.1, read on the forward strand.
TGCGGTCCAACCCGCTGTACAACCTGTCGCCCGACGCGCAGCTGGCGGTGGTCATCGTGGGCGCGGTCACGTTGCTGCTCGGGGCCTTCATCGGCTGCGCCAAGGACGACATCAAGCGGGCGCTGGCGGCATCGACGATGAGCCAGATCGGGTACATGGTGCTGGCCGCCGGACTGGGGCCGGCCGGCTACGCGTTCGCGATCATGCATCTGCTCACCCACGGCTTCTTCAAGGCCGGGCTGTTTTTGGGCTCCGGCGCGGTGATCCACGCGATGGACGAAGAGCAGGACATGCGCCGCTACGGCGGCCTGCGCGCGGCGCTGCCCATCACCTTCGCCACGTTCGGCCTGGGCTACCTGGCGATCATCGGCGTGCCGCCCTTCGCCGGTTACTTCTCCAAGGACGCCATCATCGAGGCGGCGCTGGCCGCCGGGGGTGTCCGGGGCTACGTGCTGGGCGGGGCGGCGCTGCTGGGCGCGGGCGTCACCGCGTTCTACATGACCCGCGTGATGCTGATGACCTTCTTCGGCAAGAAGCGCTGGGCACCGGGAGCCCACCCGCACGAGGCGCCCGCCCTGATGACGTGGCCCATGATCCTGCTGGCGGTCGGCTCGGTGTTCTCCGGCGGCCTGCTGGCGGTCGGCGGCACCCTGGCGCGCTGGCTCGAACCGGTCGTCGGGAAACACGAAGAGGTGACCCACGCCTTCCCGGTCTGGGTCAGCAGCGCCCTGGCGCTGGGCGTCGTCGCCGTCGGGATCGCGGTGGCCTACCGGCTTTACGCCACCGCGCCCATCCCGCGGGTGGCCCCGCTGTCGGTCTCCGCCCTGACGACGGCCGTCCGCAACGACTTCTACGGCGATGCCTTCAACGAGGAGGTGTTCATGCGCCCCGGTGCGCAACTGACCCACGCGCTTGTCGACGTCGACAACGCGGGCGTCGACGGCTCGGTCAACGCCCTGGCGGCGCTGGTGAGCCGGACGTCGAATCGCTTGCGGGGGCTGCAAACCGGCTTCGCCCGCAACTACGCATTGTCGATGCTGACGGGCGCGGTGCTGGTCGTCGCGATGATCCTGGCGGTGAAACTGTGGTGACCTCGATGACCTCGGTTCCGTGGCTCAGCGTGCTATGGCTGGTCCCGCTGGCCGGCGCGGTGCTGATCATCCTGCTGCCGCCCGGGCTGCGGCAGCTCGCCAAGTGGACGGGTTTGGTGTTCGGCGTCCTGACCCTGGCGGTCGCGATCGTCGTCACCCTCGGGTTCAAGACCGGCGGCGCCCCCTACCAGTTCGTCGAAAAGCACCAGTGGATCCCGGCTTTCGGCGCCGGCTACACCCTGGGCGTGGACGGCATAGCGGTGGTGCTGGTGTTGCTGACCGCGGTGCTGATCCCGGTGCTGCAGATCGCCGGCTGGAACGATGGCGGCGAGCGCACGCGCGGTGTCCACGCCTACATCGCCCTGACCCTGGCCATCGAATCCATGGTGCTGATCTCGGTGATCGCGCTGGACGTGCTGCTGTTCTACGTGTTCTTCGAAGCCATGCTCATCCCGATGTACTTCCTGATCGGCGGCTTCGGCGGGGGCCCGGGCCGCTCACGCGCGGCCGTGAAGTTCTTGCTGTACAACCTGTTCGGCGGGCTGATCATGCTGGCCGCGGTGATCGGGCTGTACGTGGTGACCTCGCAGCACGGGTCGGGCACGTTCGACTTCCGCGAAATCGTCGCCGGTGTCGCCTCCGGGCGCTACGGCGCGGACTCCGCGGTGTTCAAGGCGCTGTTCCTGGGTTTCATGTTCGCGTTCGCGATCAAGGCCCCCCTGTGGCCGTTCCACCGCTGGCTGCCCGACGCCGCGGTGGAGTCCACACCTGCGACCGCGGTGCTGATGATGGCCGTGATGGACAAGGTCGGCACTTTCGGCATGTTGCGCTACTGCCTGCAGCTGTTCCCCGACGCCTCAACGTATTTCCGTCCGTTGATCATCGTGCTGGCGGTCATCGGGGTGGTCTACGGGGCGATCGTCGCCATCGGCCAGACGGACATCATGCGGCTGATCGCCTACACCTCGATCTCGCACTTCGGGTTCATCATCCTGGGCATCTTCGTGATGACCAGCCAGGGCCAGAGCGGCTCCACGCTGTACATGCTCAACCACGGGCTGTCCACGGCGGCGGTGTTCCTGATTGCCGGGTTCCTGATCTCGCGGCACGGCAGCCGGGCGATCGCCGACTACGGCGGCGTGCAGAAGGTGGCGCCCGTCTTGGCGGGCACCTTCCTGGTCTCGGCCATGGCCACCCTGTCGCTGCCCGGCCTGGCCCCGTTCATCAGCGAATTCCTGGTCTTGCTGGGGACTTTCAACCGGTACTGGCTGGCCGCCGGATTCGGCGTCACCGCGCTGGTGCTGTCGGCGGTGTACATGTTGTGGCTCTACCAGCGCGTGATGACCGGCCCGGTGGCCACCGGCAACGAGAAGATCGGCGACCTGCGGGCGCGCGAGTTGATCGTCGTCGCCCCGTTGATCGCGCTGCTGCTCGTGCTCGGCATCTACCCCAAGCCCGTCCTCGACATCATCAATCCGGCCGTCGAGAACACCATGACCACCATCGGCCAGCAGGACCCCAAACCGACTGTGCCGGTAGGCAATCCCAGGCCAGCCGAAGCAGCCCGGACCGCTGAAGGACCGCGATGACCCTCCCCACCCCCAGCATCCAGTACTTCCTGCTGTCCCCGACGCTCATCGTGTTCGGGATCGCCGTGGTGGGTGTCCTCGCCGAGGCGTTCCTGCCCCGGCGCATCCGCTACAGCGGCCAGGTGACACTTGCCCTCGGCGGGCTCATCGCGGCGTTCGTCGCCGTCATCGCCGTGAGCCGCTCGCTCAAGAGCTCCGGGCGCGCCGCCGTCCTGGGCGCCATGGCCATCGACCGGCCGACGCTGTACCTGCAGGGCACCGTGCTACTGGTCGCGGTGATGGCGGTCATCTTCATCGCCGAACGCACCCAAACCAAAACCGAGAACAAGGTTTCCGTCGCAACGGGATCCGGCGCCACGGGGGGCCTGGACTCGTTCACCCCGCAGGCATCGGCCGTGCCCGACAGCGACGCCGAGCGTGAGGCCGAGCGGGCGGGGGCCGCCCAGACGGAGCTCTTCCCGCTGGCGATGCTGTCGGTCGGCGGCATGATGGTCTTTCCCGCGTCCAACGACCTGCTGACCATGTTCGTCGCGCTGGAAGTGCTGTCCCTGCCGCTGTACCTGATGTGCGGCCTGGCCCGGCATCGCCGCCTGCTGTCACAGGAAGCGGCCATGAAGTACTTTCTGCTGGGCGCGTTTTCGTCGGCGTTCTTCCTCTACGGTGTGGCGCTGCTGTACGGCGCGACCGGCACGCTGCTGCTGACCGGCATCCGCGACGCGCTGACCGCGCGCGGCGACAGCTCGCTGGCGCTCGTCGGTGTCGCGCTGCTGTCGGTCGGCCTGCTGTTCAAGGTCGGCGCCGTCCCGTTCCACTCGTGGATCCCCGACGTGTACCAGGGCGCCCCCACCCCCATCACCGGGTTCATGGCGGCGGCCACCAAGGTCGCGGCGTTCGGCGCGCTGCTGCGGGTGATCTACGTGGCGCTGCCGCCGCTGCACGACCAGTGGCGGCCGGTGCTGTGGACGATCTCCATCCTGACCATGGTGGTGGGAACCATCACCGCGGTGAACCAGACCGACGTCAAGCGGATGCTGGCCTACTCCTCGGTCGCCCATGTCGGATTCATCCTCACCGGCGTCATCGCCGACAACCACACCGGGCTGTCCTCCACGCTGTTCTATCTGCTCGCCTACAGCTTCAGCACCGTGGGCGCGTTCGCCATCGTGGGCCTGATCCGCGACGGCGACGGCGTTGAGGACGCCGCGCTGTCGCACTGGGCGGGGCTGGGACAGCGTTCACCCATTGTGGGCGTGATGTTTTCGATGTTCTTGCTGGCTTTCGCCGGTATCCCGCTGACCAGTGGATTCGTCAGTAAGCTCGCCGTGTTCAAGGCCGCCGCCCAGGGGGGCGCCGCGCCGCTGGTGATCGTCGGTGTGGTCGCCAGTGGTGTCGCCGCCTACTTCTACGTGCGGGTGATCGTGTCGATGTTCTTCACCGAGGCGACCGAGGACACCCCGCATGTGGTGGCGCCGGGAATCCTGAGCAAGGCCGCGATCGCGGTGTGCGCCGCGGTCACCGTGGCGTTGGGCATCTTCCCGCAGCCGCTGCTCGACCTGGCCGACCAGGCCGCGCACCTGCTGCACTGATTCAGCTGGCCGAACACCTAGCACTGCGGGTTTCTCACTGACGGCTACATGTGCCGATCCTCGACCAGTTGGACTCGAACACTGTGGGGATCGTTGGCAGTGTCCGCGTGCTACTCAGTTCTGCGCGAGAGGTCGTCGCGCGCAGACTGAGCCTGCTCGGGCGTCAACAGCGGATTGGAATAGATGTCGACCAAGCTGGCCGCGACCCGCAGATCGCCCTCCGCGGTGTTGATGTCCACGCCTAAACCGCGCGATATGTGATCGTGGAGCAACGGCACCGCGAGCGCCATTGCCGTGATGAGTGTGGCACGCGACTTGGCGTCGATATCGGCGGGCTCCACACGATGTTCATCGGCCGAGGCAAGCCATCCCTCGGTCATCGACACCAGTGCGTCGAATAGCTCACCGGCGCCGCCCTCGACCAGGGCGCGGGTGATGTAGTCTTGGTATTGCCCCAGCGGAATACGGGCCGAAACGTACTGCACGTCACCACGTTTGACGTTTTCTTGTACCTGGGCGTTCAGGTCGCGCATGGTTTTGACGAGGTAACTGTCGCATGCTTGACGAAGCTCCTGCTTAGAGCCGAAGTGGTGGCGCAGCAGCCCCGACGACACGCCTGCCGCCGCGGCGATGCTGCGGATAGTCGCCCTTTCGTATCCCTTTTCGCCGAATTCGCGCAGCGCTGAATCCCTGATACGGGCACGGGCAGTGAGATCGTCGGGGTCCACTGTCGCCATCGCCACAGACTACACGACTGGACAATAAACTACACAGTCGTATAGTCGAGAACAAGCGAAGTTCAGGGAGGCAGGGATATGGGCATCGACACCAGCGCCATCACCGCGGAGGAAGAGACCGCATTTTTGACTCTGAAGGCCCGTGCGATCAACAACGGCTGGGCCCGCCCCATCCTTCCCGACCCAGGCGCCGTCGATGCGCTGACAAAGATCGACTACGACTTCGACAGCCTGGGGATCGTCACGCCCGTGGTTTGTCAAACATCCCTGCGCGCAAAACTTCTCGACGACCGGGTGCGTGCGTTCATTGCCCAATACGCCGATGCCGTAGTGGTCGATCTGGGCGCGGGGCTAGACGACGGGTATGCCCGGGTCGATCCGCCGGAGACCGTCGACTGGTACAGCGTCGAGCTGCCGGGGCTGGCGGCCCTGCGCGGCAAAGTGATGCCACCGGGACCTCACGAACACATCATCGGAATCTCCGTGACGGACCCTGAGTGGATATCGGCGATTCCGGCGAACCGCCCCGCCATCGTCGTCGCCGACGGATTGTTCCCCTTCCTCAGCGAGGAGCAGATCATCGCGGTGATGCGCGCGATCACCGACCACTTCCGCACCGGACAGCTGGCGTTCAATGACTACGGACGGATGGTCATTGGTGTGTGGATTTCAAAGCTGTTCCCGCAGCGGATGTTCAAGAAGGTAAACCAGCTCCGTGCTTTCGAGGGTTACAACGACGCCCACACGCCGGAACGTTGGAACCCGAAACTCAAGCTCGTTGAGGAGACCAGCCTGACGAGTGTGCCAGAGGTGGAACTATTTCCGACGTGGTTGCGAATCGCGACACGGATGGCGGGCTGGAGCAAGTCGACCGCACGGTCTGCGCGCATCCTGAGGTTCAGCTTTTAGCACCCTCGGAGTGCTCCAGTGCCCCTGCGTTGTGACCGACGTCGGCGGTCAGGCCAGGAACGGCCGGATCGCCAACAGATAGATCACCAGCGCGCCCAGCGGTGCGGCCAACGGCAACCACGGCAACTGCAACGGAAACGACGTTGCGACCAGTCCGGCGAACGCAAAGCCCACGGCGGCAACGGCCGTCGGCCAGCTGCTCAGCACCACCGGGGCGGCCACGCCGGCCGCATGGCGGCACACCAGGTATGCGGCCCCGCACAATCCGGACAGCGCGACGAACACGAGCGGCGGATCCGACAGCATCACCGTCACGACCGCCAACAGCACGGCAACCGTTGCGGCGGGACGCAATACCGTCCCCACCGCCACCGCAACGAGCGCCGCCACCCACGCGGCCACGGCGAACCCGTGCGAGCCGCCGGCCGCCAACCCCACCATCAGCAGACCGAACCCGGTCGCGAACGCGGGCGCCCCGAGCCGCCCCAGCGCCCCCGTGTTGCCGCTATCCACGAAGCCTCCCGCGCACCCGGCGGCGGCGATCGGGCAGCACACCCATCGACTGTTCGAGACCGCTGTCGCCTCGCCACGACACGATGTCCACCCCGATCGTGGCCATGTCGCGGTACATCGCAGAGCGCTGCAGCGCCCACATCCGGTCGACCAACGGATCCTGCTCGTCTTCGAAGGGCGAACTGTCGAGGATGTCGACGGCCAACACGACATGGCCCCGCTTGCGGAGATCGATGAGGGCGAGCGCGAATTCGGTGTCGAGCAATGTGGAGAACGCGATGACGATGGCCCCGGCGGGGACCGCCGCGCGCGGCGCCAGCGTGCCGGTGGTGCGCTCGAATCGCTCGCCGGCTCCGAGCACGGTGTCGAGCACCCGATAGAACTGCCGCTGCCCGATGTCGGCGCCGAGCCAGCGCGGACGGTTACCCCCGAGCGCGACGATCCCGGCCCGGTCACCGTGCCGCAAGGCGGTTTGCACCACTTGCGCCGCGCCCCGGACGACCCGTTCGGTGGCCTCGGTCGCCGGGCCGGCCGGCTGCCGGTACCCGTCGATCAGCACGACCACATCCGCCGCGCGGTCGGTCAACCGCTCCGTGACGTGCAGTTGGCCGCGGCGCGCGCTCACCGGCCAATTCACCGCGCGCAGTTGGTCACCGGGCACGTAGGGGCGAATGTCGGCGTATTCCACGCCGGGACCGACGTGCCGGGTCAGATGGGCGCCCAGCCGGTCGAGCAACTCAGTCTGTGGGATGGGCGTCGACTGCGGTGGCGTCAGTGGGAACACGATCACCTCGGCGGCGTCGACGACGGCGGTGCCGGTCAGCAGCCCACCGCGCGCGACGACGTCGACGCGGGCCGCGATCGGGTACCGTCCCCAGCGCTGCGCCGTCGCCGTGACCGTCTTCTCCTGTCCCGCATCAGCATCGAGGATCTCGAGATCCATCCCCTCGACGTCGGGGACCGTGAGCCGGGCGGCCGACAATCCCTGTTCTTCCCCGGTGATCCACACCCGCAGGTGCGCCTGCTCGGTTTCGAAGCATCGCTGCGCGTCGGGCGCGCCGTGCACGCGAATCGCCGGCACCGGCCGCTGCCAGCTGATCGAACACAGCACGCCGAGCAGCGGCGCCGCGAACGCGATCAGCTGCCACCGCGCGCCGATGACGGCAGCGGCCATCGCAAAGCCCGCGCAGGTCGCGATCGCACGAGTCAATGACGATGCGCGCCAGCGGAACTCGACCCCGTGGCTCTGCGTCACGCCGGGCTCGCACCGGTTCGCGGCACCGGCAACCGGTGCAACAGCTCCCCGATGACGTCGGCGCCCTGGATCTTTCGTACCCACATTTCCGGGCGCAGGGTGATGCGGTGCGCGACCGCCGCGGTGGCGAGCGCCTTGACGTCCTCGGGGATTACGTAGTCGCGGCCGAGCAGCAGCGCGCGGGCGCGGGCGAGCTGGACCAGATCGAGTTCGGCGCGCGGGCTGGCGCCCACCGCGACCTGCGGATGGTGCCGCGTCGCGTTTGCCAGTGAGACCACGTAGTGCAGGACGTCTTCGTGCACGGTCACCTGCTCGACCGATTCCCGCATCGCCAGCAGGTCGTGGGCGTCGACGACCTGGTTGACCGTCGGCTCGGCCGAACCGCGTTCGAGGCGGCGGCGCAACATCGAGGTCTCGTCGTGTTCGGAGAGATAGCGCAGTTCCAGCCGGATCGCGAACCGATCGAGCTGCGCCTCGGGCAGCGGATAGGTGCCCTCGTACTCGATCGGGTTGTCGGTGGCCAACACGATGAAAGGCCTTGACAGTTGGTGTGTTTCGCCGTCGATGCTGACCTGTCGTTCGGCCATCGCCTCCAGCAGCGCCGCCTGGGTTTTCGGCGGCGTGCGATTGATCTCGTCGGCGAGCAACAGGTTGGTGAAGATGGGTCCGGGCCGGAACGCGAACCGGCCCGATTGCATGTCGTAGATCGTCGACCCGAGCAGGTCCGCGGGCAGCAGATCGGGGGTGAACTGCACGCGGGTGAATTGCAGGCCCAGCGCGGCCGCAAAGGATCTGGCGATCAGCGTCTTGCCGAGGCCGGGAAGATCCTCGATGAGGATGTGGCCGCGCGCGAGAACCGCGGTGAGGATGAGCTTGAGCGCCGAGCGCTTCCCCACCACCACGCGTTCGATCTCGTCGAGAATCGCCTCGCAGTGTGCGGTCGTGGTTGCCGCCGGCAGCGTCATGTCTGGATCGCGCCCCCTGTCATACCTGCTCCAACTTTCGCAGAATCTCTTCCAGCGCCGCCCGGCCCGGACCCGGATGGCGGTCACCGTTGCGCATGACATTGTTGGGGTTCACCCAGTCCCACAGTTCGACACCGAAGAGCATTCGGCCGGTCGCGTGGAACGCCGCGCGGTCTTTGGCTTGCCTTTGGCCCGTGGCGATTTCGTACCGACGGGCCAGCATCGGCCGCAGATGCCGGTCCCAGTCAGCCCGGGTGGCCTCCGACCACCGGATCGTCGTCTCGGTGGTGGAAAGCCAGCGGCGCAACGAATCCCCGAGGTCGTCGCCCTCCGGCTCGGTGTCGGGCTCGAGTCCGCGCCCCAGGGTGCGCCGCAGGCTGAGCAGCACCAGGGCCAGGCCGATGCCGGCGGCCGACAGCACGAGTCGGCGGTCCTGCTGCGTCAGCGCCAGCAGCTCGATGCCGATGATGAGGAAAATCCCCAGGGCCGTGGTCTTTTTCATGCGGGGCTCCGCGATCGGAGTTCGTCGAGGACCAATCGAAGCACGCGCACCGCCTCGTCGCGGTGGCCCTCGTTCATCACGTGCGGGCTGAACCGCGCCTCGGTGAACAGGTTCACCAGTTCGACGGCGTTATCGGCATGCAGGACATGGTGTTCGACCGCGCGGGCCAACACCTCCGACGGGGTGTCGAAGTCCTGGGGGGCGGCGCCGGGAACATGCGCGAGTTCGCGTTCCATCGCGGCGTAGCAGGCGATGATCGCCTCGCGCGGTTCGCGGCTGAGGTCCGTCATCTCGGCCAGTCCACGTTCGGCCGCCCGGGCCAGTGACCGCGAAGGCGGGGCGGTTGCCGGGGATTCGCCCGGCTCGTCGGCCCTGCGGGGTGCCATCGGGCGCCACCGTCGCCTCGCCGTGGCGACCGTTCCCGCGACGACCATCAACAACATCGCGGCCGTGCTGGCGAGCAGCACGCCGAGCATGTTCTGCGAGCCGTCGCGCGCGCGGTGCTGATGCGGCTGCTGCGGTGGCCTCGAGCCCCCGTGCGGCGACGGCGGCGGGCCCCCGGTCTCCGACGGTGAAGGAGCCGGTCCGATGCCGTGGGGCACCAGGAGCCGGGCCAGCAACATCACGACCAGCAGCCAGGCCACGATCACCGCGAGGGCGATCAGCAACACGCGCCAACTCGGCCGACCCCTTCCGGTGCCGAGCATGTCGGACAGTGCGCCGGCGGATGGCGCGGCCGCCCGTGGATCTCGCAGCCGCGCGACGACCGCGATGGCGACCAATGTGAGCGTCGCCGCCAGCATCGCGACCACGAACACCATCGCCGCCCGGCCCCCCGACTCGCTCCGGGCCGTGTTGTGTTGGGCCGGGAGATACCCGCGCAGGGCGGCCGCGACCACGAGCAGGAGAACGATCAGGGCCACGACCCGCCCTGTCGGCTTGTCCATACCAGGCATGGGCACACCACTCAACCGGTTGCCTGCCGCCGTTGCGGCACTGGCTTTGCTCATACTTGCACGTCAGCCGGCCCTAGGGCCAGGACCGGCGCCGTCGCTTATCCACAGCCGGCGGTTCATCCACAGATTGCCCTCGCCGTCATGTCCATCGAACATATATTCGATACCGTCGCCTGCATGGGCACCTTCTGGAACTCGGCGCAGGCGCAGGAGCGGATCGGCGCCGCGCTTGACGCGATCGACGCGGCCCACGACGTGCTGCGCCGGACCCCGTCGGATGTGGTCGGTAACGCCTTTCGGGTCGAGGTCGCCGAACGCCTGGAGATCCAGCACCGCACTAACCGGGGTCTGATGTATCGGGTCTTCGGTGAGATCGCCGACCGGCCGGACGGCCCCGGGTCGGTGCCGTCGGTGCGCACCACGCTGTGGGCGCGACTTCGTATCACGCCCAAGGAGATCACCCGCCGCTTCAAACTCGCCGCCCGTATTCAGCCGCGGCGTTCCCTGACCGGTTTACCGCTGGAACCCGAGTTCCCGGCCTTGTCGGCGGCGGTGTCAGCCGGCACGGTCGGCGAGGACCACATCCGCGCCGTGTGCGCCGCTGTCGACACGTTGCCCTCCCGCGTCTCCCCCGCCGACGCGGCAGACGCCGAGCGCAGGCTGGTGCAACACGCGGCCACAGTGGACGCAGCCGTGGTCACCAAACTGGGCCGGCGCATTGCCGACTACCTAAATCCGGACGGTCTTTTCAACGACGTCGACCGGGCCCGCCGCCGTGGGCTGCACCTCGGCCCTCAGGGCCCAGACGGAATGTCACGACTGTCCGGTCTGCTGGATCCCGAGACCCGTGCCTACTTTGAAGCCGTCGAGGCCGCCGTGCGGCCCGGCCGCCATCAGCCCGATAGTGCGGATGGCGATACCGAGGCGCGCGATGAGCGCACACCGGCCCAGCGCTGCCACGACGCCCTCAAGATCGGCCTGGAATCGGCCATCGGCTCCGGTCAACTCGGCGTGCACCGCGGTCATCCCGTCACGGTGATCGCCACCACCACGCTCGCCGAACTCGACCAGGCCGCGCACGCCGCCGTCGACTCGTCGGTCCCGATGCCTACACCCGCGCACACCGGCGGTGGCTCGCGCCTGCCCATGCCGGATCTGCTTCGCATGGCGTCCAAGGCAATTCACTATCTGGCCGTGTTCGACGAGCACACCGGGCGTCCGTTGTATTTGGGCCGCCAAAAACGGATCGCGACCGCAGATCAACGGATCATCTGCTATGCGCGCGACCGCGGATGCACCCGGCCCAATTGCCTCGAACCCGGTTATCACTGCGAGGTCCATCATGCGCCCGAGTGGGCGAACGGCGGCCGGACCGACGCGGACAAGCTGTTTTTCGCCTGCGGCTCCGACCACCGCGCGGCGAGCCGGGGCGAATGGCGAACCGCGGTCGCCGGCAATGGGCGACTCCGCTGGAGCGACGGGGCCGGACCGCCGGGCATCAATCACGCGCACCATCCCGACGAGCTGCTCCGCGGCGATCCTGACCCGCCCGAGGGCGATTCCGCACCCGCCTAGTCGAGCGCGAAAGGCCGGAAGCTGCCGTCGAGTACCTGCAGGTGCCCGATGCTGCGTCCGGTGACCTTGCCGGGGTCGACAAGCGCCAATTCCACTGCCGCGCGGGCGAATTCATCCGCCGAGGCGGTGTCGTCGAAGTTGCGGGCATAGTAGGAAAGCCCCGGCGTGAGGATCGGCTTGGACGGCGACAGCGCGTTGACCGCGATGTTGTGGTCGGTGAGATCGAACGCCGCGCATTGGGTGAGATGCTCGAGCGCGGCTTTGGATCCGCCGTAACCAGGCAGCACACCGCCGCTGCGGTCGGCGTACGGACCATCACCGGGCAGTCGCGACGCGACCGAGGTGATGTTGATGATCGAGCCGCCGCCCGCCTCGATCATGTCGGGGCACACCAGCTGCATCAGCTCGTAAGCCGCGAACACCGCGATATCGAAATGCCGGCGATACGCGTGCAACGGCGTGCTGACGAATCCCGGCCAGCCCGGCTTGGCGCCGCCGCTCGGCGGCTTGGCGGGCTTGGTGCGCGGTTCGGCGCCGGGCACCGGCGGGCGGCCGGGCGCGGTGAAGGCCGCGTTGTTCACCAGAATGGCGATGGGGCCCAACGCCTCTCGCGCCGAGTCCACCAGCCCGGCGATCTCCTCGCGGTCGGTCAGATCGGCCCGCACCGCGACGGCGCGTCCGCCCGCGGCCTCCACGTCGGCGACCGTCTCACCGATCGTTCCCGGCAGCCGGTCGTCCCAGACCTCTTCGGTGCGCCCGCCGACCGCCACCGCGGCGCCCTCGGCCGCCAGCGCCAACGCGATCGCGCGGCCGAGGCCGCGGCTGGCGCCGGTGACGATCGCGGCGCGCCCGGCGAGCCGGCCCGTCATCGCCGCACTCCGTGCACGACGATGGCCGTGGTCTGTTCCACCCACGCGTCGTCGAGCTCTTCCTCCGGGCGCAGCAGCATCCGCAACATCGTCGCTCCCCCGATCAACTCGATCAAGCGGTCCGGATCCACGTCGGGATGGGCTTCGCCGCGGTCAACCGCCTCGCGCAGCCGCAGCCGCACCGCGGTGAACAAGTCCGCGAACCGCGACATCACGCGCGCGTTGAGCGCGGGATCGGCCGTCATGTCGGCGACCAGGCCGGGCAGCGCGGCGCGCACCACCGGGGTGGTGAACACGTCGCGGGTGGCCTCGATCATCATCCGCATGTCGGCGGCGATGTCCCCGGCCGGCGCCTCCAGCGCGGTGGGGGCGACCGGGAAGGCGGCCTCGTGCACCAGCTCGGCCTTGCTCGACCATCGCCGGTACAGCGCCGACTTGGTGGTGCCGGCGCGCTCGGCCACCGCGGCCAGACTGATATTTGAATAGCCCGTTTGGACAAGCAGTTCCGCGGTCGCCGATAGAATGGCCGAGTCGATACGCGGATCGCGCGGGCGTCCGGCGCCGGGGGCCTTGTCAAGGCCGGACGGGTCTGCTTTCATAACGCTACCTACCGTATCGTAATTGCCGCGAAAAAGTCTCAAAGAATGGAGGCACTCCCGTGGCCACTGAACCGGCAGTCGACAACGTCGACCGGCTGCAGCGCTCCAGCCGCGACGTCACCACGTTGCCGACGGTGATGTCGCGCTGGCTTTCTACCGTACTGCCCGACGGCGCAAAGCCCGAGGTGACCGTGGAAAGCGGCGTGGATTCGACGGGCATGTCGTCGGAGACCATCATCTTGACCACCCGCTGGCAGCAGGACGGGCAGCCGACCGAGCAGAAGCTCGTGGCCCGGGTGGCGCCCACCGCCGCGGACGTGCAGGTCTTCCCGACCTACCGGCTCGACCACCAATTCGACGTCATCCGCAAGGTCGGCGAACTCACCGACGTGCCCGTGCCCCGGGTGCGCTGGCTGGAGAACACCGGCAACGTCCTGGGCACACCGTTCTTCGTGATGGATTACGTCGATGGGGAGGTGCCGCCCGACGTCATGCCTTACACGTTCGGCGGCAACTGGTTCGCCGACGCGCCCGCCGAGCGGCAACGCGAACTCCAGGACGCCACCGTCGGCGTGCTGGCGCGATTGCACTCGATTCCCGACGCGCAGAACACCTTTGGCTTCCTCGCCGAGGGCCAGACCGGCGACACCGCGCTGCGCAAGCACTTCAACTGGGTGCGGTCCTGGTATGACTTCGCGGTGCCCGACATCGGGCGATCGCCGCTCCTGGAACGCACCTTCGACTGGCTGGAGGCCAACTGGCCGGCCGAGACGGCCGCCGCCGAACCGGTGCTGCTGTGGGGCGACGCGCGGGTCGGCAACGTGCTGTACCACGACTTCGCGCCGGTGGCGGTGCTGGACTGGGAAATGGTGACGCTGGGGCCCCGCGAGCTGGACGTTGCGTGGATGATCTTCGCGCACATGGTCTTTCAAGAGCTCGCTGGCCTGGCCACGCTGCCGGGGCTGCCGGAAGTGATGCGCGAAGACGACGTGCGCGCCACCTACGCACGCCTGGCCGGTGTCGAAATCGGCGACCTGCACTGGTTTTACGTGTACTCGGGCGTGATGTGGGCGTGCGTGTTCATGCGCACCGGCGCGCGGCGGGTGCATTTCGGCGAAACCGAAAAGCCCGACGACGTCGAATCGCTGTTCTACCACGCCGGGTTGATGAAACGTCTGATCGGAGAGGACCAGTAATGCTCGGACCGCTCGACGAATACCCGGTACATCAGATCCCCCAGCCGATCGCGTGGCCGGGCTCCTCGGACCGCAACTTCTACGACCGCTCCTACTTCAACGCCCACGACCGCACCGGGAACATCTTTGTGATCAGCGGCATCGGCTACTACCCCAACCTCGGGGTCAAGGACGCGTTCCTGCTCGTGCGGCGCGGGGACACCCAGACCGCCGTCCACGTCTCGGACGCCATCGACCAGGATCGGCTCAACCAGCACGTCAACGGCTACCGCGTCGAAGTCGTCGAGCCGCTGCACAAGCTGCGCATCGTGCTCGACGAAACCGAAGGCATCGCAGCCGATCTCACCTGGAAAGGGCTGTTCGACGTCGTCCAGGAGCAGCCGCACATTCTGCGTTCGGGCAACCGGGTCACGCTGGACGCCCAGCGTTTTGCCCAGCTCGGCAGCTGGAGCGGGCACATCGTCATCGACGGCGAGGAAATCACCGTCGACCCCAACACCTGGCTGGGCAGCCGCGACCGGTCCTGGGGTATCCGCCCGATCGGCGAGGCCGAGCCGGCCGGCCGGCCGGCCGACCCGCCCTTCGAGGGCATGTGGTGGCTGTACGTGCCGATGGCGTTCGACGACTTCGCGATCGTGCTGATCATCCAGGAGGAGCCCAACGGGTTCCGCTCGCTCAACGACTGCACCCGGATCTGGCGCAACGGCCGCGTCGAGCAGCTGGGCTGGCCGCGGGTCAAGATCCACTACCGCTCCGGCACCCGCATCCCGACCGCCGCGACCATCGAGGCCACCGCCCCCGACGGCACCGACGTGCACTTCGACGTGGAGTCCAAGCTGCCGGTCCCCATCCACGTCGGCGGCGGCTACGGTGGCGACTCCGACTGGATCCACGGCATGTGGAAGGGCGAGAAGTTCGCCGAGCGGCTGACCTACGACATGACCGATCCGGCGATCGTCGCGCGCGCGGGGTTCGGCGTGATCGACCACGTCGGCCGGGCGGTGTGCCGCGACGGCGACAAGCCACCGGTCGAGGGCTGGGGCCTCTACGAGCACGGCGCGCTGGGCCGGCACGACCCGTCGGGATTCAAAGACTGGTTGACCGTCGCGCCGTAACCGGTGCGCGCTTCACAATTTCGCCCTGCGAATCGCAGAAATGCGGTTCACTAGACCGCGTGTCAAAGCCGCCCCGGATCGTCGACGTCGTCGTGGTCGGAGCGGGCTTTGCCGGGCTCGCCGCCGCGCGTGAGCTGAACCGGCAGGGCCATGACGTGGTCGTCTTCGAGGGCCGCGACCGGGTTGGCGGGCGGTCGCTGACCGGCAGCGTCGCCGGATTGCCGGCCGATCTGGGCGGCACGTTCGTCGGGCCGACCCAAGACGCCGTGCTGGCGATGGCGGCCGAACTCGACGTCCCGACCACGCCCACGCATCACGACGGCAAGAACCTGATCCACTGGCGCGGCTGGACGCACGCCTATCGCGGCACCATTCCCAAGCTGTCGCTGACCGGCCTGTTGGACATCGGGCGGCTGCGCTGGCAGTTCGACCGGATCGCCCGCGCCGTCCCGCTCGCAGCGCCGTGGGACGCCCGCCGGGCGCGCGAACTCGACGGCCTGTCGCTCGGCGGTTGGCTGCGCTCGGTGCGGGCGACCGCCTCGTCGCACGACCTGCTGGCGATCGTGGCGCGGGTGACCTGGGGGTGCGAACCCGACGACGTGTCGATGCTGCACGCCGCCCGCTACGCGCACGCGGCCGGCGGCCTGGACCGGCTGCTCGACGTCGAGGACGGCGCCCAACAGGACCGCTTTCCCGGGGGCACGCAACAGATCGCCGAGGCCGCCGCCGCCGAATTGGACACGCGGGTGGTGCTGGGCGCACCGGTGCGGCGCATCGAACGCCACGGTGCGGGCGTGACCGTCACGACCGACGTCGGCGAGACCGAGGCCGGCTTCGTCATCGTCGCGATCCCGCCGGCCCATCGCGCCGCGATCGAGTTCACTCCCCCGCTGCCCGCCGAGTACGAGCAACTCGCCCGGCACTGGCCGCAGGGCCGGCTCAGCAAGGCGTATGCCGCCTATTCCACACCGTTTTGGCGGACCGACGGCTTCTCCGGGCAGGCGCTGTCCGATCAGGGCCCCGTTTTCATCACGTTCGACGTCAGCCCGCACCCCGACGGTCCGGGCATCCTGATGGGTTTCGTCGACGCCCGGGCGTTCGACTCGCTGCCGGGCGATCAGCGCCGACGCGACGTGTTACGTTGCTTTGCAACGCTTTTCGGTGACGATGCGCTCAAACCGCTCGACTACGTCGATCATCGTTGGGGCGCCGAGGAATTCGCGCCTGGCGGTCCGACGGCGGCGGTGCCGCCGGGGTCGTGGACCCGGTTCGGACGTTGGTTGCGCGAACCCGTCGGCCCGATTCACTGGGCCGGCACCGAAACCGCCGACGAATGGACCGGGTTCCTCGATGGGGCGATCAGGTCCGGCCAGCGTGCGGCGGCCGAGATCACCGCGCTGTTATGAGCTGATCCGACTGGTCGCGGCGTGGTGGATCGCCGCGTCGGCCAACGCGCGCAGCTGGCCGCTCACCTCGCGGGGGTGCTCCAGCATCGAGCAGTGCCCGCCGGGCAACTCCACCAGCCCGACCAGATTGGGCACGTCGCGGGCGATCCTGCGGGACTGGCCGATGGGTGTCAGCCGGTCGCGTTCGCTGCCAATGACCAGCGTCGGCACCGTCAGCCCGCTCAGGTCGAGATAGCGCGACCCCATCGACGTGACCAGCGCCCGCGCGCAGCCGGCCCGCCCCAGCGGCGACGTCTTCTCGAAGAGCTCATAGATCAAGCGGGCGATGCTCGGGTCGGCGTCGCGCCCGGTCGCCAGCATCGCGACCACGTAACGGCTCGGGATGCGCGCCGCACCCGGGACGGGAAACCCACCGAACGCGCTGATCAGTGCCCGCCCCGCGAGCACCCGCGCCGGCGCCAACCCGTGCGGCACCGCGAGCAGTTGCACGTTGCGGACCAGGTCGCCGCTCGTGGTGTTGATCAGCGCGACGGCGTCGGCGCGCCGGGGCACCTTGTGCCGGTAGCGCTCCGACCACGCCGCGATCGTGATCCCGCCCATCGAGTGGCCGGCCACCACGGCCCGCTCATGCGGTGCCAGCGTCGCGTCCAGCACCGAATCCAGGTCGGACGCAAGGTGTTTGAGGCTGTACCCCTTGGCCCGCGGCACCCCGCTGCGGCCGTGCCCGCGATGATCGAACGCGATCACCCGGTAGTCACCGGCCAGATCCGCGATCTGGTAGGCCCACGCGCGGATCGCGCAGGTGATGCCGTGCGTCAGGACGATCGGATACCCGTCGGGGGGCCCGAACACCTCCGCGTGCAGCCGGGTGCCGTCGACCGCTCGGACCGGCACGGTGCGACTCGGCGGGAGCCGTTCGGGGAACGGGTCAACTGCGCGTACCGCCCGCCGAGCACTCATGTCCCGCTCCCCCCTCGAACACGGCCCCGTCGCCGCAGCTAAGGATGAGACGATTTTATCCCGATATCCGTTAGGGATTTGGGAAATCCGGCAAACGATTCTTATGAGACGCTTAGACCCGTGTCTCGGTTGTCGCGGCGGGCGTTCCTCGCGGCCACCACGGGCGTCGTCGCCGCTCAGATGGCGGCCGCGTGCGCGCCCCGACACCCGCCGCCGGCCACCGGCCGCGCGCCGGAGGACACCGACGCGGTCCTCGTCGTCGGCGCCGGGCTGGCGGGACTGTCCGCCGCGCGCACCCTCGCCGACGCCGGACGCGCGGTGCGGGTCCTCGAAGCCCGCGACCGCATCGGGGGCCGGGTGTGCACTGACCGCGGCTGGGGGGTCCCGCTGGAGCTGGGCGCGTCGTGGATCCACGGCGCGAGGGACAACCCGCTGACCGAACTGGCGCGACGGGCGGGGGCCCGGCTGGTCGCCACCGACTACTACGGTTGGGCTGAACTCGTGGCCGATCCCGCTCTGCGGCCGGCGGATTACCGCACCGCCACCTGGCGCGCGTTCGTGGAACGGGCCCGCAACCGACGAAGCGCCGGCAGCTTGGGCGACGCCGTCAAGGCCGCCGCCACCGCCGCGAACCTCTCCCCGTCGGACCGCGCCCAACTGGCCTTCTATCTCACCACCGAAGTCGAGGACGAATACGCCGCAGACGCGGATCAGCTGTCGGCGAGCACGTTTGACAAGGGTGACGATGCCGGCGGCGACCAGGACGTGATCACCAACGGCTATGACGCGCTGCCCAAGTCGCTGGCCGACGGACTGACGATCGAGCTCGAGACACCGGTCACCGCGATCGCGCACCGTGACGACGCCGTCGTCGTGCGGACCGAGCACCGGGCGCTGCGGGGACCGGCCGCGATCGTTACGGTCCCCCTCGGCCTGCTGAAAGCCGGTGCGCTCGCGTTTGATCCACCCCTGCCCGACGGGCACGCCCGGGCGATCGACGCGCTGGGCTTCGGCGTCCTGTCCAAGAGCTTCTTCCGCTTCGACGCACGAACCTGGAAGGTGGACAACGCCTTCTACCAATACCTCGGCCCCGAAGACGGGCTGTGGTCGCAATGGTTCACCGCGGGAAGCGACGCGGGCCCGATCGCCGTCGCGCTCAACGGCGGCACCCGCGGCCGATTCGTGGAGGCGCGCTCGCCCAGCGATCTGTTGGCCAGCGCGCTGCCGATCGCGCGCCGACTCTTCGGTGACCGTATCGCGTTGACGGACGTCCGGACGTCGAACTGGAGCGTCGATCCCTATGCGCTCGGCGCCTATTCGTTTCATGCGCCCGGCTCGGGTCCCGACGACCGGCGCCGACTACAGGAGCCGATCGGCGACCGGCTCTACCTGGCGGGCGAGGCGGTCGGCGTGGACAATCCGGCCACGGCGGCCGGCGCGGTGTTCAGTGGCCGCTACGCCGCGAACCAGCTGCTGCACCGGTTGAGCGGTTGACCGCGGCCCTCACCCCGGGGTCTGTTGGCGCAGCGTGGTGTGGGGGCTTTGCCCGTAGGTGTGGCGGTAGAGCACCGCGAACCGTCCGGTGTGCGCGAACCCCCACCGTTGCGCGATTTCGGTCACGGTCGAGGTGCCTGCCGTCGCCGCGATCAGCTCTAGATGAGCGCGGCGCAACCGGATACGACGCATGTACTCGGTGGGTGTGGTGTCGAGCTGGCGGCGAAACAGGTACTGGACCGCCCTGGGTGTCAGATGCACCGCCGCCGCGACGTCGTTGATGCCGATGTCCTCGGTGGTGTGGCGGTGGATGAACGACACTGCCTCCTTGAGCGTTTCGGGCAGTGCGGCATCACCGGCCGGATCTTGCTCGGTCAGGTTGGACGGGTAGCACTCGAGCAACGCGCCGGCCAGCAGGTTGGCCATGGCCGCGGCGATCATCGGCTGCTGGGCGGTGTCGGTGGAGGCCAGCGTGGTCAACGCGTAGTCGAGCGCCCGACGCCAGGCCCGCACCGCGGCGCGCGAACGTGGGCGCCACTTCAGGAACTGGGTTTGTTGCGACAGCGCCGTGTGCCATTCGGCGGCGACCGCGTGCAGCACCTCCGGCGCAAGGACGACGACATCGAAACGGGCACCGTTGCAGCGCAATACACAGGACATGCCGTGGGCGATGAGTATCGGGAAGTCCGGCGTCGCCGGGGGCCCGGCCGCAACGCTCAACGATCCCGTGCGTGGCTGAATCACGACGATGGTGTCGCTCGCCGGGATTTCGAGTGTCAGTCGGCCCTGGATCGCCACCTCGTCCACCGTCATTGTCCCGGTGTCCCTACGCCGATGCGACACCGCGCAGTGGCCGGTGAATTCGGAGAGCCGCCAGCCCGGCCGATAGGCGCCGGCGAACAACCGCCGCGCCGCTTGCGCATCGGCACTGCGAAATTGCCTGCATTCCACCGCGACCGGATGGAGCCGGCGCTCCGCGTCGGGGCAGCATTCGGCCCCGGTCGCCTCGGCCGGCGCGACGGCGGAACTGACCACCCCGGAGGGCTTGGAGTCGGTCCCACGCGTCGCGGTGGTCATGGCCGGCCCAGATGGCGGGCCGCGTGTACCCCCGTCATTGCATCACCGCGCCGCCGTCGATGACAGACCCGCCGGTGCCTTCTCGTGCGCCCCGAGCCTTTGGTAGATATTCAGCGCGTCGAGCGCAATGCGCTGCCACGCGAAGCGTGACTGCGCGCGGCTGCGACCGGCCGCCCCCATGCTCTCGCATTGAAAGCTTTGGGCGAGAAGCCTTCTCAATGCGGCAGCCAGGCCGGCGGGATCTTCGGGCGGCAACACGACGCCGGTGATGTCGTCGAGGACGACGTCGGCCAGGGCGCCCATGGTCGCGGCGACCACCGCCACGCCGCTGGCCATGGCCTGCAGCGCGGAGGTGGGACGTGGCGGCTGGCGGGGCGTGCACACCATGACGTCGGCGGACCGGATCCACATCGGCAGGTCGTTGCCGGGGATCGTGCCCGCGAAGCGGACGCGGTCGGCAACACCGAATTCTTTGGCCAGGTACTGCAACTGGGCGCGCGCGTCGTCGTGCACGGCGTTGGTCGCGTCGGTTTCCGCGATCACCAACTCCGCACCGGGAACCCGGTACAGCGCGCTGATCGCGATATCAAAGCCGTTATCCTGCAACGGGTTCGGCGCCACGCACAGAACTCGCTGCAGCGCGCCACGAGCTATTTCCGGACCGGCCGGGCTGTAGAGTTCGGAGTCCACGCCGCAGGTGAGGGTGGACACCCGCGCCCGGCTGTGACGCAGGTGGGCCAGCATGTCGAGCTCGGCGCTGCTCTCGCCGGTCGCCCACGTCGCACTACGCGCCAGCAGCGGCTCGACGCGCCCGCGCTCGCTGTTTTGCGCCTGGAACAGGGCGGGGGGGTGCGTGGCGCCGGCCAGGCCAAGAAAGCTCTGCACGACTGGGACGCGCCGGCGCCGTGCGGCCAGTTGGGCGGCCAATCCGCCCAGCCACCCGTAGGCGTGCACGACGTCGGGGGGTTCCTTCGTCCAGACGCGCTCGAGTTTGGCCGCCCAGTCCCCGACGTAGGGCAACACCTCGTTGGCGGAGCCCACCGCGCGCGGGCCGACGGGGACCGTCACACAGCGGTAGCCGCCGGGGGCCTTGGCTCGCCGTCGACCGCTGTGCCGTCGGCAGACCGTCGCGTCGTGCCCCTCGGTGGTCAGCGCGGTGCCCAGCTGCTCGGGGTCCTCCCCGACCACGTCATCACCGCTGACGATTGCGATCTTCAAACCGCGATTCCCTCCGCCCAGGCGCCGCGCGCCGACATCACGTGGCATACCACCGGCGGGCATCCGCGAAACGAACGAGATCCCCGCTTCGCCTCCGGGGCTGGCGATTCTTCCGCAGCGCCCGGTTGAACTGGTTAGACGCCCGCTCGGCGCGCGCCGGCGCCCAGGCGAGGGATCAGAGCTGGTTCTCCCGACCGACCACTGCCCATACAGTCTTGCCCGACCGCGTCGGCGCAGTCCCCCACGCCCGGGTCACCGCGGAGACGATGGCCAGTCCGGAGACGATGTCGGCGCCGCGGTCGGCATCTTCGCGCCGTCCGGGCAGATGAGGACTGTCGTCCTCGACCGCGACGGTGACGGCGTCTCGATAGCTCTCGACGATCAACACCGGCGCGCTCTCGGTGTGGTCAAGAGCGTTCTCGACGAAAACGGTCGCCACTGTTGCCGCGGCCGCGACGACCTCGCGGATATCCCATTGCTTGAGCCGATCCGTGACCACGCCACGTGCAAGGCCGATGCTGCCACTGGATCGCGGAAGCTCGGTGCGCGCCCGTCGCCGGACCTCGAACGATCGATCGCGCGCAGCGTCCAGCGCGAGCGTCCGGGTGGAATGTATCGGCACATATCGGGTGACGCCGGCCGCCGCGATCGCCCGGCGTACCGCTGCGCGTCCGCATACCAGCAGTATCGGTACGTCCGGCCACACACTGACATGCCAACGAGCACTTTTGAACACTGACCAGGCGGAAACGGATGTAGCGCGCAGACGGTCGACATCAACTATCACCGCAGGAGGCCCGTCGATCGCGGCCTTGATCACCGCGTCGCGGACCGCGAGATAGGTCTCACTATCGAGCCCGCCCTCCATCGTCAGGACGGGTATGTCCCTGCGAATGTCCGTCTCGATCCGGATTTCCGGGGGAGGAACGTTCATCCGACGTCGCTCCCATGCGGGTCGCGGACCGCCCGATTTCTGCCGCCACCATCAGCCGCCGCAATCACCACTTTCGTCTACCCCTATCGATGCCAGGCAACCCTCGAAGTGAGGGACAGGGGCGCGTTCGGGCTGTTTTACACGGGTTTGACGGTGGTACCCCCACACCGTTGAGCGGCCCAGCACAGCAAAGCAGTCCCCATCACAGCAAAACCGGGCCCCATTCCAAATCAGGCAGAGAGGCAGGCCATGGCCACCGACCAGAATCCCAAGCAGCGAGACCTGGAGTCCGCACGGTTCCGTCGGGACACCGGATACCTGACGACCCAGCAGGGCGTGCGCGTCGACCACACCGACGATTCGTTGACCGTCGGTGAGCGGGGACCGACCCTGCTGGAGGACTTCCACGCCCGCGAGAAGATCACCCACTTCGACCACGAGCGCATCCCGGAGCGCGTGGTGCACGCGCGGGGCGCCGGCGCCTACGGTTACTTCGAGCCGTACGACGACTCGTTGGCGCAGTACACCGCGGCGAAATTCTTGACGACGCCCGGCCTGCAAACCCCGGTGTTCGTGCGGTTCTCCACGGTGGCCGGGTCACGCGGCTCGGCCGACACCGTGCGCGACGTGCGCGGCTTCGCCACCAAGTTCTACACCGAACAAGGCAACTACGACCTGGTGGGCAACAACTTCCCGGTGTTCTTCATCCAGGACGGCATCAAGTTCCCCGACTTCGTGCACGCGGTGAAACCCGAGCCGCACAACGAGATTCCGCAGGCGCAGTCGGCGCACGACACCCTCTGGGACTTCGTGTCGCTGCAGCCCGAGACCCTGCACACCATCATGTGGCTGATGTCGGACCGGGCGTTGCCGCGCAGCTACCGCATGATGCAGGGCTTCGGCGTGCACACCTTCCGGCTGGTAAACGACCGCGGCGAGGGAACTTTCGTGAAGTTCCACTGGAAGCCGCGGCTGGGCGTGCACTCACTGATCTGGGACGAATGCCAAAAGATCGCCGGCAAAGACCCCGACTACAACCGCCGCGACCTGTGGGAGGCCATCGAGTCGGGCCAGTACCCGGAATGGGAACTCGGGGTTCAGCTCGTGCCCGAGGAGGACGAGTTCAACTTCGATTTCGATCTGCTCGACGCGACGAAAATCATTCCCGAAGAACAGGTTCCGGTTCGACCCGTGGGCAAGATGGTGCTGAACCGCAACCCGGACAACTTCTTCGCCGAGACCGAGCAGGTCGCGTTTCACACGGCGAACGTGGTGCCCGGCATCGACTTCACCAACGATCCGCTGCTGCAGTTCCGCAACTTCTCCTACCTGGACACCCAGCTGATCCGGTTGGGCGGCCCCAACTTCGCCCAGCTGCCGATCAACCGTCCGGTGGCCGAGGTCCGGACCAACCAGCACGATGGTTACGGGCAGCACGCGATCCCGCAGGGCAGGTCCAGCTACTACAAGAACAGCATCGGCGGCGGCTGCCCAGCCCTGGCCGACGAGAACGTGTTCCGGCACTACACCCAGCGCGTCGACGGGCAGACCATGCGCAAGCGCGCCGAGGCCTTTGAGAATCACTACAGCCAGGCGCGGATGTTCTGGAAGAGCATGACGGCTGTGGAAGCCGAACACATTGTCGCGGCGTTCGCCTTCGAACTCGGCAAGGTGGAAATGCCCGAGATCCGTTCGGCGGTGGTGGCGCAGCTCGCGCGGGTCGACGGTGAGCTGGCCGCCCAGGTCGCCGCGAAACTGGGGCTGCCCGCGCCCCCCGAGGAACAGGTCGACACGGTGACCGCCTCGCCGGCGCTGTCACAGGTCATCGACGCGGGCGACACCATCGAATCGCGCAAGGTCGCGGTGCTGGCCGCCGACGGCGTCGACGTGGTGGGGACACAGCGCTTCATCGAGCTGATGGGACAGCGCGGCGCCATGGTCGAGGTGCTGGCGCCGGTGGCCGGCGGCACGCTGGAAGGCGGTTCCGGCGGCGAGCTTCCCGTCGACCGCTCCTTCACCACGATGGCGTCAGTGCTCTACGACGCGGTTGTCGTGGCGTGCGGACCGCGCTCGATCGCGACGCTGTCCAACGACGGCTACGCGGTGCATTTCGTGACCGAGGCCTACAAGCACCTCAAGCCCATCGGCGCTTACGGCGCCGGCGTCGATCTGCTGCGCACCGCCGGTATCACCAACCGCCTCGCCGAGGACACCGACGTGCTCAACGACCAGTCGGTCATCACCACTAAAGCCGCCGCCGACGAGTTGCCCGACCGCTTCGTCGAGGAATTCGCCGACGCGCTCGCGCGGCACCGGTGCTGGCAGCGGCGCACCGACCCGGTTCCGGCCTAGCGCCGGTGTTTTCCCCGCAGCCACCGCGGGCATAACTGAAAAGGCGTCTCATCGTGGACAGGAGGATGGATCATGCCGCGTTCGTCGATCAAGAACGAAAAGATGTACCAGGATCTGCGCAAGAAGGGTGACTCCAAGGAGAAGGCCGCGCGGATTTCGAATGCGGCCGCCGGCCGGGGCAAATCCTCGGTGGGCCGCAAGGGCGGCAAGTCCGGGTCCTACCAGGACTGGACCGTGACCGAACTGAAGAAGCGGGCTAAAGAGCTTGGTATGTCAGGCTACTCGAGCCTGACGAAGGACAAGCTGGTAGCCAAGCTGCGTAATCACTGACGCGTCAGGCCGAGCCGTTCGGCCAGCACCAAGAAGGCGGCCGCGTAATCGTTGTCGGCGGTCTGCGCCGCGATGCGCTGCCAGTCGAGGCGTTCGCGCACCGCGCGCACGGCCGGCAACAACCTGGCGAAGTCGCAGTGGTGTTCCCCCAGGGAGCGCAACTGCTGCACGAGCACCATGGTGGGCGGCAGCACCGGCATGCTGATCGCCAGGACTTCCTGCACTTCGGCCTGTTCCAGCGCGTC
The DNA here is from genome assembly GCF_010731675.1 of Mycobacterium marseillense. Taxonomy (NCBI): domain Bacteria; kingdom Bacillati; phylum Actinomycetota; class Actinomycetes; order Mycobacteriales; family Mycobacteriaceae; genus Mycobacterium; species Mycobacterium marseillense. Next base: position 2,535,456 of record NZ_AP022584.1, read on the forward strand.
GGCAGCGACGGGCACGCCGTTGATGCGATGCAGCACGTCGACGAGCGTGTCGCCGGTGCGCGCCTTGAACAACCAATCCTCCGGGGGACGTTCGATAGCGAAGCCGGCGTTGGTGAGCGTGGCCACCGCGGTCTCCACGTCGGCCTCGGCCACCACGAGGTCCACGTCGTGGCTGGGTTCCGGTGCGCCGTAAGCCCATAACGCGTAGCTGCCCGCCAGCGCGAAGCGCGGCCCATGTTCCTTGAGCGCCGAGGCAGCGCACTTCAACGCCTCCCGCAACCGCGAGGCGCAGCTGGTCGCGTCGGCATGTGCGTCGAGGGGTGACATGGTGCCTTAGGTGATACCCCGCCGACGGCGCGGGCAACCTGACGACGGGCGGTCGTAAGGCCGTTTAACTTGCCCGCAACGGGGAAATCGTCCGTTATGTCAACCGCGGTGCCACGCCCATATGATGCTGCGGCCGTCGTGATTTCGGCCTGCGCCCCCGACACCCTCATGCGATCGAGGGCGCTCGCTGCGGGTGGTCCGGCGTGACGGCGGGCCTGGTCGAGCACTGGCTCGAGTCCGGACGGCTCGAGTTGCCCCTTCCCGCGTCGGGACGCACGGCCGAACGCTGGCAGCGGCTGGCGCGGCTCGCCGAGGACAACATCGTCGCGGCCAGGATCGCCGAGTCCCACGTCGACGCGGTCGCGATACTGCATGAGTTGGGCGGCAAGCCGCCCGACCCGGGCCAGCTGTGGGGTGTGTGGACCGCGGAGGCCCCGGACACGGCGCTGACGGCCACCGACACCGACGGCGTGTACACCTTGCACGGCACCAAGGTGTGGTGTGCGGGTGCCGGGTTCTGCACGCACGCGCTGGTGACCGCGCGGCTCGAGGACGGGTCCCAGGGACTGTTCGCGGTGACGGTGACCGATCCCGCCGTCAAGGCGTTGCCCAGCACCTGGTGGAACGCGGGGATGGCGGGCAGCGACACCAGGCCGGTCCAGTTCACCAACGCCCAGGCCGTCGCCGTGGGCGATCCCGGAGCCTACCCGAATCGGCCGGGGTTCTGGCACGGCGCAATCGGTGTCGCCGCCTGTTGGCTCGGCGGGGCGCGCCGAGTCGCGGACCCGCTATATCGCTGCGCCGCAAGCCAATCCGCCGACGCGTACTCGCTGGCACACCTGGGGGCGGTCGATGCGGCGCTGGCCGCCAGCGACGCGATCCTGGCCGAGGCCGCGATCCAGGTCGACGCCGATCCGTTCGACCGATCCGGGACCGCGCAGCTGCTGGCCCGTCGCGTCCGCACGGTCGTGGAACACGCTGTCGACGAAGCGATTACACGCACCGGACGCGCCCTGGGCCCGGGCCCGCTGTGCCAGGACGGGCGGCACGCTCAACGGGTCGCCGATCTGAGCATCTACATCCGGCAGAGCCATGCGGAGCGAGACCTGGCCGAACTCGGGCGGTTGGCGGGCAAGCAGGCGGTAAGGGCGCCGTGAAAACCGCGCCGGCGGGCAACTGCGCGTTTGCGGCCGATCCGCTGACCCACGGCGGCACCCCGGTGCCGTTGTGGCTGGCCGCTTTCGAGGAGAGACCGCTGCCGGCATTGGATCTGGCGGAGTGCCGACGGCTGGTCGTCGTCGCCCCCCATCCCGACGACGAAACCCTCGGCCTCGGCGCGATGACCACCCAACTGACCGCGATGGGGGTGGACGTCCAGGTGGTCTCGGTCAGCGACGGTGGGGCCGCCCAGCCCGCAGTGTCGGCCTCGGATCGGCTCAGGATGGAAACCATCCGCCGATACGAATTGGGCCGGGCGGCAAGTCTTTTGAACGCCCCCAGCCCGATCTCGTTGGGCTTTCCCGACGGTGAGCTCGCGGATCACGAGGACCCGCTGGCCGACACCCTGGCGGAGATCCTCGAGGGCGACGGGCCGACGACCTGGTGTGCGGCGACGTGGCGGGGCGACGGACATCCCGATCACGAGGCCGTGGGACGCGCGGCCTCGGCCGCGTGCGCCCGCGCCGACGCGACGCTGCTGGAATATCCGGTGCTGATGTGGCATTGGGCGCATCTCGCCGATCCCGCGGTGCCGTGGAGCCGGGCCTATTCGGTGCCCTCACCCAGTTGGGCGATGGATCGCAAACGCCGCGCGGCGCAATGCTACCGAAGCCAACTCGAGCCCATCGACGCGGAATCCTCGCCCATCTTGCCGAGATTCGTGCTTCAGCGGTTGCTCGCGGTGGGCTCCGCGATCGGAGAAGTCGTATTTCGGTGACCCGCACGCCCAACCGTTGCGGGACTGCCGCGGTGAGTGCCCGAGCGGCAAAGTGGGTAGGTGAAAGCCTATGCGCGTGGCGACCTTCAACATCTTGCACGGCCGCACGGTCGGGGATGGTGTCGACGTCTCTCGCCTGCGCGATTGTGTGCGCCGCCTCGATCCGGACGTGCTCAGCCTGCAGGAGGTCGACTGCGATCAGCCACGCTCGGAGCGGGCCGACCTGACCGCGGCGGCGGCCGAGGCCATGGGCGCGGTGGAGCACCGCTTCGTGGCGGCGATTTCCGGCACCCCGGGGGCGACCTGGATGGCCGCCACCGGCCGCGAACAGCCGGGGACCGCCGCGTACGGAATTGCCCTGCTGTCCCGCTACCCGGTGGCCAGTTGGCAGGTGTTGCGGCTCCCCCGGATTCCGATGCGGTTTCCGATGTACTTGCCCGGCCCCAACCGGGTGATGATCGTCGACGAGGAGCCGCGTGCGGCGGTGATCGCGCAGCTGCGCACCCCGATGGGCGGGCTGACGGTGGCCAACACGCATCTGTCGTTCGTTCCGGGCTGGAACCGGCGCCAGCTGCTGCGCGTGATTCATGACCTGCGTGGTTTCCCGGGGCCTCGGCTGCTGACCGGCGACTTGAACATGACGCCGAAAACCGTTGGCCGCTGGTCGGGTATGCGGGCGTTGGCCACCGCCGAAACGTTTCCCGCCGATCACCCCAACCGCCAGCTCGACCACATCCTGACCGACGATCCCGCGCTGCGCGGCGGCGCGGTCGACGCCAGTCCCATGCCGATTTCGGATCACCGCCCGCTGGTGGTCGACCTGCAGCGGGTGTGAACCACGGGTTCAGGACGCGCGATGGCCGGCCGATTCCATGGCCACCAGGACACGGTCGATGTCGTACGTCGACGGCACCTCGCCGGTCACCCTGATGATCTCCACCCCGACGTCGGCGCTGTCGACCGGGTGACACTGGGGCGCAACAAGTTTGCGAACGATGGCCATCACCTCGTCGTCAGCAACCCGTCGCGGCAACAACGCCAGCAGCGGCGCGTACCCCGTCGCGGGGGCGAGCGGCGGGCAGCCCGTGCGCAGAAACGCGACAACCCTGGACACCTGAGCGCCAACGCCCATGTTCCACCTCGCTCATCCGACCGCGCGCCCGTACCAGCGGGCCATGCCAGGGATAGCCAGGCGCGGCGGTTTGAAACCCCACGCGCGAAAGGGGTCCGGCCCGACGATCGGACCGGACCCCTCGGGCAAGCGGCTTACTGGTTCTTCTTCTGGCGCTCTTCGGCCGCGTCCGCGCCGGCCCGCGCCGACTCGGCTTCGGCTTCCTTCTTGCCCGCGTCGCGTTGGGCGTCGGCCTTGTCTTGCTGAGCCCGGCCCTCGTCGGCGAGGTCGTCGCGGCCGAGCACAGCCCCGCCGACCTCCTTGGCCTTACCCTTCACGCCCTCGACGGCGCCCTGCACCGCTTCCTGCGGCCCGCTCTTCTGGTCCCCCATGGGTCGACCTCCCTCTCGGTGGTGAGTGAGCTTGCGCTCGATGGCACCTACGGCGTTCCCGCCGCGAGCCGCGCCAAACGGCCCGTCTGGCGTCGCGCCTGGACGGCACCGAAAGTGTGCGGGTGATCACGTGGCCGAACCCGGCTGGCGCGCTCAGGTATCGGGGCGGCCGAGCGCTCGGTTTGAACGAGGCTTTACCGGGTAGTACTAGCCGGCGGCTCGAAGGGGGGTGAGGGCGGTGACCACCATCGCCGTGATAGGGGCGACCGGCACGGCCGGGTCCCGGGTCGTCGCCCGGCTGAGGTCGCGCGACGTCGCGGTGGTCGAGATCTCCCGCGAGCAGGGCATCGATCTGTTCAACGGGGCGGACCTGTGCGAGGCGCTCGAGGGCGTCGACGTGGCGATCGACGTCTCCGACCCGGTGCCGCCCGAGCCGTCCGACATCGGCCAATCTCTGGCCACCGCCTCCCACAACATCGTGGGCGCGTGTGCCACCCAGGAGGTGCACCGCCTGGTGGTGCCGACGATCGCCGGCATCGAAGACCCGGAACTCGACGGCATCCCCTACTACGAGGCCAAACGGGCGGCGAAGAACATCCTGCTCGACGGCCCGGTACCGACCACGATCGTGAAGTCCACGCAGTGGTATGAATGCGCCACCCACTGCGATGCGGTGAGCTGCGACGGTGACGAGGTGATCGTCGAGGACTGGTTGATTCAGCCGATCGCCGCCGACACCGTCGCCGACGTTCTCGTCGAGGCGGCGCTGGGACAGTCGCACACCCCGCGCACCATCACCGGTCCAAACCACATCCGGCTACCTGAGCTGACGTCGAAACTGCTTGCCCAACAAGGTGATAGCCGGCCGGTGCGGACCGTGCGGCCCGCGGTGGCCGCGCTCGCCAACGGGGCGCTGCTGGCGTCCGGTCACGCGGTGGTCGTCGGTCCCGACGTCGACACGTGGCTGCAGACCTTGGCGCCGCCCAGCACCGACGGGCACCACGCCGCCGAGGGCGAAGAACCCGCCGGGAGTTGAGATCACAGCAGCAGCGCGCCACTGACCACGATCATCCCGACGGTGAGGTACGCGGCGTAATCGTTGATGCTCCCGGTGTGGATGCGCCGCAGCCATCCCAGCGAGCGCGCGACGCCGTTGCCCCGCAGCACCAGCACCAGCAGCGACACACCAAGGGCCAGTTCAATCGCGATGATTCCCAACGTCTTCGGCTCGAAATAGGCGAACTTCACGCCGGCGTCGGGCAATGTGACGCCGGCCCCCATCGCGCCCGCCGCGTAGTCGGCCGGGTCGAGCAGCCCGGCGGTGGCGGGGCCGGCGACGTGCGCGACGAACAGGCCGGCCAGCGCGCCGAAGGCCAAACAGCCCGCACTCAACATGATCAGGCTGGCCTTCATGCCCGACCGGATCGGCTCGAAATGGGTGTACGCCTGACTTCGGCGGCGGTAGAAGCCCAGGTACGCGGCGCGGCCCAGGGCGGCGACGGTCAGGACCTGCGCCAGCAGCGCACAGCCCAGCACGACCGGCCGGTCCGACAACCCCTTGTGGATCAAGCCAAGTGAGGCATAGCCGTTCAGCGGCGGCACGCCGGCGATCGACAACACCCCGACCGTGAACGCCGCGGTCAGCAGCGGGCGCCGGCGCGCCAGCCCGCCCATCTCGGAAAGTTTGGTCAGCCCGGTGGCGTGCACGACGGCGCCGGCGCACAGGAAGAGCAACGCCTTGAACAGGCCGTGATTGACCAGGTGATACAGCGCACCCGCGACGCCGTCCGCGGTGTTGCTCGCGAATCCCGTTGTCAGGACTCCGGTTTGGGCGACGGTGTCCCAGGCCAGCAACCGCTTGAGGTCGTCCTGCAGCAGCGCCATCGCCGCGCCGACCAACGCCGAGGCCACTCCGAGCCCGGTCAGCAGCGTCGGCAGCGACGGCAGGTTGACAAAGACCTGCAGCCTGATCCGCGCCAGCGCCACCACCCCAAGGTCGACCATCAGCGCCGAGAACAACGCGGACACCGCACCCGGAACGGGGGTGTGCGTGTCGGGCAGCCAGGCGTGGAAAGGCACCAGTCCGGCCTTGGTGGCGAAGCCGGCCACCAGGAAGGCCACCGCGAGCAGCATCGCCCTGGTGACACCGGCGGCGACGGCCCCGTGGAGCTGCCCGAAGTTCAGCGCCCCGGTTGCGGAATAGAGCATCGCACTGCCGATGAAAACCGAGAATCCGGCGATGCTGGTGAGGACGAGGTTTTTGAAGGCCGCCTCCACCGCGATCGGGCGTTCCAGAAAAAAACCGGTCAAGCCGTAGCTGGCCAGCGCGGCCACCTCGAACCAGACGAACAGGTTGACCGTGTCCGCCGTCAGCGCGGCCCCGATCAGCGCGGCCAGCAGCAGCTGCACCAGGCAGGCCAGACCACCCAACTCTCGCGGGCCGAGGTCGCCGAGTTCGGACAGCGCGCTGACCACCAACACGACGCCCACCCCGGCGGCCAGCGTGGCGAAGGTGAGCCCGAAAGGGTCGGCCACCAAGGCGATCCCCAGCGACGCCCCGCGCACCGGGTGTTCGTTGGACAGAAAGTGTGTCAACAGATGACCGGTACCGGCGAACACCCGCACGCCGACGTCCAGCAGCACCGCCAGCGCTGCGCTCACCGCGGTCACCGCCACCCACAGCGGCGCCCGCCGCGCCCGCCGGGCGGCCAGCGGGGCCAGCACCGCACCGATCAGGGGGAGCACCACTGGCAGCGGGAGCAGCTGCGCGGGCGTGGGCACCGGCTCAGCCCCGCAGCTCGGTCAGGTCCGCCGCGTCGACGCTGCGGTAGTGCTGGGCCACCCGGACCACCACCGTCAAGAACACCGCGGTGATCGCCACCCCGATGACCACCGCGGTGATGCAGAAGTTCTGCAGCACCGGATCGGCCACATTCCCGGCCACGAGGTCTTTTTGCGTACGCCCGGCCGGCAGGCCGGCCAGCACCGGCGCGGTCGAATCGTTGCGGTAGGCCATCGACACCAGCAGCAGATACGTCGAGGACTCCATCAGTGACAGGCCCAGGACGATTTTGATCAGGTTGCGCCGCGCCATCACCGCGAACAATCCGAGGCAGAACAACACCCCGGCGGCGACGTAGTTGGCGACGATCATGACTCGTCCTCGTCGGGCGTCCAATCGTGTCCCATGCCGAGCAACGCGAACACCGCGATGGTGATGCCGGTGGCCACCTCCACCAACTCGGCCGCCGAGATCAACTGCAGGGTGCCACCGGCGCGGATCGTTTGTTGCTGCGCCAGCGGGAGCCAGTTGTCCAGGAATGAGCCGGTCAGCCACATGCCGGCCAGGCCGACGGCGACAATGGCTGCGGCACCGGCCATTTCGGCGACCTCCAGTGTCGCCGGGCGTACCGCGGCGCGCACCGCGCGGTGCCCGAGCGCGGTGTAGAGCAAGATGACGCAGCCCGCCAGCACGACGCCGGCGGGGAAACCGCCGCCGGGCGTGTAGCCCCACGCCGCCAGGTAGACCCCGGCGACCGCCAGGATGACGGCGGCGACGCGCGCGCCCACCCGCACCGCCACCGTCATCGCGACCGCCCGCTCCGGCGCGGGCGCGCCCAGCGCGTCGTCGTCGGCGTGCTCGGGCGCGGGCTCCGGCTCGTCTTGGCGCTCTTGGTCTTCCGCCGAGCGCGCCTGCGACTCCTGCTCGTCGGGTCCCTCGTCGGGGTCGGCGTGCTCCTGCTCGACGCGTCCAGCGCTGGCTTCGCCGACGAACTCCGATCGCGGCTCGCGGCCCCGGGAGAGCAGCAGCACCGCGACGACGGCGGCGAGCAACAAAAACGTCTCGCCGAACGTGTCGAAGGCCCTGCTGCCGTAGACGACTTCGCTGACCACCTCGGTGGTCCCCCACCGCGGCAACGCGATCGCCATCGCGTGTCTTGCAATGTCCGGCAACGGGTTCGAACCGTCGGGCAGGGCCGTGAGGCCGACCGCGACGACGGCGCCCAAACCGCCGATCAGCAGCCCGCCCAGCCAGGGGCGATGCCAGCGGGCCTCGGGCGGCAATCGTCGATCAGTCACCGCGACCGCCGCCGTCGTCGAGGGCCTCGCCCAAGTCACCGCGGTCGAAGACGTCGGTGCGAATTTTGCCGATGGCGATCAGATACAGGACCGGCTGGGCGATCGCGCCGACCGCAACCGTGGCCAGGGCGACGTCGGGTGCGGCCAGCACCACGAACAGCGCGCCCAGCACGGTGCCCATCGCCGACAGGGCCATCACCGAGCCGGTGATGCTGCGCAGGAACACCACCAGCAGCGCACAGGCAACGATCAGCCCCAGGCACAGATAGTCAACCGCCCACAGCGAGGTCACCGGCCGGCCCCGGGCCCGTCGGACGACCGTCCGAGCCGGTTCGGTTCATCGGTCACCGCGCCGCGCCACATCGGCACCCCGGTCTTGTACGCCGCGCGCGCCAATGCGTGCGCGGCAATGGGGTTGACCAGCAGGAGCAACACGGCGACCAGCAGTGCCCTCGAGCCGTACTCAGTGAGGGGGCCTTTGGCCACCGCCAGCCCGGCCAACAGCGGTACCGCGCCGGCGGTGATCGTCTTGGACGAGCACTGGATTCGCGTGTAGACATCGGGCATGCGCAGGATGCCGATCGCCCCGCTCAGCGAAAAGAACACTCCCACAACGCATAAGACGATCACCAGCGTATCGGTAGCGGTGGAGTTCACAGTAGGCCCCGCTCCAGGAACCGCGCCCACACCAGCGCACCGAGGTAGCTGAACGAAGCCAGCCACAGCGCCACGTCCAGATAAATGGGCCGGTCGGCGACGGCCGCGTAGAACAACACCACCAGCGCGCACTGCGTGGAGATGGTGTTCAGTGCGACCACCCGATCCGACACCGACGGCCCACGCGCCAGCCGGATCAGCAGCAGGCACGCCACCAGCAGCTGCGCGATGCAGACCCCCGAAAGCACGCCGCTCATTGGCTTCTCCCGCCTCGATGCCGGGTCACGGCGATCACACGCCTTTCCAGCGGCCCGTTCACCGATTCCCGCGCCGGGCCCTGCGGCACGGCCATTGCGTGATATTGCAACAGGCGCCGGCCGCGATCGAGGTCGACGAACTGGTTGTCTACCACCAAGGACGTCAGCAGCCCCGTCGCGGCGAGTTCCCCGTCCGACCGCGCCTGCGTCTCCACGATGATCATGCCGGAACGCAGCGGCCGCGACGGCGACAAGATGCGGCGGGTCAGCGACAGGTTGGCCACCACGATGCGCGCCGCGCAGGCGGCCGCGAGCATGGCCAGCGCGGCGAGGCGGCGCGGCGTCAGTGCCGACCACGGCCCGGGCACCGGCCCCAACGGGGCGAGGGCGAACCCGCAGCCCGCCGCGACCACCAGGCCGACCAGCAGGTTTTCCGCCGTCGGGGTCCACGTCAGCAGGATCCACACCGCGAAAGCCCACGCCGTCAGCGCCACCACCCGCTGCGCACGCACCGCAAGCCCACCTTTCGCCCTCGTATCGCGGGGACGTCCCGGGATACCCGTCGCGCGGGATGGTCAATCGTCGGCAATAGCCGCACCGCGGAATAACGATTGCGTCACGATCGACATCACGATTCGTTAAGAACGGGGGCACTTTCTTAGAAATTTGCCGACCGTTTGACCGTTCGCTTAGCAAAGGCCGTCCCAACAGCCCCAACAGTCCCGGCGTTCGTCGTGAGCGAACATCGCCACTGTTCGCTTCCGCTACTTTGGATTTCGAGGATCGGGAGCCTCAGTCGAGAGCAAAACCATTTCGTTTCGAAGGACAACAAACACCATGAAAATCAGCAGTATTGTCGCGCGCCGTCATGTTGCCGGAATCAGCGCCGGCTGCCTGCTCGGGGGACTGGCCATGGGCATCGTCGGCGCACCGTCGGCGGCCGCGGCACCCGACTGCAGCCCCGCCGGTGTGAACTCCACCGTCTCCTCGGTGCAGGGATCGGCCGAGCAGTATCTGGCGGCGCACCCGGGAGCCAACCAAGTGGTCACGGCCGCCTACGGCCAGCCGCGTCCGGAGGCCGCATCGAGCCTGCGCAGCTACTTCACCGACCACCCGCAGGAGTACTTCGACCTGCGCGGCATCCTGGCACCGATCGGCGACACCGAACGGCAGTGCAACGTCACCGCCCTGCCGCCGAACCTGGAGTCGGCCTACCACGAGTTCATGGCCGGCTGATCCAGCCCACGAGACGACCCGCCACCGTCCGGTTCGCCGGACTTGGCGGGTCGTCTTCTTTTGGGTCACGACGCACGGTGTGAACGCCTTTGCGGGCGGGTATTTCTGGCGAATATCGGTGCGGCCGGCAAACGAAACTGGAGGGCCCAAAGATGCGACTGCGTCGCAGCGTGTTGAGCAAGCCCGGGATTGCGCGCAAACGTCGCGGCAAGGGCTTCGCCTACTACGACCCGGATGGCGCGGCGGTTTCCGATCCGGAAACCCTGCAACGCATCAAGGATCTCGTCATTCCGCCGGCGTGGAAGAAGGTCTGGATCTCGCCGTACCCCAACGGCCACATCCAGGCGGTCGGCGTCGACGCGGCCGGCCGCCGCCAGTACCTTTACCACTCCGCCTGGCAGCAGGAACGCGCCGAGGAGAAGTTCGACCGCGTGCTGGAACTGTCGACGCGGCTGCCCGCGTGGCGCGAAGCGATCGCCAAAGACCTTGCCCGCCAAGGCTTGACCCGCAAGCGGGTGCTGGCGCTCGCGCTGCGGCTGCTCGATCGCGGCTACTTCCGCGCCGGCGGCGAGCAATACGCCGAGGAACACGAGTCCTACGGGTTGTCCACCCTGTTGTGTGAACATGTCGTGGTCCGGCGTGACGCCGTCGAATTCGACTTTCCGGCCAAGAGCGGGGTCCGGCGCACCGTGGAAATCGAGGACGCCGACGTGGTCCGGGCGGTGCGCGCGTTGATGCGCCGGCCCAGCCGCACCGAACGCTTGCTGGTGTGCCGCAACGCTTCCGGGTGGATCGATGTGCGCGCCGACGACCTCAACGCCCGATTCAAAGAGTTGGCCGGCGACGACTACACCGTCAAGGACCTGCGCACGTGGCATGGCACGGTGCTGGCGGCCGCGGCCTTCGCCGACGCCGACCCCGCCGTGTCGGGCCGGGTCGCCAAGCGCGTCGTGTCCGCCGTGATGAAAGAGGTGGCCGAGGAGCTGGGCAACACGCCGGCAGTGGCCCGCGGTTCCTACGTCGATCCCCGCGTCGTCGACGGCTATGAGCAGGGATTGACCATCGCCGCGGCGGCCCGCCGCGCCGAGCGCGCCCGCAAGCCCGACGTGGCCCAGGAGATTCTGGACAATGCCACGCGGGCGCTGATCCGGCGTGTGGCCAAGGCCGACAGCGCCTCGCCCGCCCTGCGCAAGACGGCGTGAGCGTCCCGCGACGGGCAGCTGTTAACTGGCTGTGAGTCGCCGGGCGGGCCCCTGATCGCGAATAACAACAGCGATTCGGGGTAATCCGGCACGTGTGGGAAGTGCCAACGCCGCCCATCCGCGGCATCCTGCCGTAGTCACACCTGCTTGCAGGCGGTTCAACCAACAGCCACACATGCCCACCCACCAGCACTGAAGATCCGTCTGCCCAGGAGGGAAAAACATGTCCAAACAAGAGGTCTCCGACTACCTGCTGGAGCGGTTGCGGGCGTGGGGCGTCGAGCACGTGTTCGGCTATCCCGGTGACGGCATCAACGGGCTCCTCGCCGCATGGGGCCGGGCCGACAACAAGCCCCAGTTCATCCAATCGCGCCATGAGGAGATGAGCGCCTTCGAGGCCGTCGGCTACGCGAAATTCACCGGCCGGGTCGGGGTGTGCGCGGCCACGTCGGGCCCCGGCGCGGTCCACCTGCTCAACGGCCTCTACGACGCGAAACTCGATCACGTGCCGGTGGTGGCCATCGTCGGTCAAACCAACCGTAGCGCCATGGGCGGGAACTACCAGCAGGAAATCGACCTGATGAGCCTGTTCAAGGACGTCGCCAGCGACTACGTCCAAATGGTCACCGTCCCCGAGCAATTGCCCAACGTCCTAGACCGCGCGATCCGCATCGCGATGACCCAGCGGGCGCCGACGGCGCTGATCATCCCCAGCGACGTCCAGGAACTGCCGTACTCGCCGCCCGAGCACGCGTTCAAGATGGTGCCGTCCAGCCTGGGCATCGAGTACCCGGACATCGCCCCCGACGACGCCGCCCTCGCGCGCGCGGCCGACGTCCTCAACGCCGGCAAGAAGGTCGCCATGCTGGTGGGCACCGGCGCGCGCGGGGCCCACGAAGAGCTGGCCGAGGTCGCCGACCTGCTCGGCGCCGGCGCGGCCAAGGCACTGTTGGGCAAGGACGTCCTGTCGGATGAATTGCCTTGGGTCACAGGATCTATCGGGTTGCTGGGGACGCGGCCGAGCTACGAGCTGATGATGGGCTGCGACACGCTGCTCACGGTCGGATCCAGCTTCCCCTACACGCAGTTCCTGCCGCAGTTCGACCAGTGCCGGGCGGTGCAGATCGACGTCGACGGTCGGCTCATCGGGATGCGCTACCCCTACGAGGTCAACCTCGTCGCCGACGCGAAGACCGCACTGCGGGCCCTGATTCCGCACCTGCGCCGCAAGGAGGACCGGTCGTGGCGCGAAGGCGTCGAGAAGAACGTGGCGCGCTGGTGGGAGACCATGGACAAGGAAGCGATGGTCAGCGCCGACCCGATCAACCCCATGCGGCTGTTCTCCGAACTGTCCCCGCAGCTGCCCGAGAATGCCATCGTCACAGCCGATTCCGGCTCGTCGGCCAACTGGTACGCGCGCAACCTGCGCTTCCGCGGCGACATGCGCGGCTCGCTGTCTGGCACGCTGGCGACGATGGGCCCCGGGGTGCCCTACGGCATCGGCGCGAAGTTCGGCCACCCGGACCGGCCGGTCATCGTGTTCGCCGGTGACGGCGCGATGCAGATGAACGGCATGGCCGAGCTGATCACGATCAAGCGCTACTGGAGCGAGTGGAAAGACCCTCGCCTGATCATCGCGATCCTGCACAACAACGACCTCAACCAGGTCACCTGGGAGATGCGTGCGATGGCCGGCGCGCCGAAATTCGCTGAGTCCCAGAACCTTCCCGACGTCGACTTCGCCGCGTTCGCGGCCAGCCTGGGCCTGAACGCCATGGCCATCAAGGATCCGGACGAGTTGTCCGACGCGTGGCGCAATGCCTTGTCGGCCGACCGCCCGACCGTGTTGGACGTCTTCACCGATCCCGACATGCCGCCCATCCCGCCGCACGCCACGTGGGAGCAGTTCAAGTCGGCGACCGCGGCGGTGTTGGCCGGTGACGAGGACCGAGTGGGCTTCGTCAAGGTCGGCCTGAAAACCAAAGTGCAGGAGTTCATGCCGCACAAGAAGAGCTGACCCGGGCGGGTCAGCGGCCCGGTTACCCCAGCCCGGAACGCGCGGTGCGCAGGTCGTCGACGAACGACTGGTAGACCTCGTCGTGGCGGTCGCTGCGGTCGCGCAACACCGACGACGGATGAACGGTCGCCACCACGATCGGCTCGGACGCCGTTATCTCGACGGACGACGGGAGCTTCAGCTCCCGACCACGTTGCTCAGAGACCCGAAACGTGGTGCCCAGCAATGACTGTGCGGCCGTTGCCCCCAGGCACACGATGACCTCGGGCTGTACGGCCTCGATCTCGGCGATCAGCCAGGGCCGGCAAGCGACCACTTCGGTGCGGCCCGGCTTTTGGTGAATGCGACGTTTGCCGCCCTTGCGGGTGAACTTGAAATGCTTGACCGCATTGGTCTGATAGGTCAGCACCGGGTCGATACCGGCGTCTTCGAGCGCCCGCGCGAGCAGCCGGCCGGCCGGGCCGACGAACGGCTCACCCGCGCGGTCCTCCTGATCACCGGGCTGCTCGCCCACCAGCATGATCGGCGCCCCGGAACGACCGTTGCCGAATACGGTCTGGGTGGCGTTTTCGAAAAGCGAACAGCCGTGGCATGTTTCGGCCGCGCTGCGCAGCGCATCGATGTCCCGCTCCTCGGGGAGGTAGCGGTCGGCGCCGGGGGCCTTCGCGGTGGCGGTCATGAGAATGTGGCGGCGTGGGTACCCCCGCTCCCCCACCGAGCGGGGGTACCCAGCCTCGGGTGGCTCGTCAGCCCTTGCCCACGATGGCGTCGCGGGCGCGGTCGAGCATCGCCGCGAACGGTCCCGCGGCCAGGTTGGCCACCTGGGATTCCACCCCGGCGTGCGGCCGGGTGGGTGCGATGGCTTCGGCGAGCTGCGCGGCGCGGCCCATCCGTTCGAGCTCGTCTGCGCTCAATTTCTCGCCCAGCTTGGCGAATTCGTCGTGCTCCTCGTGCTCGGCGTGGTCGATCACCGCGTCGCGCAGCTTGGTCAGTTCGCGGGTGAATTCCTCGCTGTCGACATCGAGTTTTTCCAGCTGCTGCAAAACGGTTTTGGCCTCGTGCTCTTCGTGTAGCCGCTTGTCGACGACCGCGGTGCCGCCCGAAATCTTGCGCTTGGCACGGGGGTGAACGATTTCCTCCTCCGCGGTTTCGTGCACGGCAAGCAGTCGCCGAAGCTCGACGAAGGCCTTCTCGCGTGCTTTGCCGGACGCAGCCAGGGTTTCGGCGAACATCGCCTTGATCTGCTCGTGCTGGCTGACGAGAAAGTCGACCACGTCGGTGGGCGACGTGATGGCAGTGCGTGCCATGGTGTCCCTCCCATCTTCCTTGGTTCGACGCGCAGGGCTGTTGCGCGCTCACCGAAGCGGCTACCCGGCGAAATCGGCCGTCAAACGGGTGTGGCCGCGCCCGGGCGGGGTATGTGCTCAGCATCGCCCGGCCGCGCCTGGACCGCCTCGGTTCCGGCGCGGGCCCCCGGTCATCGGCTACATTGCGGGCAGGTTCTCCCCGCTAAGGAGGCACCGGCGTGACCAACCAGCAGGACCCGTATTGGCAGAACCCGCTGAGTTACGACCCGCTCGGCCGGGTCCCGCCGTCGGACCCCCCGTTCGAGCAACCGCCTGCGCCACCGCCCGCGTTCCCGCCGCCGCCCGCTCCCCCGCCGTACCGCCCGGCCGTCAACACCCTGGCGACGCTGTCGTTGGTTTTCGCGTTCGTCTTCGCGCCCGCGGGAGCGGTTCTGGGGCACCTCGGGCTGGCGCGGATCCGGCGCACCGGCGAACTCGGCCGTGACCGCGCCCTGGTCGGTGTGACGCTGTCGTACGTGTTCATCCTGTTGGCGGTCGTCGCGCTGGCCGGATGGACGACGCTGGGCGGCTCCACGTCGTCACACCGGGCGGCGCGCGACGCCACTACGTCCAGCGGACCCCCGCCGCCCACCGTCCCGCCGGACACCATCACCACGCTGCTACCCGGCTTGGACGCGCTGCGCAACATCACCGCCGATGCCAACCTCGAGGTCGGGCCGACGTGGAACAGCCCCGGGCGCTCGGCGCAGGACGGCAGCATCGACCGCCCGGAATGCTGGGGAAGTATCGCCGCCGGGAGCCCGGACGCCTACACCCCCGGCTCGTTTACCGGTTATCACGCCGGCGAATTCACCGACACGCGCAGCATGCTCAAGTCCATTCAGGTCATCCAGGGCGTGGCGGCGTTCCGCGATCCCGCCGGCGCGCGGACACAACTGGACACGCTGCTGTCCGGATGGCGCGAATGCGGCGGCTCGACCGTCACCGTGACGGCATCGGGTGGGCAGCCGATCGCGATGGCGGTGAGCGCTCCCGCCGACGCGGGCAACGGCATCACCACACTGGACTTGACGCCCAAGGGAATACAGGTGCGCTCGGCGCGTGCGGTCGCGGCCAAGGCCAACGTCGTCCTCGACTTGAACGTGTCCGCCAGCGGCAGCACGGACAGCGAGCGGCCCCGGGTGGCCGCGGTCACCATCGCCAACTACATCCTCGGCAAGATCCCCGGCTGAGCGACCCGCTGCGCCCGGCCCCGCCGCACTTACGATCGCCACTAGGCTGAGCGGATGAAATATGTCGACGTCGACGGGGTCGGACGGGTCAGCCGGATCGGCTTGGGCACGTGGCAGTTCGGTTCGCGCGAATGGGGTTACGGGGACAGCTACGCCGCCGGCGCCGCGGGCGACATCGTGCGGCGCGCCCGCGCCCTGGGCGTGACGCTGTTCGACACCGCCGAGGTCTACGGGCTGGGCAAGAGCGAGCGGATCCTGGGCGAGGCCCTCGGCGACGAACGCGCCGAGGTGGCGGTGGCGAGCAAGATCATGCCGGTCGCGCCCTTCCCCGCCGTGGTCAAGCAGCGCGCGCGGGCCAGCGCCCGGCGGCTGGGGCTGGACCGCATCCCGCTGTACCAGATCCACCAGCCCAACCCGGTGGTGCCGGACTCGGTGATCATGCCCGGGATGCGGGACCTGCTGGACAGCGGCGCGATCGGCGCGGCGGGCGTCTCGAACTATTCGCTGCAGCGGTGGCAGAAGGCCGACGCCGCGCTGGGCCGCCCGGTGATCAGCAACCAGGTGCATTTCTCGCTCGCCTATCCCAAAGCGCTCAAGAACCTCGTGCCGTTCGCCGAACGGGAGAACCGCATCGTGATCGCGTACAGCCCGCTGGAGCAGGGGCTGCTGGGCGGCAAGTACGGCGTCGACAACCGCCCCGGCGGCGTTCGCGCGGTGAACGCGTTGTTCGGCACCGAGAACCTGCGCCGCGTCGAGCCGCTGTTGCAGTTGTTGCGTGACGTCGCAACGCAAGTCGGAGCCAAGCCGGCGCAGGTGGCGCTGGCCTGGCTGATCAGCTACCCGGGCGTGGTGGCCATTCCCGGGGCATCCAGCGTGGAGCAGCTCGAGTTCAACGTGGCGGCCGCCGACATCGAGCTGCCCACCGAATCTCGCGACGCGCTCACCGAGGCGGCGCTGGCGTTCCGGCCCACGTCGGCGGCGCGGTTCCTCACCGATCTGGCGCGCGAGAAGTTCGCCCGCCGATAGCTGATCAGGACTGGTTGGCCTCCGCGAACGCGGCCGGGCTTGCCGGGGCGCCGCGCGCAACCACGAGCGGCATCGAGGTCGAGGCGTTGGTGCGCAGGATGGTGTGCACGACGTCGATCAGGTCGTCGACCGGCATCAACTTGCCGGGCATGCACCCACGCGATGACCACAGCGGGACCGCCTTCATGGCGAGGTCCATGTCCCAGTCGGCGTTCATTCCCGTCGCCGCGTCGCCCTCGCCGCCCGCGCACTCCCCGACGATGAGGTTGGTGAAGCCGACGTCGGAGTGTTCGGCCCGCCACGCTTCCACCAGCCGTTCCAGGGCCGCCTTGCTGACGCCGTACGCGCCCAGACCCGGCCACGGCGGTCCGAAGGTGCCGGCGTCGGAGGACAGGTACACCGCCTTGCCGGCCGACGCGGTCAGGTGCGGCATCGCCGCGGCCGTCACCAGGGACGCGCCGATGACGTTGGTGTCGAAGATGCGCCGCCAGGTGTCGGCGTCGGTGTCGACCATGCGGACCAGCGGCCCGACGGCGGGGGTGTAGACGAGGTTGTCGATCCCCCCGAGGGCATCGGCGGCCGCACCGATCGCCGACCGGCAGGACGCCTCATCGGTGACGTCGCATTCGACGGCGATCGCGTTCGGGCCGGCGTCCTTGGCCGCGGCCTCGATGCGCTGCAGGCGTCGGGCAAGCAGCGCGACCTGATCGCCGCGCTGCGCGAGACCGACCCCGATGCAACGCCCCAGCCCGCTCGAGGCGCCGACCACCACTGTCCTTGACATATTCGCCCTCTCTTGTAACGCGAGACGCTGTCGCGAAAAACCTACCGGATGCGACGCGTCCGGTGGCGATCACTGGCTACTTAAGTCGCCACGACAGCGTTTCGGTCGGCCGATACCTGGCCTGCGAGGGCGGTCCGCTAGTCCGAGGGCAGTGCCCGCAGGACCACGGCGGTATGGGCCTCCACGTTGAGCGTGCCCGCGCCGGGCACCTCCTCGGCGGGCGTGGTCTCCTCGGGCCCGGTGTACACCACGACCTGCCAGGCGGCACCGAATTCCTTTGGCGGAAGGGTGAATTCGATCGGTTCGTAGTGGGCGTTGAAGCACAGCAGGAACGAATCGTCCAGCACCCGTTGACCGCGCTCGTCGCGGCCGGGGATGCCGTGGCCGTTGAGGAACACCGCGACGGACTTGGCGAAGCTCGCGCCCCAGTCCTCGTCGGTCATCTCCGCGCCCTCCGGGGTGAACCAGGAGATGTCCGGCAGGCCGTCCTGGCCGCGCCGGCCCACCGGCTTGCCGGAGAAGAACCGGCGCCTGCGGAACACCGGATGCTCGGCGCGCAGCGCCGACACCGTGCGGGTGAACTCCAGCAGGCCCGCGTCGGCGGCGCCCCAGTCGATCCAGGTGAGCTCGTTGTCCTGGCAGTAGCCGTTGTTGTTGCCGTTTTGGGTGCGTCCGAGTTCGTCGCCGTGGCAGATCATCGGCACGCCCTGGGACAACAGCAGGGTGGTCAGGAAGTTGCGCTGCTGGCGGGCGCGCAGCGCCTTGACGCCCTCGTCGTCGGTGGGTCCCTCGGCGCCGCAGTTCCAGGACCGGTTGTGGCTTTCGCCGTCGTTGTTGTCCTCGCCGTTGGCCTCGTTGTGCTTCTCGTTGTAGGACACCAGGTCGCGCAGCGTGAACCCGTCGTGGGCGATGACGAAGTTGATCGAGGCCACCGGGCGGCGCGCGGTGTGCTCATAGAGGTCGGCCGAGCCGGACAGCCGGTAGGCGAATTCGTCGAGGGTGGCGGGCTCGCCGCGCCAGAAGTCGCGCACGGTGTCGCGGTACTTGCCGTTCCATTCCGTCCACTGCGGCGGGAAGTTGCCGACCTGGTAGCCGCCCGGGCCGACGTCCCACGGTTCGGCGATAAGCTTGACCTGACTGACGGTCGGATCCTGTTGCACGAGTTCGAAAAACGTCGACAGCCGGTCGACGTCGTAGAACTCGCGGGCCAGCGTCGAGGCCAGGTCGAAACGGAAGCCGTCGACGTGCATCTCGGTCACCCAGTAACGCAGGGAATCCATGATGAGCTGCAGCGCGTGCGGGTGCCCGACGTTGAGGCTGTTCCCCGTGCCCGTGTAGTCCATGTAGTACTGCTTGTCGTCGTCGACCAGCCGGTAGTAGGCGGCGTTGTCGATGCCGCGCATCGACAACGTGGGGCCGAGGTGGTTGCCCTCGGCCGTGTGGTTGTAGACCACGTCGAGGATGACCTCGATGCCGGCCTCGTGCAGCGACCGCACCATGGCCTTGAATTCCTGGACCTGGCCGCCGGGCGTGGTGGCGCTGGAGTACTTGAAGTCGGGCGCAAAGAATCCGATTGTGTTGTAACCCCAGTAGTTGGACAGGCCCTTGTCGACCAGGGTGGAGTCGTTGGCGAAGTGGTGCACCGGCATCAGTTCGATGGCCGTGATGCCCAGACTCTTGAGGTGCTCGATGATCACCGGGTGTGCCACCGCGGCGTAGGTGCCGCGCAGCTGCTCGGGAACGTCCGGGTGGGTCTGGGTCAGGCCCTTGACGTGCGCCTCGTAGATGACGGTGTCGGCGTAGTGGCGGTCCGGCGGGCGGTCGTTGCCCCAGTCGAAGTAGGGGCTGATCACGACCGACTTGGGCATGCTCTGCGCCGAGTCGTCGTCGTTGCGGCTGTCGGGGTCGCCGAAGTTGTAGCTGAACAACGATTGGTTCCACTCGAACGAGCCGTCGATGGCTTTGGAGTACGGGTCCACCAGCAGCTTGTTCGGGTTGCATCGGTGCCCGGCCTGCGGGTCGTACGGGCCGTGCACGCGGTAGCCGTAGCGCTGCCCCGGTTCGATGTTGGGGATGTAGGCGTGCCAGATGAAGCCGTCGACCTCGGGCAAGGGGATGCGGCTCTCGGTGCCCTCGGCGTCGAACAGGCACAGCTCCACCCGCTCGGCCACCTCGCTGAACAAGGCGAAGTTGGTGCCCGCGCCGTCATACGTCGCACCCAGCGGGTAGGCCCTGCCCGGCCACACCTCACCGGTGGGCGTGGGGGCGGCGACCTCTGTGGGAGTCATGGGGCACTCAATACCCGGCCGACGCGGCGGTCAAACTCCCGGGCCGCCCGCGGCGCTGGGCGACACAAAGCGGAAAGCCTTGTGGCATAGGTGATCACGGATTGAGGATAACCTTCACCGCCCCGTCCTGCTTCTTCTGGAAGATCTCGTAGGCGTGCGGGGCCTTGTCGAGGGGAAGGACGTGCGTGGCAAAGGTGTCGACGCCGAGCGGGTCGTCGTCGGTGAGCAGCGGCATGATGTCGTCGACCCAGCGTTTGACGTTGGCCTGCCCCATCCGCAGGGTCACCTGCTTGTCGAACAGGGTGAGCATCGGCAGCGGGTCCGCCATGCCGCCGTACACGCCGATCAGCGAGATCGTTCCCCCGCGCCGCACGATGTCGATGGCCGAGTACAGGGCGGACAGCCGGTCTACGCCGGCGGTTTGCATGAACCGCTTAGCCAGCGCGTCCGGCAAGAGCCCGGTGGCCTGCTGCGCCAGTTTGGCGGTCGGCGAGCCGTGCGCTTCCATGCCGACCGCTTCGATGACCGAGTCCGATCCACGCCCGTCGGTCAGGTCGCGGATCGCGTCACCGAGCGAGTCGACCCGGCTCACATCGATGGTGTGGATACCGCGTTGCGCGGCGCGGCCCAGCCGTTCGGGCACCAGGTCGACGGCGATGACGCGGTAACCGAGGTGATCGGCGATGCGGGCGGCCATGTCCCCGATCGGGCCCAAACCGAGCACGGTGACCGTGCCACCGTCCGGGATGTCGGCGTAGGCGACCGCCTGCCACGCGGTGGGCAGCACGTCGGACAGATAGACGAACCGCGAATCCGGCGGCCCCACAGGAACTTTGATGTGGGTGAACTGGGCCTGGGGGACGCGCAACAGCTCGGCTTGCCCGCCGGGGACTTGGCCGTAGAGCTCCGAATAGCCGAACAGCGCCGCCCCCATGCCTTGGTCGCGCACCTGGGTGGTCTCGCACTGGGTATAGAGCTGCTGGCCGCACATGTAGCAACTGCCACAAGAGATTTGGAACGGGATGACGACCCGGTCCCCCACCCGTAGGTCGCCCGTCTGCGTGCCGACCTCCCGCACGATGCCCATCGGCTCGTGGCCGAGGATGTCCCCCTGCTTCATGAAGGCCCCGAGGATCTCGTAGAGATGCAGATCGGACCCGCAGATGTTGGTGGAGGTGACTTCGATGATGGCATCGGTGGGCTGTTCGATCGTGGGGTCGGGCACCGAATCCACCCGCACATCGCGCTTGCCGTGCCACGTGACAGCCTTCATGGAAAGAGCGCATACCCGTCTGCCACCCGTCGAAACGGCGGCGCGGGGCCGCCGGCGGTTGCCGTCAGCGCCGGCTGTGCTGGAGCGGATGCTCGCTCTCGATGAGCGCCCGCGCGATTTCGATCAGCTTGATGTTGGATTGTTGCGAGACCCGGGTCAGCAATTGGAACGCCTCGACGGCGTCGATGCCGAAGCGCTCCATGATGACCCCCTTCGCCTGACCGATGATGTCGCGCGAGGCCAAGGCGCTACGGAATTGGTCGTTCCGGCGCATCATCGACCAGGCCAAGGCGATGTGCGTGGCGAAGACCGTGCCGATCTCCACGGCTTCCTCGGTGAAGGCGTGCGGGTCCTCCGCGTAAAAGTTCAGCGCCGCCATGCTGGTGCCGTCGATGAACAACTCGAAGGACAGGATGGAGCGGATCGGGGTCTGCTCGAGCGCCAGGCGGCGATACCGCAGCCAGCGCTGTTCGGAGCTCAGGTCGGCGATGTGCATCATGTGGTGCTCCCAGGCCGCGGTGAGGCAAGGACCTTCGCCGGAGCTGTCCTGGATGGCATCCAGGACCATCGGGTAGCGATGCGTCGCGACGACCGAGCTGACCGACGCGCCCTTCTCGGCGAGGGTGATCCCCGCGTACTGCGAACCGCTCACGTGCTCGACCCCGCTGTCGAGCAATTCGTGCAGCCCGGCCGCGGTGCCGCTCTGTTCACGCTCCAGATTGGCCACCAGCTCCACCAGTTGGTTGGCGATCGTGGCACTGCCGTCTGGCATGTCATCACCCCCGCAACCGTGGTGGCCCGCGGAGCCCTTCCCGATAGGCGTCGCGGTGGCATCGGCAAATCTGCGAATACCAATACTCACCAGAAGTCTATGGGCCATCCAACGAAGTGCAAGGCACGATAACGAAACCGGTCAACGATGGCCTGGACGCGACATCAGGGCGAGAAGCCGCCCCGGGCCGCCTTTGCCGGGCCCCGCTTACCTGAAACCACGTGTCGGACAGCACTTTTCGTGGTCGACCTCCTGCTCCCGGCGGCGCGGCGCCTTCCTCGCGTCCGAAGTCCGCCTACACTCGGGTCGGTGACCTCCATTGTGATCGTGGGAAGCGGATTCACCGGATTCACCTGCGCCCGCCATCTGGCCCGAATTCTGCGCCGACGGAAGGCACCCGTCGACATCACGATGATCTCTCCGGTCGACTACATGCTCTACACACCGTTGCTGCCCGACGTGGCCGGCGGAGTGCTCGATGCCCGCTTTGTCGCTGTGCCCCTGGCTAATTCGTTGCGGGGCGTGCACGCGGTGCGCGGCCGCGTCGACGGCGTCGACTTTCAGCAACAGACGCTGACGTATTGCGATCCCGAAGAACGCAGCCATTCGATGTCCTGGGACCGGCTGGTGCTCACACCGGGTTCGGTGACGCGCCTGTTCGACGTCCCCGGGCTCGCGAAGCATGCGCGCGGGCTGAAGACCACCGCCGAGGCCCTCTACCTGCGCGACCACTTCGTCGAACAGCTGGAGCTGGCCAACATCGAAGACGACCCCCGCGTGGCCGCGGCCCGGCGCACCGTCGTGGTGGTCGGCGCCTCGTATTCGGGCACCGAACTGGTGGTGCAGCTGCGGGCCCTGGCCGACGCGGCGGCCAAACAGATGGACTTCAACCCCGCCGAAGTGCGCTTCCTGCTTCTCGACCTGGCCGAGCAGGTGATGCCCGAAGTGGGCAAGAAACTCGGCGAGGCGGCGATGAAGGTGTTGCGGCGCCGCGGTATCGACGTCCGACTCGGCATCACGCTCAAGGAAGCCCACGCGGATCACGTTGTCCTCAGCGATGATTCGCGCATCGACACCCGCACGATCGCCTGGGTGACGGGCGTGACCGGCGCGCCCCTGGTCGAACACCTGGGATTGCCGACCGAGAAAGGCCGGATCACGGTGCAACCCGATCTACAGGTGCCCGATCACCCCGACGTGTTCGCCGCCGGCGACGCGGCCGCAGTACCCGACCTAACCCAGCCCGGCAAGATCACGCCACCGACCGCCCAGCACGCCACCCGGCAGGGCAAAGCCCTGGCCCGCAACGTCGCCGCCAGCCTCGGCTACGGCAACCCCAAGCAATACAAGCACCGCAACCTGGGCTTGGTGGTCGATCTGGGACCGCGCTACGCGGTGGCCAACCCGCTCAACATCCACCTGTCCGGGCTGCCGGCCAAGCTGGTGACCAGGTCTTACCACCTGTACGCGATTCCCCGCGGCGTCAACCGCTGGGCGGTCTCGCTGGCCTACCTGACCGACCTGCTGTTCACCCGCTCGGTCGTCTCGATCGGGTTGTCGTCCGAGGCGGACGCCCAATTCACGGCCAGCGAGGGCATCCCGATGCCCAAGACGAGCTGATCCTCAGCCTTCGGCGGACTGCTGGGCCATCGCGTAGGCGAGCTGAAGAAAATCCGCTCCGGCCAGCGCGCTGAAGACCCCCGCGATCAGCCGGGTGAATCGAGGCACGAACACCAGGCCGATGGCAAAGCCGGTGGCGACCCACATGTCCAGGCAGAACGGGCAGGTCAACAACTCCCCCAGGCTGTGCCGGAGTTGACTGTGCTCGCGGACCTCTTCCTGGACCTCGGCCGGGCCGCCGGTGCCCGCGTAGTGCGTGAACGGGGCGCGCAGGGGGCTGGTCACCGCGTCTTTGGTCAGGGTTCGCGAGAGCTTGTGGGTGCCCAGGGTGAGGATGATCAGATCCTGGATCCGCCAGCGCGACGGCAGGGTGCGGCCGCTGACCACGGCGGCCACCACCGCGACCGTCACGACGAGGCCGTAGACCAGCAACACCGCCAGGTAGCCCCCCAGCGGCCGGGGATTGTCGCCGCGGTAGGCGTCGGCCTCCTGGCGTGCGCCGTCCACCACCTGGGCACCGGTTTCCGTCAACTCACCCATCGTTTCTCCTTGAACGCATAACCGGTCGGGTACCCGGCGCAGGTCGACGCAATCGGCGGTCAGCTCACGGGCGCGTGCCCGTCGCCGTCGCGGGGCTCGGCGGGCTTCGTTGCCTTCGCCGCTTCTCGCAGCGTGCGGTTGGTGGACCGCAGGTCGGTGTTGGCGGCCGACAGCGTCTCGTTGTCGTCCTCGAGATCGAGGATGCGCCCGATGCCGGCCAAGTTGACGCCGGCCTCCACCAGCCCGCTGATGCGCCGTAGCCGCGCCAGGTCGTCGGCGCTGTAACGGCGCGTTCCCCCTTGACTTCTGGCGGGCGTGAGCAGGCCATAGCGTTCGTAGAGCCGCAATGACTGCACCGGAATCCCCGACAGTTCGGCGGCCACCGAGATGCCGTACACGCCGTGGCCGGACGCCGGGGTTCCGGCGTCGCCGCGGTCCTGAACCATCGCACTTCCCCTCAGCTGATTCGCTTGAGAAATCTGTCTAGCACACTTGCGTGAATATATCGACGATGCTATACCGAATCTATGTCATTAGACATAGGAAATTACCGGACCACCGCGTAGATCGGAGTGAGAGGTGACAACCATGCTGATGCGTTCAGATCCCTTCCGTGAGCTCGACCGCTTTGCCCACCAGGTGCTCGGTACGGCCGCCCGACCGGCCGTGATGCCGATGGACGCCTGGCGCGAGGGCGAGAAGTTCGTCGTCGAGTTCGACCTGCCCGGCATCGATGCCGACTCGCTGGACATCGATATCGAGCGCAATGTGGTGACCGTTCGCGCCGAACGGCCGGCTCTCGATCCCGACCGCGAGATGCTGGCCACCGAGCGCCCGCGCGGCGTATTCAGCCGCCAGCTCGTGCTCGGCGAAAACCTCGACACCGACAGGATCCAGGCCTCCTACGCCGAAGGCGTTTTGAGTCTGCACATCCCCGTGGCCGAGAAAGCCAAGCCGCGCAAGATCACCGTCGGGCGCGGCGAGGCCCCCCGGGCGGTCGCCGAGGGCGCCGCCCAGCGCGAGGTCATCAACGCCTGACCGAACGGCGGGCGGGCGACCGCCCGCCCGCCATCGGCGCCACGGCACTGAGCGAGGAGCCACGGTGGACGCGACATGGGAACTCAACGGCGAAACGGCCGGCATCGAGCAGGCGTTGTCCGGCGGCCACGCGCAACCCGCGGGCTGGTTTCGGTTCTACTTCACCGATCAGCGGTGGGAATGGTCAGAACAGGTGCAGCGGATGCACGGATACGAGCCGGGCAGCGTGGTTCCCACCACCGACGTGGTGCTCTCGCACAAGCATCCCGCTGACCGTGGACATGTCGCGGCCACCATCGATCAGATCGTGAACAATCGCGAGGCGTTCAGCACCCGTCACCGCATCGTCGACACCGGCGGCAACGTCCGCCACGTCGTCGTGGTCGGCGATCGGCTCCAGGACGACGAGGGTGACGTGATCGGGACGCACGGGTTCTACATCGACGTCTCGGCACCGGACGGGCAATTGCAGGAGGACGCCGTCAGCGCGAAACTCGCTGCGATCAGCGAGAATCGTGCCGGCATCGAACAAGCCAAGGGCATGCTGATGCTGATCTACGGCCTCAGCGACAGTGCGGCCTTCGAGTTGCTCAGATGGCTGTCGCAGGAGGCGAATGTCAAGCTGCGTCCGCTCGCCGAGCAGATCGCCCGGGACTTCCGCGGCGCCGGCTTATCGCTCAATACCCGGGCGGACTTCGACCATCTGCTCTTAACGGCGCACCGGCGCGTACGCCCCGCCGACGACCGCGGGTAAGGCGCTGCGGGACAAGTCTTTTCGCCGTCAGCCCGCCAGCAGTGGAGCGATCCAGCGCACCCGGGTGCCGCCCTCCGGGGGGCTGGTGATCTCGCAGGTGCCGCCGAGTTGCTCGGCGCGCCGCGCCATGTTGGCCAGTCCGCTGCGGCGCGCATTGCCGGCCGGTATGCCACAGCCGTTGTCGATGACATCGAGGATGAACATGTCGGCGACGCTGATCGACACCGTCAGCCGCGACGCGCCGGAGTGACGAAGGGCGTTGCTGACGGCTTCGGTGGTGACCGCCTCGGCGTGGTCGGCGAGTTCGGGGCCGACGGCGGTCATCGGCCCGTCCAGGCGCACCGTCGTGACCAGATCCCGGTCCCCGGTCAGGTCGGCGACCACCCGCTGAATGCGGTGCCGGAAGTCGCCGCCCGCAGCCGCCGGCGATTTGAGCTCGAAGATCGTCGTGCGGATTTCCTCGATGATGGTCTGCAGGTCGTCGAGCGTGCGGTTGAGCCGGTCGGCCACCTCCGGTGAACGCGCCCGGGCCAGCGTGCCCTGTAGGTCCATGCCGGCCGCGAACAGCCGTTGGATGACGTGGTCGTGCAGATCGTGGGCGATGCGCTCGCGCTCGGCCAGGATCGTCAGCTGCCGCGCATCCTCGCGGGCCGACGCCAGCACCAGGGCTATCGCGGCGTGGGTGGCGAAGTCGCTCACCAGGTCGAGATAGCTTTCGTTGAACGGTGGTTGGTCGGCGCCGCGGGCGACGACGATCACTCCGACGACTTCGTCGTGGGCGCGCAGCGGCATCAGGATCGCCGGGCGCTGCCCGACGTCGCTGAAGGCCTGGATCGGGTAGCGCAGTTTCTCGGTGATCAGCGGTTCACCGGACCGGAACACCGCGCCACTGGTCGATCCCTGCACCGGAACCCGTTGTCCGAGAACGTCGGTGGCGAGCACGCCCACCGCGGCGGACACCACCAGGGTGTCGACGTCCCCGGGAGGGGTGTCGGCGTCCTCGGGCACCAGCACGATCGCCTGTTCGGCGTCGGTCAACGCGCGTGCGCGCTCGGCGATCAGTTGCAGGGGGCGGCGGTGCGGCTCGGTGCGGGACAACAGCGCGGTGGTGATCTCGCGGCTGGCTTCCATCCACTTCACCGATGTCCGCTCGCGTTCGAAAACCTGCGCGTTGTCGATGGCGACGGCGGCCGCGAAAGCCAGTGCGCGAGCGGCGACTTCGTCGGAGTCGGAAAACACCCGCGCCGGGTCGACGTGGGTGAGGTACAGGTTGCCGAAGACGGTGTCGCGGATGGTGATCGGGACCGCGAGGAACGCCCGCATCGGCGGATGGTGTTCGGGGAAGCCGACGGCAGCGGGGTGGGTGGTCAGGTCGTCCATCCGCAGCGCGGGCGTGTCCAGGAGCGACAGGCTCAACAGGCCCTTGCCGACCGGCAGGTGTCCGATGCGCCGCGCCGTCTCGGCCTCCATGCCCTCGTGGGTGAAGGAAATCAGGTTGCCGTCGTGATCGCGGACGGCCAGGGCGCCGTATTGGGCGGAGGTCAATTCCCGGGCCGCGCCGATGATCCGGTGCAGCGTCGCATCGAGATCCAGGCCGGCGCCGATCTCGACGATCACCCGCAGCAATTGCTCCGAGCCGAGCCCGGCAAACGCGGAGCCCTCCCGGGCGCCGCTCATCCCGGCCAGTCCGGTGGAGTCGACGATTGGCCGGGCCGCTGAGTCAGTTTCGACGCGAACACCGCCGCCTGGGTGCGGCGCTCCATGCCGAGTTTGGCCAGCAACCGCGACACGTAATTCTTCACCGTCTTCTCCGCGAGGAACATTCGCGCGGCGATCTGCCGGTTCGTCAGCCCTTCGCCGAGCAGCCCGAGCAGCGTGCGTTCCTGCTCGGTCAGGCCGGACAGCGGGTCTTCACGCGCCGCGGAGCCGCGTAACTTCGCCATCAGCGCCGCGGCCGCCCGGTTGTCCAGCAGCGATTTGCCCGCACCGACCTCTTTGATCGCGTGGGCCAGCTCCATGCCCTTGATGTCTTTGACGACGAACCCGCTGGCGCCGGCCAGGATGGCTTCGAGCATCGCCTCGTCGGAGGTGAACGACGTCAGCATCAGGCAGCGCAGATCGGGATGGTCGGAGACGAGGTCGCGGCACAATTCGATGCCGTTGCCGTCGGGCAGGCGGACGTCGAGCACGGCGACGTCGGGCTGCAGCGCCGGTATCCGTGCCTTCGCCTCGGCCACCGTGCCGGCCTCGCCGACGATCGTCAGGTCGGGGTCGGAGGACAGCAGATCCGAGAGGCCGCGGCGGACGACTTCATGATCGTCGACCAGGAACACCTTGACCATGGCGCGCCTTCCTGCCGGTCTCGCAACGGGTTTGCGACAGACAACTCCAATATCCCATAATTTCGCGGCATCACGTCGGGCCTCTCGGTGGGGACCTTCGGCCGACGCTGCGCCCTGACGCGTGAATAGCCTTGCGGGACAGGGACATCGCGGACACCCGTGATCAGTTCACCCACTCGACGACGTCGTCGAGGTCGCGTCGCGGCGTGGCCGGCAACGGGTCGGCGTTGATCGGCGCCCAACCCACCCGCAGCAGCATCTGCGGGTAGTCGGTGTCGCCGAAGACGTCGGAGCGGACGGCCTCGCGCGTGGCGGCGGTCTCCAGCGGTTCGGTGACCGGGCAGCTCGCCAACCCCGTCGACGTCGCGGTCAGCAGCACCGCGCTGGTGGCTTCGCCGGCGCGCAGCTGCGCCAACCGGTCGTCGCGGCGGGTCCCCAGCGCAAGCACGACGGCATTGTCGTCGGCCGCGGAGGAGTCCGGCGCCATCGGCAGCGCCGCACCGGCGAACAGCCGGCCGGGAATCTTGGCTTCCGGGTCCGGCAGGGGCGCGTTGCGGGCGGGGACACCGGCGACCGAGAAGTAGCGCCCACTCCATTCGGTGAGCTCGGCGAGATAGTCCCGGTTCAGGTGGTCACGGACCGATTCGGCGACGATGTCGTGCAGGCGGAAGATGTCCTCCACCTGACACAGCGTGACGCCGGCGCGCGCGGCGCGCGCCGCCATGAGCGCGATATCCCCCACGGGCACCGGCCAGGAGCTGTAGTGGCGCCGGTCCGTCCGACGCCGCGGGATGGCCGCCGCCAGCGCGATGTCGACGAAATCGGCCGAGTGCGGGGACAGTTCGAGGGTGGCGAGGTGCGCGGGATCGGCGGGGTCCGGCAGGCGCGTGACCTTGGATCGCCAGCCCACCGCCGCGAACGCCGCCACGCAGTGATGCAGCGCCGTGCCGCAACTGAGGATCAGATCGCGGCCGTCGGGGTCGGTGTTGGGCAGTTGCCGCCCGGCGTCGGCGTAGAGGTGCACGCCAGCCGCGTCGACCCGCCACCGCCAGGGCTGGGTGTTGTGCACCGACGGGGCCCTCGATGCGAGCGTCAGGGCCGTCCGGACCGTCGCTGCGTCCGGAACGCGGTCGTCCATTCCAGGGTCCCCCTCTCGCGGCGCCGTGCTGGTCTTGACGATCGCGCGTTCGGTTCGTCGGCGCGAGGGCACGATGGCACTCGCCAAAGGGACTTTTGGCAGTCCGTGACCGCCCCGCCGCGGGACGGTGGGCACTTATGCTGACCACGATGGCGAATCATGGCCCCGATCCCACGACGCCGCTGTGGCGCGCGGCGCAGGTTTTCCGGCTGCTGAGTTGCGTCTATGCCGCGGGCTTTCAGATCGCGATCAATCCCGATCTGCGCCGGCCCGCGCTGGGTTGGGTTCTGTTCGCGGTGCTGATCGGCTGGAGCGCGGCGTGCGCCCTCGCCTACCTGCGCGGGTTCGGCCGACGACCGGCCTGGGTGCTCGCCGAGATCGTGATCGCGGTGTTGCTCATGTGGTCGAACACCGTCGTCGCGACGCCGCATTGGGCGGCCGAGAACCAGACGTGGCCGACGACGTTGTGGGCGAGCAATCCCACGATTTCCGCCGCGATCGAGTTCGGTCCCGGCGGCGGGATGCTGACGGGCCTGGCGGTGATGGCCACCAATTTCGCCGTCAAGGACTACCTCGCGCTCAACCTGGGGCACAACGCCACCGTCATCATCGAGCTGGCGATCGGCATGGCGATCGGGATGGCCGCGCAAACCGCGCGGCGCGCGCACGCCGAACTGCAACGGGCGGCCCGGTTGAGCGCCGCGGTGCAAGAACGCGAGCGGCTGTCCCGAGAGGTTCACGACGGGGCCATCCAGGTGCTCGCGCTGGTCGCCAAGAAGGGTCACGAAATCGGCGGCGCCACAGCCGAACTCGCTGATCTGGCGAGCGAGCAGGAGCGCGCGCTGCGCCGATGGGTGGCCTGCGCCGACATGGACCCGGATGCCGACGGAGCCACGATCGATTTGCGCACGCTGCTGCGTTGCCGGGCGGCCGACCGGGTGTCGATCAGCCTGCCGGCGACGCCGGTCTTGTTGGGGCGCCGGATCGCGAGCGAGCTCGACGCCGCGGTGGGCAATGCCCTGGACAACGCCGGCACCCATGCGGGGCCGGAAGCGCGCGTGTACGTCCTCGTGGAGGACCTCGGCGATTCCGTGGTGGTGAGTGTGCGCGATGACGGCGTGGGTATCGCCGCCGGTCGGCTCGAGGAAGCAACCCGTCAGGGACGCCTGGGTGTCTCCCAGTCGATCGTGGGACGGCTGGCTTCGCTGGGCGGCACCGCCGAGTTGCGCAGCGCTGAAGGAGAGGGCACCGAGTGGGAATTGTGCGTGCCGCGCGAAGAGGGACGCCATGGCTGACGACGAGGTGGCGCCGACGGTGATGGTCGTAGACGACCATCCCATCTGGCGTGATGCGGTCGCGCGCGACTTGGCCGAGGGCGGATTCACCGTGGTGGCCACGGCCGACGGGGTGGCCGCGGCCGGGCGGCGGGCGGGCGTGGTCAAACCCGACGTGGTGGTGATGGATATGCAGCTGCCCGACGGGAACGGCGCACAGGCCACCGCCGCGGTGCTCGCGGTGTCGCCGTCGACGCGGGTGCTGGTGCTGTCGGCCTCCGACGAACGTGACGACGTCCTGGAGGCCGTCAAAGCGGGCGCGACGGGATATCTGGTCAAGAGTGCCTCGAAATCCGAACTGGCACAAGCGGTGACGGCCACGGCCGCGGGCCGGGCGGTGTTCACCCCGGGTCTGGCCGGGCTGGTATTGGGTGAATACCGGCGTATCGCGCAGAGCAAGGACGACGGCCCCGCCCGCCCCAGCCTGACCGATCGGGAGACGGAGGTATTGCGGTATGTGGCAAAAGGGCTGTCCGCCAAGCAGATCGCGGAGAGGCTGTCGTTGAGCCACCGCACGGTCGAAAACCATGTGCAGGCGACATTTCGCAAGCTTCAGGTCGCCAATCGGGTGGAGTTGGCGCGCTACGCGATCGAGCATGGCCTGGACCAGGAACCGTGACCCGCTTTCAGCGGGGTGCCCGGCCGGTGTCGTGGGCCACCGCGCGCGCGGCGACGAGTGCGGACACGACGACGGCCATGCACACCAGCCCGTCGTCCTTGAGGCCCCACCTGATCGCGGCCAGGAGCGCGACACCGGCCACGCACAGCAGGGCACCGACGACCGCGCCGCGTCGGCGTGAGGTGACCGTCCCGGCGCCGTCCCAGCCGGCCAGCGGATCGTTCTCGAGCGGCCGCAACGCGACGAACAGCACGGCCACGGCGAGGATCACGATGACCACCTGCGCGATGCTGACGGCGAGGAAATCCGGCTGGCCCGGAAACCGCGGGCAGCCAACGTAATCGAACACCAGGTGCACGCCCAGCAGCACCGGCATGTGCCACAGGTAGAGGGTCATCGCACCGGAGTTGCCGATGGCGGTCCACCACCACACCCGCGGCCGCCGCGCCCAGCGCGCGATCGCCGGGGCGGCCGCGATGGCCAAGGCGCTCAAGATGATCGCGTGCCCGGCCAGCAGCAGCGACGGCGGGCTGGTGTTGGACAGGTGGTGATCGCCGGTGCCGACCATGCTGAGCTGGTACGGCCCCCAGTGCACCAGTGCGACGTCGACGGCGAAGAAGACGCCGGCCACGGTTAGCGCGGCACGGCCACCGAGCAGCCGGCGGCGGTACGCGACGCCGAACATGGCCGGAATGAGCCAGACGCCCAGATTGAGGTAGCCCAGCGGCATCATCGCCGGCGAGTTCAGCCGGATCACGTCGATCAGCGCGATCGCCCCGTAGACCGCGGCCACCCCCGCGGCGAGGCGCCGCGCCGTGGTGATGCGATACAGCATCGGCATGGCGGCGAGCACCAGGACGTAGGCGCCCAGAAACCACAACAGCTGCGTGCTGACACCGGCGATCGGCTCGTAGATGTGTTGCCGCAGTGCCCGATACAGCAGGGTCAGGGCGACGGCCCAGAACGCCAGGTAGTAGAACACCGGCCGGAACAGCCTGGTGCAGCGCTTCATCAGCCAGTCACCCCAGTTGGTGCCGGGGGTCCAGGACGACACGCAGGCAGCGGCGCCGGCGAAGAAGAACAACGGCATGATCTGAAGCAACCAGGTCGCCGCCTGAAACACCATCGAGGTGGTGAGCAGGTTGTCCCAGATCAGGACGTGGTTGCGGATGACGCTGATGGCCATCACGGTGTGGCCGAGCACCACACCGATCAGGGAGGTGATGCGGATGACGTCCAGGACGCGATCGCGGTCGGCCGGCGTGCGTGCGGCCACCTCGGCGACGTCGGGAAACCTCGCGAGAGTTGTCATGGGTGTCCTTTTGTGAGCGGGGATGAAAGCGTTGCGGTGGAGTCGAAGTGGTGCGGTGAGAGAAGCCTCGCCGAGCGCGCGACTGTGGGCCTGAGCGGTTCTACGCGTTTTGCCTGAGTAGTACTACTCAGCTCGCGGTGTTGAGCGGGTCGTAGTCGGCCAGCAGCCGCTCGATGCGGGCTTCGTCGAGTCGCACCCGCACGGTCGCGGCTTCCTGCTGGTCGCGGATGACCTTGGCCAGCGTGAAGGCGCTGGACACCAGGAAGAGGAAGGTGATGCCGAGGAACAGTCGTTGCCACGCGTCGAGGGGAAGGAAGTAGATCCCGGCCAGCGCGGTGAGAAAACTGATCGCGAAGGCGACGGCGGCCTGAACGAAGAAGGCGGCGGTGGTTTTTGACATGCTGTTGGGAAAGGTCATGCCAATTAGCCTGCGACGGCGCCCCCTTGGTGGGGATCCGTAAGACTACTCAGATTTCCCCGGGGATCCGTGGCCCCTTCGACAGCGCCGCCGCGGCTACCGCGGCGCACACCCCGAGCATCGCGGCAACCACCGTCGCCACCTCCACCGCAGCGAAGTGGGCATCCACGATAGGTTTGACCACCGCCACCACGGCCAGCGCGGGCACGATCAGCCGCACCCACCACGCTACGACGCTGTCATCAGGAATGCGTGAATTAGCCTCCGTGACAAAGACATACAACACAACGAGCAACAAGGCCGCCGCGCCGAAAAGAACCGTGGCGATCCCGCGCAGCCCAGGCGCCGACAGGACACCCGCCATCACGGCGAGAAGCCCTGCCCCCGCCAGTCGCAGGCCGGCATTCGGCGTCGCCTCGCGAGCGACCGCGAGCCCGGCGGCGACGCGCACCACCGCCCACCCCGACGCCACCGCGGCGGCCGCCGCCATCGCGATACCGGCGACGGCCATCCACGTCCGACCGGCATCGGCGTAGAACTCCGGCACGGCTTCGCTCAGGAATTTGGCGCTCCACCGCCACGGCCCCGCGACGCCCTGGTGGTCGCCCACCCACAACGCCACGGCCGCCCCGGTCACCACCGCGACCGCCAGCGACATGGATCGGCCGGGCGCGGCAATGCGCGCGTTGCGGACCGTGACGAGTTCGATGCCCACCATCCCCAAACCGAAACCGACCAGCTGGCCGGACAGTTGGCTCGGCGTAGCGGCCGTTCCGATGACGACCGCGTCACTGCCCGCGGCGACGCGGGCGGTGACCGCCACCGCGAGGTAGACATAGACGAGCAAACCCGCGACCACGAGCAGCGCCACCACCGAAGCGACGGCCCGAGTCGACACCCAGCAGACGACGGCACCGACGGCGGCCGCGGCCGCCAATGCGCCGACCGGCAGCCACGAGACAACCGTGGCGGGATCGGTACCGGATGAAAAGTCCATCAGCACAAGCACTCCGAGCGTGATCGCGAACTTGGCCGCCAGCGCCAGGTAAGCAAACAGCTGAATGGCGCCCGCCGCGAACCCCGCCCGCGGGCCCAGCGCGGCGCCGATCAACTCGGCGGTGCTGCGCGCATCCGGGGCGTAGGCGCGCAGCCGCGTCAGGGCGTAGATCACCGGAATCACGACCGCCGCCCCGAACACCGCGCCCAACCCATAGGCTGCCGCCGACGCGATCACCGCCATGCTCAGCCCGGCGCCTTGCCAGGTCCCCAGCAGCGGACCCTGCGTCCCGGATTCCGGCTGCGCCTGCGGACGTAGCGATTTCTTCGGCATCGCTCAAGCATGACGCAGCCGTGCGCAATCGTTCACCGAATGCTCGGCATTTCGATACGTTGATAGGCCCAGGGCAAGGCAGGTGGGCAAGATGTCTGACACCGTGCAGGTGACCGTCGACCGCGACTCGGTCGCCATGGGCGACGACGTGGATTCCCATCGCGAGTTCTGGATCTATCCCGCCTCGGCCACCATCGATGACCTGCTGGTCGAAATCTCCTCGCACTTCTTGCCGGGAGTCGCCGGGCCGGCAGGGTGGTACGTGTACGTCGGAACTCGTCACGAGCGGCAGCACTGGGAAATCGGCCTGATCTACACCCGCGATGACCTCAGGCAGCAGGACAACATCTGCAGGTTGACTCCCGGCGAGAGAACGTTGGGCGACTTGGCCCGATGGAGCGGATCGCCGGAACTCGACGTCTATGCGTCGTACCTGACCTTCAA
Source organism: Mycobacterium marseillense (assembly GCF_010731675.1). Classification (NCBI taxonomy): domain Bacteria; kingdom Bacillati; phylum Actinomycetota; class Actinomycetes; order Mycobacteriales; family Mycobacteriaceae; genus Mycobacterium; species Mycobacterium marseillense. Next base: position 2,570,242 of record NZ_AP022584.1, read on the forward strand.
TCAAGCGCGACCCTTGAGCCTCGACGAGGTTGAGGGCGGCCCCACGTTCACCGGCTGCCGACCCACCAAACTGGAATCCGAGGCCGCCGCCGACGCCAAACGCGACTGGGTGCTGATCCGCGAGCTCGACCGACTCGCCGGGACCGTCGCCGGTGTGCGCCGCGACTGGGTTCGGGCCAATCTCCTTGCGGCGCCGCCGCCGTGGATCGACATTTTCATCGCCCGCAACTTCCACTACCTGACCGAACTGCACTGCCCGGCCAGCATGTCACTGGCCGCAGAGTTCCTCGGGGTCGACGCCCCCCGCGGCGAGGACTTGGCGGCGCTGGCCCACGCGGACGCGCGTCCCGTCGTCGTGACGCTCGCGATGGTGCTGGCCGCCTTCGAATGGGGAACACAGCGCGGCACGTGGCGGGTCGGGGAACGGCCATATTGCAAGGCCTACTTGGAGTTACTCGCCCATTGCGGCTACCGGCTCTCGCCGATCGAACAGGTCATGGCCGGCCACCTCAGCGTCGAGCAGCTCAAATTCGGCGCGGCAGACGCCGCCAGGCTCGAGCGGATCCGTCAACTCCGAGACCAGCAGTACCAACTCCGCATGAGCCGCTTCTACGCCAAAACCCTCACTGACGAGCAATACCGGGCCGCCATCGACCCTGTGCACGCCGAACTTTCCCGCTTGGGCGAGCTTCCCGGCCCGATGTAGGCGATTCGAAGCGCTCAGGCGTCGATGATGACGCGGCCGCTTTTCGCCCGCGACACGCAGACCAGCATCTCGTCGTCACCCTCGGCGGCACTCCCCCGCCGATCGACTTGCCCGGCAAGCACTTTCACCTTGCAAGTGCCGCAGAAGCCCTGCTGGCAGGAATAGGCCGTCTTCGAGTCGCGGTCGAGCATGACGTCGAGCGCCGAGCGGTTGGCGGGCACGGTGAGCACCCGCTGCGAGCGCGCCAGTTCCAGTTCGAATGGCGTGCCGTCGACCACCGGCGGCGGCCCGAAGCGTTCGTAGTGCAGCGGCGCGCGGGCGTGTTCGTCACGCGCGATGCGCACCGATTCCAGCAACGCGGTCGGACCACACACGTACACGGCGGTGGTCGGGCCGGCGCCGGCGAGCAGCTCCGCCGCGGTGGGGATCCGCCCGCGCTCGTCGTCGGCCCACACGGTGACCCGCTCCGGCGCGACCCCCACCACTTCGTCGAGCAGCGGCATGTGGTCGCGGCTGCGCCCGGCGTAGACGGCGCGCCAAGCGATTCCGCGCTGCTGGGCCGTCCGGATCATGGGCAGGATGGGCGTCACTCCGATGCCGCCGATCACGAACAACACCTCGTGCTCGTCGGTGACGAGATAGAACGCGTTGCGGGGGCCCTCGAACTCGAGCGCGTCGCCCACGTCGAAGGCGTCGTGCATCTCGTTCGAGCCGCCGCCGCCGTCGGGAATGCGGCGCACGGCGATGCGATAGTCGGTGCGCCGGGCGGGCGGCCCGCACAGCGAGTACTGCCGGCGGCGCCCCGACGGGAGCCGGACGTCGATGTGCGCGCCCGGCGTCCAGGACGGCAGCAGTCCACCGTCCGGGTCGCCCAGCGTCAACGCGACCACGTCGGGCGTCAGCTGTTCGCGTTTGGTGATCACCGCGGTGGTGGTCCGCTGCACGGGCAGCACCCGCGCGGGCGTCCACCGCGACGCCGACGCCATGCCGCCGAACAACGTGCCGACGCCGTACAACGCGGTGTACATCCGGTCACGTTTGCGCCGGCCGTAGAGGTCGGCCGGAATGCTGTCCCAAATAGCGCGTGTCACAGTCATCTTCATTCACGCCTGCCCCATGCCGCGGCGGCCCGCCGGCTCCGACGTCAGGTCGATCCATTCGCCGGTGAATCCGGCGATGACGTCGGGATGCGAGGTGACCACCCAATGCCCACCCTCGATCGGGACGATCCTGCCGCCGTCCGGAATGGATCCGGTAAACCGTTGCAGGGCAGGCGATACGAAATAGTCCCGGCGGGCGACGAGCACCTGCACCGGTACCCGGGTCTGCGGCAACGGCGTTACCGGGATGAAGAACGGCGCCGGCATGTTCGCCCGGTACAGGTTGAGGCCGTTGAGGTAGTCGGGGATCGACCGGGTCGTCGCCGCGCGTTGCCGGTCGCTGCCACGCCGGCGGCCGATGCGTTCCACCGCGGCAAACACTTTCGCGGTGGCGCGCGCCCGGATCGCCAGCTCCGGCACCACCGGGCACAGGAAGAACCAGATGTATGACGACGCGAGGGCCTGCTTGACGACGTCGAAGACGGCGCGCGGTGTGCGCGGAGACCGCAGGAACCTGCCCGCATAGTTCAGGTGCGGCCCGGAGATCGACGTGAACGAGGCGACCTTGGCCATCACGGTCTGGTCGGTGACGGCCGCCCAGCCCTGGATCGAACCCCAGTCATGGGCCAGCAGGTGGACCTGGCCGACCCCGAGGCTGTCGATGACCGCGCCGACATCGGAAACCAGCTGCGGCAGAGCGTAATCGGACCGCCGTGCCGGTCTGGAGGATGCGCCGGACCCGCGCACGTCATAGGCGACGACGTTGAACCGGCCGGCGAGTTCGCCTGCGACCCCGTCCCACACGCGGTGGTTATCCGGGTAGCCGTGGATCGCCAGGACGGTGGGCCGCCGCGGGTCGATCTCGGTGTAGGCGTGGACGGCCAGCGAAACGCCGTCGGAGGCGGTCACTGTGCTGGACTGAGTCATCCCGAACGTTCCCGTGTTCAGTGCGACGCGCGGGCGGCGGGTGAGCGGGCCAGGTAGTCGACCGCGCGACCCACCCCGCCCAGCTGGGACGGATGGAAACTCGGCGTGTAATAGGCGCCGATAACCCGCAGGAACTGGAATGGCCCGGGCACCAGGCCCCGTCGGGCCGCGCGGAAGTAGTCGCGCCAGCGCGGTTTGGTCCCCGGCGCCATGTATGGGTCGACCGAATACATGAACCGCACGCCGCGGATGAACAGCCACAGCAACGCGGGCGTCACCAGCAGCTGGGTGCGCACCTGCCGCCAATACCCGGCGCGCAGATGCTTCATGGTGTCGAACGCGACGGCCTTGTGCTCGACCTCCTCGGCGCCGTGCCAGCGCAGCAAGTCCAGCATCACCGGATCGGTGCCCATGGCGTCGTGCTGCGGGGTGTCCAAAATCCATTCGCCCAGGATCGCGGTGTAGTGCTCGAGCGCCGCGACCATCGAGACCCGTTCGAGCAACCAGCTCTGCCGGCGGCGCCGGCTCCAGTGCGGGCGGTCGCCGATGAGTTGGGTGAACAGCCAACGCATCTGGTCGGTGAACGGCGTGACGTCGATGTCGTTGGCCGCGAAGTGCCCGAGCACCCCCGCGTGCGCCTGGGAGTGCATGGCCTCCTGGCTGACGAAACCCTGCACATCGCGGCGCAATTGATCGTCTTTGATCAGCGGCAGGGTGTCCTTGAACGCGTCGACGATGAACTCCTCACCCGCCGGCAACAGCAGGTGCAGCACGTTGCAGAAGTGGGTGGCGAAGGGCTCGTTCGGCACGTAGTAGAACGGCAGCGTCGACCAATCGAAGTCGACGTCACGCGCCTGCAGGACGATGCGCTCGTGGTCGAGCGATGCGTCATGCGGGCCCGCCGCCATGTCGTCGACGGTGAACATCGTTGCCATCCCCTTTCCGTGCTGGGCCGAGCTTAAGCGCTGCGCTGGGCCTCATCCTCTACTTCAGTGATCAGACGCTCGCTGCGCAAGAACCGGACGAGGTGATCGACCATTTCGGTGAGGGCCGGCTCGCGCAACCGGACCGTGGCCATCCCCCGTCGGTGACGATACTGGGTGTTGTCGTAACGCTTGTCGCGCATCGCCGCGATCTTGCCCGCCGACCGGGTGAGGAAGTCGACCAGCGGATACATCTGGTCGTTCGGCGTGCAACGACGGTCCAGTTGCTCGGCGAACGACGAAATGTCGTGGTAGTCAAAGCGATACCCGTAGCGTTCGGACAAGATCCGGGTGATGTCGGTGAGGTTGTAGTAGTCGTCGGCGGTCATGTTAAAGACCGCGCCCGACTCGTCCTGCAGGTCCATCAGCGCAACGATGTGGTCCGCGATCAGGTCCGCCGGCAGCAGACTGATCTGGTTGAGCGCGTTGACGGCCAGGCCGTGCTCGATCATGAAGGCCGTGAGGCGCACCAGAATGTCGTCCTGGCTGCCGAAGCCCGCCTCTGTCGGCGAGATCAGCGACGGCCGGTAGATGCGGACATCGAGGCCCTTCCGCTGCGCGGCCAGCGCCAGCTGCTCGCCGACCCACTTGGTTTGCGAGTAGCCGAAGTCCAGTCCGGCCATCTTCTCGTTCGCATCCCACTCCCCGACCACCGGCTCGGTGCTCCAGCCGTAGATGAACGTGCTCGAGACCAGGTGGAAAGTCTTGCGGTGGTCGGTCATCGCCAGCCGCAACAGCTCGCGGGTGCCCTCCACGTTCGCGGGCCGCAGGGCATCGTAGGTCCGCACGTAATTGACCAGGGCGCCATTGTGCACGACGGCGTCGACGTCCTCGGCGAGTTGCTGGAAGGCCGCCTCCCCGATGCCCAGCGCGGGCTCGGCGAGGTCGCCACAGATCACCCGCACCCGCGCCCGGACCTCGGCCTCGAGCGCCGGCGTCCAGAGCTGAGCGCGGCGCAGCGACGCGACGATGCGGTCCAAGCCGTGCGCCGGGTCCGTGGCCCGCACCAGCGCGTGCACGTTGTACGACGTCCGGCCGAGCAGGCTGCCCACCAGGAACGGCCCGAGGAACCCGGTCGCACCGGTCAGCAGGATGTCGGTGGGCGCACCGGCCCGCGCGGGCGCAAGCTCCGGCAGCGGCAGGGCGGCGTCGGCGCGCATCTGCGCGGTCTCGTATGCCTCGTAGTCGGCGGAGATCTGATCCAGCGCCCGGCGCAGGGCGTCCAGCGGCTGCCCGGACCCCTCACCGAATTGCCGCATCAGGCCGAAGAATTCGGCGACCGTCAGCCGTTGCAGCAGGCGCGTGTTGACCTCGTCGGCGAGCTCGCCCGCGCCGTGCTCCTCCAGCACGGCCTGCAGGTCGGTGCGAAGTTCGGCCAGCGCCAGGGAATCGATGCCCAGGTCGGCGAACGAGCAGTCCTCGTCGCCGGTGAGGTCGTAGCTCTCGATGAGATTGCGGAAACGCTCCAGCGGGCCCGCGCCGACGTCCAGACCCTCGTGCGTCCGGGTGGCCGCCGGGTTGACCCAGCTCGTGAACGCGGGCAGCGTGCCGTCCAGCCACAGCTGGCGGGTCCGTGCGCGCCGGATCTTCCCCGAGGTGGTCTTGGGGATGCTGCGCGGCGGCGCGAACACGATGGTGTGCGGATCGATGTGGCAGTACCGCCGGATCGCGCGCGCCAGAGCTTTCGCGTCGGGCAGGTTGTGCTCGTCGCGCACCTCGGCGACCACCACCAGTGCCTCCTGCTCGTCGCGCTCGACCGAGAGGGCGGCGACGCACCCGCTGCGGACCTGGCCGGCCGAGCGTTCGACGACGGCCTCGACGTCGGAGGGGTAGCAGTTGACACCGCGGACGATGATCAGGTCCTTGCTGCGGCCGCACACGAACAGCTCACCCTCGTAGAGGAAACCGAGATCCCCGGTCCGCAGATAGGTGTGTTGGTCGTCGCCGGCGATGCGTGCGCCGAACATCTCGGCGGTGAGCTCCGGGCGGTTCCAGTAGCCGCCGCCCTTGGAGGGTCCGGCCAGCCAGACCTCGCCGACGCGCCCTTCGGGCAACGACTTTCGCGATTCGGGTTCGACGATGCGAACCACGGTGTCCTCGATGGGCTTGCCGCAGCTGACCAACGGCACCTGGTTGCTGTTCTCCGGCAGCGCCTTTTCGACGCGCGCCACGTTCTTTTCCAGCCCGCGCTTGTTCACCGCGATGGTCTGGCGTCCACGGATCGACACGGTCAGGGTGAATTCGGCCATACCGTAGGCGCCGGTCAGCGCCTCGGGACGCAGGCCGCAGTCGGCGAACCGCTGCCGGAAATGGTCGAAGGTGTTGGCGCGCAGGGGCTCTGCGCCCACGACGATGCATTCGAGGCTGCTCAGATCGATACCGGCCAGCTCGGCGGTGGGAAGCTTGTCCTCACGCAGGCAGTATTCGAGCGCGAAGTTCGGCCCCGGCGTGTGCGTGGCGCGCACATCGCTGATCAGCCGAAGCCACGACGACGGCCGGGCGAGGAAGTCCAGCGGCGACATGGCGTGGGTGGACCCGCCCAGCAGCAGGATGAACATGTAGGCCGATATCAGCCCCATGTCGTGGTGCTGCGGCAGCCACGACGCCACCACCACGTCGCCGCCCGCAAAGGCGAACCCGTTCGCGATGATGTTGGCGTGGCTGACGATGACGCCTTTGGGGTCGTTCGTCGAGCCCGACGTGTACTGCAGGAAGAGCACGTCCCCCGGGGTGTCCGCGACCGGGGCGCCGCCGAAGTCCTGGGCGGCGTCGGTGGCGAACCAGGGCAGTTCCGGCAGGGCGGCGTCGGACCAGGCCTGCCCATCCTGCCGCTGGCCGAGCAGCAACCGGAAGTCGTACTCGAACTGCTTGGTCGACAGCACGGCCTTGGCGCCGCAATCCCGCGCGATGAAACTCAGCTTGGCCAGCCCGGACTCGAACGACATGGGCAGCGGCGGGCTGACCGGAACGGCGATCACCCCGATGCGCGCGCAGGCATACAGCGCGGCGACCATCTCCAGGCCAGGGGTGTAGACGAGCAACGCCCGCTCGCCCGCTTTGAGGCCGGCCTCCTTGGACAGGTAGGCGGCCAGCTCACGGGTGCGATCGGCGAAGCTCTGATACGTGTAGTGCTCGAGTTCGCGTCCGTCGACGTCGACGAAGCGAAAGAGGGTCTGGTCCGGCTTCAGCGCTTCCCACTTGTGCAGGTAATCGATCAGCGTCTTCATCTTTGGAAAGACCCCCTTCCAGGTTTGGGCTGAGCCCGGGAACGACTTCCGTCATGAATATAAAACCAATGTAACCCTGGCGACCGGTGCAGAGCAAAACATCCAGCGGCATTAATGGCCTATGCACAACACATTCACAGCTTCGACTTAAGCCGCCAAATTAATTACACAAATGCTGATCTACGACGATACGGACTTCAGTATCTCAGTGCCCGGCGAACAGGTATTATGTCCACCCATCGGTCCTCAGATACTGATCTACGGATGTACTAATTCGCGTAATTCAGATGTCGGTCGCGCGGAGTGTGATAACCCTTTCACTCGCGTGGCCGAATAGTCAATTCGCAAAACATAGAAATGCATTTCCATGGTCGGATTTAGCGGGCTTTTTACGGCTACATGGCACGGCACCGGAAGCGGATCGCGGAACTATGAAGTGACAGGCGTCACGACGGGGTCGCGCTGCGCGCCCGGGTGATGGTGGACGGCGCCACCTGGGCGATGCGGATCCGCGGGCCCGCGCGGGCCACGAGCTTCACGATGCCCAGGAAGCGCTCCCCGTCGATGATGGGGGACAGCGGCTCGTCCTCGGCTTCGATGATCATCTCGTGGCCGTTGACATCGTGCAGCCCCTTGCCGCGCAGCATGCCGTTGGTGAGCGCCGTCGGAAGCTGCGCCACGATCCGCGAAGGCCGCAGGTATCCGGCCTGAAAGTGCAGCGCGCCGGGCTCGGACGCCTTGGGGAACAACCGCAGCGGACCGCCGATGCGCAGGTCGATCGCGCCGGCGTGCAGCAGGCTGTGCGTGCGCGACGCAACCTCGTCGCCGTCGATGACCACGCGTGCGCTCGTCGGCGTGAACAGGACCGAGGCGTAGTTCGGGGTCTTGACCCGGCTCGGGGCGACCTTGGAGGTGATGTAGTCGCCGAAGCTGCGGGCGATCACCCGCGCGACGGCCAGCCGACCGTGATCGGGGGAGTCGTAATACCGGTCGTAGAAGCGGTTTCCGACGCCGCCGGCGGCCAGCCCGAAACAGAGCCGGTGAAACGGCGCGCCGTCTGCGGTTTCGCCGTCGAGCACCAACGTGTCCAGCCACACCTCGGGCGGGGGCCGATCGGCTTCGGCGGCGGCCGTCAGCGCGCGGATGATCGTCTCCGGCCGGCCGCGCACCCGGGCCTTGCGGGCCACGGCGTTCACGCTGCCGCCGTTGGAGGGGACGAACACCGGCCAGCGCTTCGGGTCCCCGATGCATCGCTCGGTTTCGTTGATCAACCAGTGCAGCGCGCCGTCGCCGCCGTCGCCCACCAGGTGGGTGACCCGGGGGCCCAGCTCCGCGATGGTCTCGCCGAGATCGTCGACGGATGCGGTCTCGTGGACCTCGCCCCAGGGACCGACGAGGCGACGCAGCTCCTCGATGCGCTCGCGCGGAGCGGCGCGATTCTTCCGCGCTTTCGGATTGACGATGACGCCTATAAACATCCGGCGATCCCCCACGCGTACCTGACAAAACACCGCTGCCGTGCTACCCGCGCCGGTGGGATGTCGCTGGTCATCCCAGGCACGATACCTGCGAACCCCGCCGGACGGGCAACGCGTCCTCACCGCCACCGCACGGCCGCTCGGCCCAGCGGCGCCCTCGGCACATGCGTGGTTAGGGTGGCTGGCATGGCCGATTGGACCGCAGCGGAGCTGCCCTCGTTCGCCGGACGGACCGTCATCATCACCGGGGCCAACGCCGGACTGGGTGAGATCACCGCCCGCGAGTTGGTCCGGGCCGGTGGCCACGTCATCCTGGCCGTCCGCAACACCGACAAGGGTCAGGCCGCCGCGGACCGCATGGCCGGCCCGGCGCCCGGCCGGGTCGAGGTGCGCCGGCTCGATCTGCAGGACCTGTCCTCGGTGCGGCGCTTCGCCGAGGGCATCGACACCGTCGACGTCCTGGTCAACAACGCCGGCATCATGGCCACCAAACACGCGGTGACCGTCGACGGCTTCGAGGGCCAGATCGGCACCAACCACCTCGGCCATTTCGCGCTGACCAACCTGCTGTTGCCCAAGCTGACCGACCGCGTGGTGACGGTGTCCTCGCTGATGCACCACTTCGGCTATATCAGCCTCAAGGACTTGAACTTTCAGTCGCGGCCGTATTCGGCCTGGCTGTCCTACAGCCAGTCAAAGCTGGCCAATCTGCTGTTCACCAGCGAGCTGCAGCGGCGTTTGGACGGCGTTCCCACGTCGCTGCGCGCCCTGGCCGCCCACCCCGGCTGGTCGCACACGAACCTGCAGGGCAACTCCGGCCGCAAACTCGGCGACGCCGCGGTCCTGGCGGTCGACCGCATCGTGTCGACCGATGCCGATTTCGGAGCCCGCCAGACGTTGTACGCGGTGTCGCAGGATTTGCCGGGCAACACCTTCGTCGGCCCGCGGTTCGGGTTGTACGGTCGCACCCAGCCGACGTGGCGCAACTGGCCGGCCAAGCGCGCGGGCACCGCCGCCGCGCTCTGGGAGCTGTCCGAGCGGCTCACCGGGACCGCGTTCCCGCTCTGAGCGGGCCGCGTCGTTGCGGCCGGGCAACCACGGGTCGCGCCCGTCGGCCGGGCGGCGATTAAATTAGTAGTTCGAGCACAAGCCATGTGGGTGAGGAGGTTATGCCATGTCCGACGTGCATCTGGCGGCCATTCTCGCCCTGTGCGCCGCGCTGGCATCCGCGATCGGCAATGTCGTCCGTCAGCGGTCCGCGCAGGAGGTCACCGATCAGCGGGTGGGCCACCTGACGCTGTTCGGCATGTTGCTGCGCGATACCCGGTGGTGGCTGGGCGGTTTGGGCGACATCGGCAGCTACGTGCTGCTGGCCGCTGCCCTCGACAAGGGCTCGGTGTTGCTGGTGATGTCGCTGCAGGTGACCGCGCTGCTGTTCGCGCTGCCGATTTACGCGCGGGTGACCCATCACCCGATCACGCGCCGGGAGTGGACGTGGGCGCTGTTGCTGGCGGTCGCGTTGGCGGTGCTCATCGCGATCGGTGACCCGACCGGCGGTCAGCAACGGGCGCCGCTGCAGACATGGCTCGTGGTGGCCGCGGTGATCGGCCCGCTGCTGTTGCTGGGCCTGGTGGGCGCCCGCATCTGGGTGGATCGTCCGGTCGCGGCGCTGCTGCTGGCGGCGGTGGCCGGATCACTGCTGGCGGTGTTCGCGGTCCTGATGAAGGGCGTCGTCGACATCCTCGAGCGTCACCCGGGCCAGGTGTGGCATTCCTTCGAGCTCTACGCGTTGGTGGGCTGCGGGGTGGCCGGCATGATCTATCACCAGTCGGCGTATCGGGCCGGCGCGCTCACTGCCTCCCTGCCGACGATCATCGTGGCCAAGCCGGTGGTGGGCGGGATCCTCGGGATCGTCGTGCTCGGCGAGACGCTGGCGGCCGACGGCTGGGAGTGGGTGGCTCTCGCGGTGACCGCGGTCGTGGTGATCGTCGCGACGGTGGGCCTGGCCCGCGGTGAAGCGGCCACCATGTCGGCCGGCGCCGGGCGCGACGTGAAACCCACCGACCGGCCGAAGGCCGCCTCCCAATCCTGAGCGGCTGACGCTCCCCCGCGGCTAGAGGAGCCCGAACAGCTCCAAGCCGACGGCGTACTGGACGATGACGCCCGGCGTGACATGCGGAATGTCCGGATCGTTCTTGTCCGGGCCGACTTTCGCGTCTCGGACCGCGGCGCGGAACCGATCGGTCGAGACGACGGGATTCCAGGCCGGATCCGCGGGCTGCAACTGAAGCGCATTCGTCGACATCAACACCGCCAGGATGGAATGCTCGCGCACCCGATCCGGCAGTGCGCGCAGCCCGGTCTCGAACCGGCTCAGCCATTGTCCGAAGTCGTCGATGCGCTCGATCGGATAACCCGCCTCGATCAACCAGTCGACGTACTCGTCGAGCCCGATGCCGTCGTCGTGCTGATTCATCACGTGATAGGTCGCAAACCCGCTCTCCGATTCCCGGCCGACCCGGGCCCCCAACGTCGCGATCGCCTCGGCGACGAATTCCACGGGCAGCCCGTCGTAGTGCGCCCGCTGCCGATTGCCTTGCGCGTCAAGCTGATAGAACGACCGCGGCGCGACACCGGTGGCCACCACGCTGAGCACCATCCGGGTGACCAGGTCCGACAAGTTGAGCTGGCCCGCATAGGTGGTGTCGGCCAGGATCATTCCGCTGCGGAACACCGCGACCGGCAGCCCGCACAGGTCGTTGGCCTCGCGCAGCAACACCTCACCGGCCCACTTGCTGTTGCCGTACCCATTGGCGCGGCTGCCGTCGTTGCGCCGGCTGGGGCTGATGATCCGGATGTCGGCGTCCTCGGTGAACGCCACCGGCGCGACCTGGTCGCCGACGTTGGCCGTCGACACGTAGGTGAAGGGCTTGAGTTTCGCGGTGAGGGCCAACCGGATCAGCTCGGCGGTGCCCGCCACGTTGGGTCCGAACAACTCGCTGTAGGGCAGCGCGCCGTTGACGACGGCCGCGGGATCCACGATCAGATCGACGGATTCGGCCAGCCGGCGCCAGGTCTGCTCGTCGAGGCCCAGCTTCGCATCGCCCTTGTCGCCCGCGATGACCTCCAGATGGTCGCCGGCCAGCTCGTGGAAATACCGCAGCAGCTGCGGATCCCCACTGTCGAAGGTCTTCTCCAGCCGGCGGCGCGCCTCCTCGTCGGAGCCCGCGCGCACCAGGCAGATCAGCTTCCCGTCGGCGAGTTCCAGCCGCTCGAGCCACTGCAGCACCAGATATCGCCCGAGGAATCCCGTTGCCCCGGTGAGCAACACGGTCCGTATCTCGGTACCAGGTCGCGGCAACGACGATGCCCCGGCCAGCGTCGCGGCGTCGATGAACTTGTCCAGCGTCAAGTCACGGGCATGTACCTCGGCGGCCTGCGCGCCGTGCACGGCGACGAAGCGCGGGTCGTCGGTGTGTTTGTCCACCTGTTGGCTCAGGGCGGCGACGGTGGGGGCGTTGAACAGGGTGCGCACGCTGAGATGGGTGTGCAGGGCCTTGTTGAGGGTGGCCACCAGCCGCATCGCGGACAAGGAGTCGCCGCCGAGGTCGAAGAAGGAGTCATCGATCCCGACGCGGTCCAGGCCCAGAACCTCGGCGTAGGTGTCGGCGAGGAGGTGTTCGAGGTCGTTGCCCGGGGCGCGGTAGTCGGCGTCGCGGTAGGTCGGCACCGGCAGCGCGCGGGTGTCCAGCTTGCCGTTGACCGTCAGCGGCAACGCCTCGATGACCACCACGGCGGCGGGAACCATGTAGGGCGGCAACCCTTCTCGCAGCCGCGCCCGCGCGGTCACCACATCGAGTGCCCCCGGTGCCGACTCGGTGACATAGCCCACCAGACGCTTATCGCCGGGGCGGTCTTCCCGCACGATCACGACGGACTGATCCACCTCGTCCAATCCGCTTAGCGCCGCCTGGATTTCGCCGAGCTCGATGCGGTACCCGCGGATCTTGACCTGATCGTCGATGCGGCCCAGGTACTGCAACTGCCCGTCGGGGCGCCAGCGCACCAGGTCCCCGGTGCGATACATCCGCTGTCCGGGCTGCCCGAACGGGCAGGCCACGAACCGCGACGCGGTCAAACCCGGCCGGCGCAGATAGCCGGCGCCGAGTCCGCGCCCGGCCACGTACAACTCGCCCACGGTGCCCACCGGCACCGGCCGCAGCCACGGGTCGAGGACGAAGAACGCCGCCCCGGGCACGGGCGCGCCGATCGGCGGCGTCCCCATCCCGGCGCTCAGCGGCGGGCTGACCGCCACGCACATCGTGGTCTCGGTCGGCCCGTAGGCATTGGTCATCACCCGCCCGGGCGCCCACCGATCCACCAGTTCGGCCGAGCACGCCTCGGCGGCCACCACCAGCGCCGTGGCACCCAGCAGCCGCGGTGACAGCGCCGAGACCGCCGAGGGGGTCTGGTGCAAGACGGTGACGCACTCGCCAATCAGCAAGGCCTGCAGGTCTTCTGGTAGCGCGGCCACCGACTCGGGCACGATCAGCAACCGCGACCCGTGCAGCAAGGCGCCCCAGATCTCTTCGACCGAGGCGTCGAAGGCGTACGAATACCATTGCGACCACACCTGTCCGGGCCCCGAGGGCAGCCCGACGTGCAGTGACCCCAGCAACTGCGTCACGTTGGCATGCGTGGTCGCCACGCCTTTGGGCACCCCGGTCGTGCCCGACGTGTAGATGATGTGGGCGATATCCTCGCCGCCCGGCATCGGCAATCCGGCGCACGGTTGGCGCGTCATCGCCGGGTCATTCATATCGATCATCCGCACCCCGAGCCCGGCGAACCGATCGGCCAGCCCGGTGGTGGTCACCGCCGCGACCGGGCGCGCGTCGCCGACCATGAACTCGATACGGGCGTCGGGGACCGCCGGATCCATCGGCAGATACGCCGCCCCGGACTTGAGCACCCCCACAATCGCCACGATCGCCTGCGCCGAGCGTTCGAACAACACCGCCACGCACTCGCCGGGGCGGGCGCCATGGTCGATCAGCAAGTGCGCCAACCGATTGGCGGCCTCGTCGAGTTCCCGATACGTCATCGAGGCGTCGCCGCAACTGACCGCCACCGCGTCCGGGGTGCGGGCCACCTGCCGGGCGAACAGCTCCGGAACCGACACACCGGCCGTCGGCGCGGCCAACGCCGCCCGATTCCCCAGCGCATCCAAGTGCGCACGTTCGGCGGCGTCGAGAACGTCCACCGACGACAACCGCACGGCCGGATCGGTTGTCATCACCGCCAACACGCGTTCCAGCCGACCGACGAGGCCCGCAACGGTTTTGGCGTCGAACACATCGGTGCGGAATTCCACCGCGCCGCCGATGCCCGCGGGCGCGCCGTCCTCGGTGAAGCGTTCGCCGAGGGAAAAGGTCAGGTCCATGCGGGCCGTGCGGGTCTCCAGGGGCAGCTGGGTGACCTGCAGGTCGCCCAGGTCCAGGCGCGCGGCGGGGTCGTTGCCGTGCTCGCGGAGATTCTGCCAGGTCATCGAAACCTGGACCAGCGGATGGTGGGCCAAAGACCGGATCGGGTTGAGCCTTTCCACCAGCAATTCGAAGGGCACATCCTGGTGCTCGAGGGCCTGAAGGCTGCGGGCGCGAACCTGGGCCAACAGGTCGGCGACCGTGGCGTCTCCGCTGACGTCCACCCGCAGGATCAGGGTGTTGACGAAGAACCCGACCAGCTGATCGAGCGCGGCGTCGTTGCGACCCGCGATGGCGAAGCCGACCGAAATATCGTTGGTCGCCGTGAGTTTGGAGAGCAGCGCCGCGAGGGCGGCCTGGATGACCATGAAGCTGGTCGCGTTGTGCGCACGGGCCACCGCGCGCAGTCGCTGCTGCAGCTCCGCCGGCCATTCGACGGCCACGCTCGCACCGCGGTAGTCCGCGACCGGTGGGTAGGGCCGGTCGGTCGGCAATGGCAGCCGCTCGGGCATGCCCGACAGCGCCTCCTGCCAGTAGGTCAGCTCGACGCCGATGGGGCTGTCGCTGTCCTCGAGATCGCCGAATTGGGCGCGCTGCCACAGCGTGTAGTCGGCGTATTGCACGGGCAGCGGGGCCCACCCGGGGGCCTGGCCCGCCCGCCGGCTGGCATAGGCCGCTCCCAGGTCGCGCACCAGTGGCGCCACCGACCAGCCGTCGGCCGCGATGTGATGCACGGTGGCGACCAGCACATGCTCATCCTCGGCGAGGCGGAAAAGCTTGGCGAACAAGGGAATCTGGGTGCCCAGCGCGAAAGGGTGGTAGGCGGCGGCGCCGACGGCGTCGTCCAGCCGGGCGGGCGTCCACGCGGTCGCATCGACGACCTCCCAACCGAAGTCCGCGCGCTCAGCGGCCACCACATCCTGGTAAGGCACGCCGTCGGTGTGCGGAAAGACGGTGCGCAGCGCTTCGTGGCGGGCCAGCACATCCGTCAGCGCCACACCCAACGCGCCGGCATCGAGCCGTCCGCTCAACCGCAACGCCACCGCCATGTTGTAAACCGGTGAGGCGCCGTGCAATTGGTCGAGGAACCACAGCCGGCTCTGACCGTAGGACAGCGGGATCACGTCGGGTCGCTCCCCCGCCACCAACGGCTTCAGCCCGGCCTCGCCCGCGCGGACGCGGGGGGCCAACTGGGCGATGGCCGGTGTGTCGAAGAGGGCGCGCACGCCCAGGCGGGTGTTCAGCGTCTTGTTGATGGCGGCGATCAGGCGCATCGCGGTCAGCGAATCCCCGCCCAGGTCGAAGAAGGAGTCGTCGACGCCCACGCGGTCCAGGCCGAGAACTTCGGCGTACGTGTCGGCCAGGATTTCCTCGATGGCGTTGCCCGGGGCGCGGTATGCGGCGTCGCGGTATTCCGGTGCGGGCAGGGCGCGGGTGTCCAGCTTGCCGGTGACGGTCAACGGCAACGCGTCGATCGCCACGATCGCGGCCGGCACCAGGTAGGCGGGCAGCTGCGTGGCCAGCTCGGCACGCGCGGCGGCCGGATCCGCGCTGCCGGTGATGTAGCCGACGAGTCGTAAGTCGGCGGGGCGGTCCTCGCGGGCGATCACCGCCGCGGTCTCCACGCCATCCAAACCGGCGAGCGCGGTGCGGATTTCGCCGAGCTCGATGCGATAGCCGCGGATCTTGACCTGCTCGTCGGCGCGCCCCACGTAATGCAGCTGCCCGTCCGCGCCCCAGCGCACCAAATCACCGGTGCGGTACATGCGGGCGCCCGGCACTTCGGCGAACGGGCAGGCCACGAATCGCGACGCCGTCAACGCGGCCCGGCGCAGGTATCCGACCCCGACGCCGCGGCCGGCCACATACAACTCGCCGACCACCCCGGGCGGCGCCGGGCGCAACCACTTGTCGAGGACGAACAGCGCGGCGCCCGCCACCGGCGCGCCGATGGGCACCGCCCGGGCGCCCGCCTCGAGCGGGGCACTGATCGTCACATCCACGGTGGTTTCCGTGGGGCCGTAGGCGTTCGTCATCACCCGCCCCGGCGCCCACCGATCCACCAACTCGGTCGGGCACGCCTCGCCGCCCACGATCAACGCCGCCGATTCCAGGCCGTCGAGCGCCAACGCGGCCAAGGCGGACGGGGTCTGGCTCACCACGTCGACCCGCTCGTCGACCAGCAGGGCGCGCAGCTCTTCCGGTGATCCCGCCACCGCGTCGGGCACCACCACCAGCCGCCCGCCGTGCAGCAACGCACCCCAGATCTCGCGGACCGACGCGTCGAACGCGTAGGAATGCCACTGCGTCGACACCTTCGTCGGTCCCGGTGCGGTCATGCCCGCGTCCAGTCCCTGCATCAACTGGGTGACGTTGTGGTGCGTGACCGCAACGCCTTTGGGGACGCCCGTCGTGCCGGAGGTGTAGATGATGTGGGCGATATCGTCGGCGGCCGGCGCCGGTGGCGCGAAGGAGGGCTGGGCGTCGACCGGCACGTCGACATCGATGACGCGCAGGTCATAGCCGTCGAGCCGGCCGGCCAACTCGGCGGTGGTGAGCGCGGCGATCGGGCCGGCATCGCCGACGAGGAACCCGATCCGGGCATCGGGCACCGCGGGATCGATGGGCAGGTAGGCCGCCCCGGTCTTCAGGACGGCCAGGATGGCCACGATCGCTTCGGTGGAGCGCGTCAGCAGCAGCGCCACCGACTGGCCCGGCCCCGCACCCTGGCCGGCCAAGTGGTGCGCCAGCCGATTGGCGGCCCGCTCCAACTCGCGGTAGGTCATCGAGCGGCCCGCGCAGCTGATCGCCACCGCGTCGGGCGTTCGATTCACCTGCGCCGCAAACAGTTCCGGTATCGACACGCCGACGACAGGCCGGGACAACACCGCGCGGTTGCCCATCTCGTCCAGCCGCGCGTATTCGGGTCCGTCGAGCACATCGATGGACGACAGGCGGCGGGTCGGATCCGCCGTCATGGCCGCCACCACCCGCTCCAGCCGGCTGATCAGCGCCTCAACGCTTTTCGCGTCGAACACATCGGTGCGGAACTCCACCGCCCCGGAGATCCCGGCGGGTTCACCGGCCTGGTTCCACCGTTCGGCCAGCGAGAGGGTCAGGTCCATGCGCGCGGTGTGGGTGTCCAGCGGCATCGGGGTGATATGCAGATCGCCCAAGGCCAGTGCGGCCGCCGGGTCGTCGTGCTGCCCGGGCAGGTTCTGCCATGCCAGCGACACCTGGACCAGCGGGGTCTGCGCCATCGAGCGGGCCGGATTGAGCCGGTCCACCAACACATCGAAGGGCACATCCTGGTGCTCGTAGGCGGCGAGGCCACGGGAGCGAACCTGAGCCAGCACGTCGGCGACGGTGGGATCACCGGCCAGCTCGACCCGTAACACCAACCTGTTGACGAAGAAGCCCACCAGGTCGTCCAGCGCGGGATCGGGCCGCCCGGCGACCGGGAACCCCACCGCCACATCGTCGGTCGCGCAGAGCTTGCTCAACAGCACCGCGAGCGCGGCCTGCATCACCATGAAGCTCGTCGCGTCGTGTTCACGGGCCAGCGCGCGCACCCGCTGCTGCACGTCGGCGGACCACTCCACGACCGCATTGGCACCCCGGTAGTCGGCGACCGCGGGATACGGCCGATCGGTGGGCAGCTCCAGGCGTTCGGGCATCCCGGCCAAAGTCCTTTGCCAGTACGCCAACTGGCCGGCGATCGGGCCGTCGATGTCGTCGAACTCACCGAACCGGGCGCGCTGCCACAACGTGTAGTCGGCGTACTGCACCGCCAGCGGGACCCAGCCGGGGGCCTGTCCGCCACAGCGGCTGGCATAGGCCAGCCCCAGGTCACGCACCAGCGGGGTGATCGACGAACCGTCGGCGGCGATATGGTGCACGGCGGCCGCCAGCACGTGCTCTTCGTCGGTGAGCTTGAAAAGCTTTGCGCGTAGCGGGGTCTCGGTCGCCAGGTCGAACGCGTGGCGCGCCACGGCGTCGATGGCGCCGGCCAGCCGGGCCTGCGTCCACCCGGTGGCATCGACCACCTCCCAGCCGAGCTCCGCCCGCTCCGGTGACACCACCTTTTGGTATGGCACGCCCTCGATCTGGGGGAAGATCGTACGCAACGATTCGTGGCGGGCCACGACGTCGCGCAGCGCGGCGCCCAACGCGCCGGCATCAAGTCGCCCGCGCAACCGCAGCCCCACCGTCATGTTGTAAACCGGTGCGGGCCCGTGTAATTGGCCGAGGAACCACAATCGGCTCTGGGCATACGACAGCGGAACCAGGGCGGGCCGCTCTCCGGCGACCAAGGGCTCGTCCCGTCCCGCGGTTTCACGGAGCTGGGGTGCGAGCTGGGCGACCGTGGGGGTGTTGAAAAGGGTGCGCACTGTCAGGTCGGTGTGCAACGTTGTGTTGATGGTGGCGATGAGGCGCATCGCGGACAGGGAGTCGCCACCCAGGTCGAAGAACGAGTCGTCGACGCCGACGCGGTCGAGTCCCAGGACTTGCGCGTAGACACCGGCGAGGATTTCCTCCGCGGCGTTGGACGGGGCGCGGTATGCGGTGGCGCGATATTCCGGCACCGGCAGCGCCCGGGTGTCCAGTTTGCCGTTGACCGTCAACGGCAGCGCTTCGACGACCACGATCGCCGCCGGCACCATGTAGGCGGGCAGCCGGCCAGCCAGCTCGGTCCGCGCTGCGGCGGGATCCAGCGCGCCGCTCCCCGATTCGGTGACATACCCGACCAGGCGTTTGTCGCCGGGGCGGTCCTCGCGGACGATCACCACGGCCTGATCCACCGCAGCCAAACCGCCCAGCGCCGACTGGATTTCGCCGAGCTCGATGCGATAGCCGCGGATCTTGACCTGCTCATCGGCGCGGCCCAGGTAGCGCAGCTGGCCGTCGGCGCCCCAGGACACCAGATCCCCGGTGCGATACATCCGCTGTCCGGGCTGTCCGAACGGGCATGCCACGAACCGCGACGCCGTCAGCCCCGCCCGGTGCACATACCCCACCCCGACGCCACGGCCGGCCACATACAACTCGCCGACCACGCCGACGGGCACCGGGCGCAGCCACGCGTCGAGCACGAACAACGCCGCGCCCGGGACCGGCACGCCGATCGGCACCACCCCGGCGCCGGGCGCCAGCGGCACGCTGACCGTCACGCACAACGTGGTTTCCGTCGGACCGTAGGCATTGGTCATGATCCGGCCCGGTGCCCAGCGGTCCACCATCTCCACCGCGCACGGCTCGGCGGCCACCACCAGGGCCGCGGACTCCAGGCCCGGCGGCGACAACGCCGCCAGTGCGGACGGAGTCTGATGCAGTACGGTGACGCGTTCGCGAATCAGCAAGTCCTGGAATTCTTCTGGGATGGCGGCCACCGATTCGGGCACCACCAGCAGGCGGCTCCCGTGCAGCAGCGCGCCCCAGATCTCTTCGACAGAGGCGTCGAACGCGTAGGAATACCACTGCGACCACACCTCCCCCGGCCCCGACGGCAACCCCATGTGCAGTGACTCCAGCAGCTGGGTCACGTTGTGGTGCGTGGTCGCCACGCCCTTGGGCACACCGGTGGTCCCCGAGGTGTACACGATGTGGGCGATGTCGGCGCCGGTCGGCGGCGCCAGCCCCGCATCGGGCTGGGCGGCGATGCGGGGATCGGCGACGTCGATGACCGTCAGTGCGTGCCCGTGGAACCGCGATGTCAGCTCCGCGGTCGTCACCGCCGCGATGGGCGCGGCGTCGCCGAGCACGAATTCGATGCGCGCGTCGGGCACGGCGGGGTCGATCGGCAGATACGCCGCCCCCGACTTGAGCACCGCCAAGATCGCGACGATCGCCTCCGCCGATCGGCCGAACATCAGCGCCACGGACTGCCCGGGGCCCGCGCCGTGGCCGATCAACAGGTGCGCCAGTCGATTAGACGCCAGATCGACCTCGCGGTAGGTCCAGGAGTTTGGACCGCAGCTCAATGCCACGGCCTCCGGTGTGCGAAGCGCCTGCGCGGCGAACAGTTCCGGAATGGAAGCCCCGCTCGCCGGGCGGCGCAGCACCGCTCGATTGCCGAACTCATCGAGACGCTGGTGCTCGTCCGCCGCGAGCACGTCCACCGATGACAGCCGCCGTGACGGGTCGGCGATCATCGCCAGCAGGACCCGCTCGACCCGGTCGGCGAGCGCCGCAATGGTTCCCGCGTCGAAAAGATCGGAGTCGTATTCGATGCCCAGCGCGAGCTCGCGGCCCGGCGTGGCTTGCAGGGTCAGTGGGTAGTGGGTGGATTCGTGGCTGCTGAAGTCGGTGATGGCCAGCTCACCGAGCTCCATTGAGGCCGCCGCGTCCAGCGGGTAGTTCTCGAAGACGAACAGGGTGTCGAACAGCTGGTCGTGACCGGTGACGCGGTAAATCTCGGTCAGCGCCAGATGTTCGTGATCCAGTGTCTGTTGAAAGCCGTTGTGCAGCTTGCTCAGCAGGCCGGCGACGGTGGTCTGCGGGGTCACGTGCGCGCGCACCGGCACGGTGTTGATCAGCAGGCCCACCATCGATTCGATGCCGGCCACATCGGCCGTGCGTCCCGAGACCGCGGCGCCGAAGACGACGTCGCGCTGCCCGGTCAGCGACATCAACAGCTGCGCCCATGCGGCCCGCAGCACGGTGTTGATGGTGGTGTGATGGGCGCGCGCCAGGTGGTGCAGCCCCTGAGTGGTCTGCTCGGAGAGCCTGCGCGATTCCAGGCCTTGGCGTCCCAGCCGCTGCCGGTGCGGCGGTCCCACCAGCGTGGGGGTGTCGAAGCCGGCCAGCACTTCTCGCCAGCCGGCGTGGGCGGCGTCGAGGTCTCGGCCGGCCTGCCAGGCCACGAACCTCCGGTACGGCGCCGGCGCGGGCAACTGCTGTTGGTGATAGGCGGCGAAGATTTCCTGCAGCAGGATCGGCAGGGACGAGCCGTCGAGCACGACGTGGTGGGCGGTGAGCACGAACCGGTAGCGGTCGTGGGCGGTGCGAACCAGCGCCACCCGGAAGGCGGGCGGGTCGGACAGTTCGCAGACCGCGGCGCGTTCAGCGGCGGACAACCGTTGGACGCGCTCGTCAAGGTCGGCCTGATCGATGCCGAGATCGACGTAATGCCAAGGGACCGTGGGGTCGCCGGGGATGATTTGCACGGGTGGGTCGATGTCGGTGCAGAAGCGGGCCGCGAGGTTGGGGTGACGGCGCACGGCGGTGTGGACCGCCTCGCGTAGCCGGTGCGGGTCGAGGGGGCCGGCGATGCCGATCTCGAGTTGGAGGGCGTACAGGTCGACGCCGCCGGCCTGCGCGGCCGTAGCGTGAAAGTACAGCCCCTGCTGCAGTGGGGTCAGCGGCAAGATGTCGGCGACGTGGCCGCGCCGCTCGAAGACATCGATCTGCTGCTGGGTGAGAAGAGCGGGGACCACGTCCGACGGGGTGAGGCCCCCGCCACCGCGGCGCACGTGCGCGCAGATGCCCCGCAGGGCCTCAAACCACAACTCGCTCAGGCGCGTTGCGTCCGCGTGATCCAGAACCGACGTCGCCCACGTCCAGTTGGCGTGCAGCCGTGGGCCGCCCTCGTCGTCCAGGACACCGGCGTCGAGCGTCACGGTATGGGACAGCGGCATGGGCACCGCGGACGCGACGGCGGTGGCCGACAAGCTGTCGAGGCTTGGCCGCCACACATCGGCGGAGAGCTCAGCCGTGCCGGCCAGGCGTCCCAGATAGTTGAATACGACCGTGGGATCGCCATCACCCAGGCCCGCATCGGGATTGAGGTAGCGCAACAGCCCGTAGGTGAGGCCGTCGGGCAGGGCCCGCAGCTGTTCTTTAGCCTCTTTGAGCACCGCTCCCAGGGCGGTGTCACCGGCCGCGACCTGCGCCCAGTCCAGGCCGTCAAGGTGCAATGCAACCGGGTACTTGGCCGTGAACCAGCCCACGGTGCGCGACAGGTCCACAGTGGCGCTGAGCTCTTGGCGCCCATGGCCTTCCACGTCGATGCCGATCGGTGTCCCGCCGTTGCCGGACAGCTGCGCGACCGCCATGCCGAACGCGATCAGCAAGATGTCGTGCGCGCCGGCGCGAAACGCGGCGGGCACCTCGCCCAGCAGCATGCGGGTGGTCTCGACGTCCAGCTGGGCCGACAGGCGGCCGGCGTTGGCGTGAGTATCGATCACCTGCGCCGCCGGCACTGCCGGGGACGTTGCCGATACCCGCCGCCATGCGTCGGCCTGGGCCACCACCTCGGGGTGGCGCGCGTGCCCGTTCAGCAGCGCCGACCACCGGGCGAACGACGTGCCGCCCGGCGGCAAGACCACCGGCTGACCGCTGCGATGCTGAGCCCAGGCAAGGTTCAGGTCTTCCAACAGGATTCGCCACGAGACCCCGTCGACGGCCAGGTGGTGAATCATCAGCACCAGCTGGCCGGTGGCGGACACCCAGAGCGCGCTGAGCATGGCCCCGGCGCCCGGGTTCAGCCGCGAGCGCGCGTCGACGAGCGCCCCCTCGGACAAAACGTCCACCGCGCGCACGCACCCGGCGGCCTCGACCGAGCCCGCGTCGGGCACCGACAGCGACCATCCGCCGGCGCCGTCGTCGTCGATGCGCACCCGCAACATGGCGTGCCGGTCCAGCAGCGCCTGCAAGACCGCCACCGCGTCGGCCTCGCCCGCCCCGACGGGAGCCTGCACGAGCATGGTCTGGTTGAACTGGTCGACCGGGCCGTCGATGTCGTGCAGCCACCGCATGATTGGGGTCGCGATCACTGGCCCGGCGCCGTCATCGACAACGTCGTCGTCGCCGGTGATTACCGTGGCCACCCGGGCCAGCCGGGCCACCGTCTGCTCGACGAAAACATCACGCGGGCGGCACATCACGCCGGCGGCCCGCGCGTGGGCCACCACCTGCAGCGAGGAGATGCTGTCGCCGCCCAGGTCGAAGAACGAGTCGTCCACGCCGACCCGCTCCACCCCGAGGACTTGGGCGTAGATGCCGGCCAGGATCTCCTCGACCGCGTCGGCTGGCGCCCGGTACGCGCCGGCAGTGTATTCCGGCGCGGGCAGGGCCCGGATGTCCAACTTGCCGTTGGCAGTCAGGGGCAGCGCGTCGATCACGACGACCGCGGCGGGCACCATGTAGGCCGGGAGCCGCTCGGCGAGTTTTCCACGGATCGCCGCGGGGTCGGCCATTCCGGTGATGTAACCGACCAGGCGCGTGTCGCCGCCCTGGCCCTCGCGGGCGACCACGACCGCCTGCCCCACGCCGTCGATGGCCGCCAGGGCGCTTTGGACCTCGCCGGGTTCGATGCGATAGCCGCGGATCTTGACCTGTGCGTCGGCACGGCCGAGGTAACGCAATTGCCCATCCGGATCCCAGCAGACGCGATCGCCGGTGCGATACATCCGCGATCCGCTGCCGCCAAAGGGGTTGGCGACGAAGCGTTCTGCGCTCAAGGCCGGTTGGCCCACGTATCCGCGCGCCAACGCGGGTCCGCTGAGATAGAGCTCGCCGACCACCCCGATGGGCGCGGGGTTCAGTTGCGCGTCGAGCACCAGCGTGCGCACTCCGGGGATGGCGGCGCCAATGCGGACCGGCTGCCCCACGGACAGCGGCGTGCTGCACGTGGCCCAGATGGTGGCCTCGGTCGGGCCGTAGGCGTTGACCATCCGTCGGCCCGCGGCCCAGGCGGCCGCCAGCTCGGCGGGGCAGGCCTCGCCGGCGGTGATCAGCGTGTCGAGCCCATCCAGTCGCGCCGGATCCAACGACGAGAGCACCGTCGGCGTCAACACGGCCGCGGTCACCCGGTGGGCCTGCAGCAACGCCGCCAACGCGTCACCGGCATAGACGTCGCGAGGTGCAACGACCTGCGTTGCCCGCGAGGCCACCGCCCAGAGCATCTCGAACACCGACGCATCGAAGACCGGCGAGGCCACCATCAGCACCCGCGCGTCGGCACCCAACCCGAACACCGCGCGCTGCGCCGAGGCCACCCCCATCAGGCCGGCGTGAGTGACGGCCACGCCCTTGGGGGTGCCGGTGGAGCCCGACGTGAAGATCACATACGCCGCGTTGTCCACGTCCAGCGGTGCCAGCCGATCAGCGTCGGTGATGCGGTCCGCGCTTTGCCCGGACAGGTCGACGTCGTCCACGCGGAGCACCGGCCGCGCACCGGCACCGGTCACATCGGCGCTGCCGCAAGCTAATACGCACACGGCCGCCACCGCGTCGAGCACCGTGGCGACGCGCTCGAGCGGCTGGGCCTGATCCACCGGGACATACACGCCGCCGGCCTTTGCCACCGCCCACCAGGCGACCACCAGTTCCGCGGAACGGTCGATCGCCACGCCCACCGCGCGCTCGGGGCCCACGCCGAAGTCGATCAGCGCCCGCGCCAACCGCGTCGAGGACTCGTCGAGCTCCCGGTACGACAACGCACGGTCTCCATCGACGACCGCCACCGCGTCCGGATCGGCCGCCACCGCGGCGGCCAACAGCTCCGGCGCCAAGCCCACCGGGGCATCCACACCGGCACCGGACCACCTCGACAGCAGTAGATCGCGCTCACCGCGATCCAGCAGCGGCACCTCCCCCAGCAGCACCGACGCGTCCGCCATCAGAAAGCGGTCGAACAGCGACTCCAAACGTGTGATATGCCGGTCGATTTCGTCGGCGGTGTATCGATCTGTATTCCAGGCGAACTGAATCCGCGGCGTGCCGCCGCCGAGCGGCGGATAGATGTTGATCGCCATGTCTTGGATCGGCAGGGTGGTCAACACATTGCACATCGGCAGCGACGGACCGAACCGCATCGGCTCGGCGAAGTTGAAGACGTTGACCACCGGTCCGAACTCGACGTTGGTGTCGTGACGGGTCGCGTCGGCGACGAGGCCCGGCCAGCCCCGGAACTGTTGATGCCGCAGCGCGCCGATGACGGCCGTGCCGACGCGATCGGTCAGTTCACCGACGGTGTCGCCGTCGTCGACATTGACGACCAGCGGCACCATGTTGGACACCATGCCCGCGCTTCTCTTCAGCGCCGCGGTGGTGCGCGCCGACACCGGCAGGGACAGCGAGATAGTGTGGCGTCCGGCCGTTTTCGCCAGAAACGCGGCCGTTGCCGCCACGACCCTCGCGACGTCGAACTGGTCGTGGCCATTTCCCAGGAGTCCGTGCGTGCACACCAACTCGCGCACCATCGGATGCCGTGGCGCCACGGGGCGCTGCGTTCCCGCCAGGTCGGTGACGTCCAGCGGCCCCCGCACGACGGTCTTCCAGTACTCGGCGTCGGCTGTGCTGCGTGACGACTGTTGATACTTCCGGTCGGCCTCCGGCAGCAGGGCGAACGCGGAAAAGTCGACTTCGCCGGTGTGGGGCCGGTCTCCCGAGTAGACCGCCGCGACGTGGCGAATGATGTTGTTGGCGCCGTAGCCGTCGACGAGGACGTGGTGGGTACGCAGGTAGAAGTAGGACAGATCGTCGGCGATCCGCAGCAGCGCGAAGTTGATGAGCCGATCGGTGAGCAGGTCGACCGGCCGGCGGTAGTCGTCTTCCATCCAGCTGTGCGCGTCGCCCGCCGGATCGGCCTCGGCGCGCAGGTCGACGCAGCACAGGGTCAGCGGGAAAGTGCGGTCGACGATGAAGACCGGCTCGCCGTCCTCGAGGGACAGGCGCGCGCAGGGCGTGCCGAACCGCGCGGCCGCCGATTCGCAGGCGGCCATGAGCTTGTCGGCGTCGACGTCGTGGTCGATCGCCAGGTAACCGGCGAAGTTGTAAGGGATCTCGGGCCGGAGTTGCTGCGCGGCCCATAGCGCCCGCTGGGCGACGGTCAACGGCCCCAGCGTGTCTGGTTGCGTCCCGTAATTGAGCATCAGGCGACGAACTTTCTCATTGGGCGAGCGCTCGGGCGCTCGTCGGGTTGGCCTCGTTGCGCTGCGTCATCAGCAGCGGCCGGCAGGAACGCCGCGGCGACGATCGCGACCGCCGCCACCGCGGCGGCAACCGCAAATACCAGCGTGTAGGCGTGTGCGAGGTGGCCGGACGCGGTGCCGGTGTCCTCGCGGTGGATGAGCTGATTCGTCAACAGCACCGTCATCAGGGCGGCCCCGACCGCGCCGCCCAGCTGATTGTTGACGCTGCGCAGGGTCGCGCCGCGGGCGATCTGATGCGGCTCCAACGGCTGCACGCACGCCGCGGAGAGAGGCGTTGCGACACAGCCCATCCCCATGCCCATGAGCAGCAGGCCGGCCATCAGCGTCGGTGCATAGTCCGCATGCCGGGCGACTCCGATGGTAAAGATTCCCAATCCCGCTGCGATCAGCGGGAAGCCCGCCAGGACGATCTTGCCCGGCCCGTGTCTGTCCATGACTATTCCGGACACGGGTGTGGTCAGTACGACGCCCAATCCCATGGCGATCAAGCGCACCCCGGCCTGCATCGGCGTCTGGTGCAGCGCAACCTGGAAATAGCTTGGGACAAGCAACAAGATTCCGACATAGGTGACCGCGAAGATCAGCAATGTCAGGTTGGCCTGCCGGACGACGCGATTCTTCAACAGGCGCAGGTCGATCAGCGGGGCATCCGAACGACGCCAGGCGTGAAAAATGAAGGCGGCGATCAGTATCAGGCCAGCAATCGAGGGCAACAGCACATGGGGGTCGGCGAGCGTGCGACGTCCGGGGATGGAGGACATCCCACCCAGCAACGCCGCCATGCCGGGTGAGAGCAGCAGCATTCCGGTCACGTCGAGCGTTTCCGACGGCGCGGAACGGTCCTTCGGCAACATCACCGCCGCGACCGCCAGGGCGCTCAGCCCGATCGGCAGGTTGATCAGGAATATCCACTCCCAGCCGCAGGTGCCGATCAACCATCCGCCCAGGATCGGCCCGCCAAGAGGCCCGAGCAGGAAGGGAGCTGCCCCGATCGCGACCAGGCGGCCGAGTCGCTTGGGACCCGACTCGCGAGTCAAGATCACGAAGCACAGCGGCGTCATAATGCCGCTGCCGATCCCTTGGAGCACACGGAAGCCGATGAGCTGCACGATGTTTGGGGTGATTGTGCACAGCAGGGAGGCCAGCGTGAACACCAGGACACCGCCCATGAAGAGGCGCTTGGTGCCGAATCGGTCAGCGGCCCAACCGGTTAGGGGGACAACGGCGGCGAACGCCAGCATGTAGCCGGCCATCGTCCACGAGACGATCGCCTGGGTAGAGCCGAATTCGGTGACAAAGGTCCGTTGAGCGACGGCGACCGCGGTACCGTCCAGGTTTCCCATCATGCTGGCCAGACCGCACACCGCGCCGATCCAGAGCAATCTGCCGTCGATCTTGTCCGGGTAGGCGGGGGCACCGCCGTCCGATTGCCCGGCGGGGACCGCGGATATCAATGCAGCACTAGTGGCCGAAGATGCGTTGTCCATCGAAGTCTTTCAGAACAGGCAACGTCTCAGGGCTGGCTGGTCAGGTAACCGCCTCGCCGGAAGAACTTTTCCCCGCCACACTCGACTCCGTCCGCGGAACGGACGCGGGTGATCACCAGGCCGCGGTTGTTACCCCGATGCGAGTCGGGTCCGCAGACCACCGCGCCGCCCTCCTCCTGGACTATCACCCGACCCGGCGTGCCACCGTAACCGGCCTCGGAAACGCGCGCCTCGAGGATTTCGATCCGTTCGCCTCGGTAGAAGCTGAAGGCGCGGGGGTAGGGATCGGACAATGCGCGCACGAACCGCTCCAGGTCCTCGGCCGCCCAGCCCCAGTCGATCAAACTGTCACGCTCCGAACGCTTGTGGAAGTACGTCCGCTCGGCCTTGTTCTGCGGTCGCCAGACCGCGGTGCCGGACTCCAGCGCACCGAGCGCCTCGGCCAGCACGTCCGGGATCAGATCCATGCCGCGCAGCACCAGTTCGGTGCCGGTGTCGTCGGGACCGATCGGCACCGAACGCTGGACGAGGATGTCCCCGGTGTCCAGGCCGTCGTCCATCCGGTGCACGGTCAGCCCGAACTCGGACTCGCCGCTGATCAACGCCCACAGCACGGGCGAAAACCCGGTGAACCTCGGCAACAGCGAGTCGTGGAAGTTCAGGGTTCCGTGCGGCGGCAGGTTGTACAGTTCCGCCGGCATTCGGTAGTACCAGCTGTTGACGACGATGACGTCGGGCTCGGCGCGCTTGACCAGATCGATGGTTTCCGCGTCGACGGTCTCGGTCAGATGCAACGGGATACCGTGGTCACGCGCGAGGTTTTCCACCGGCGCCGACCAGATCGCCTTGTACGATTCCTCGCTGGACGGGTGGGTGACCGCCAGGGCGACCTCATGGTCCATCTCGATGAGCGCCTTGAGGGTCCGGTAGCCCCAGGTCTGGAATCCGAAGAAGACGATGCGCATGCGTGAACCCCTTGTAGCTCGTGACGGACGACCAGTGGCTGCGCCCCCCTCGATCCAGGCAACGGCGCCCACAAGCATGTGAGCTTACGTTAGCCTTACCTAACTACTCCAGTCGGGCGCGTGCACGGAGAGTAAGCATTCCGCTTATGGCGCCGCAGCGATCTTTGAACGCGCGAAACCTGGCTTGCGCCAAGCGTTGTCGGGGCAGATCTGCTAAGGGTTGATGGTGTTGTCGCCGACCTGGCGGCCCCAGACGTACTCGATCGCATACGGCGATCCGGTGTCCAGGTGGTTGTAGGGCGCGATGCTGTTGCCGGTGTCCATCACCAGTTCGGGCGCCGGCCACAGGTCGCGGGTAACTTTCTGCCAGCATCCGGGGGCGCCCCCGGGGCCGCCGCGGGCGTTCACCCGGGGCAGGTTCTCGGGCCAGATGTAGGGGTTGGGCGCCCCGCCGACCACCCCGGCGACGCCGCCCACCAGGGACGCGATGACGGGCACCGCGGACACCGGGTTCGCAATCAGCCCCAGTCCCGAGAGCACCTCGGTGTCCATGTTCAGCGAGTAGCCGTTGAAGCCGCCCTCGGCCGCCCCCGTCGCCGGCAAGGCGTCGTGTTCGCTGCGCATCAGGCAATAGATTTCGGGGCTGTAGGTGTCGAGCAGTTGGGCGGTCGGCACCAGATCGGCGGCGCCGCGCGCCAGGTACGGCCCGCCCTTGGTGAACAGGTCGGCCCCGGTGTTGCCGAACCCGGCCGCCGCCAACAACGCCTGATCCAAATCCTTTTGCTGCGCATTGATCGTGCGCGAGGTCACCACCGCGTTATTCAAAAAGTCGAACAGATCCGGCGACGCGTTCGCATAGGTATCCCCCAGCGCCGCCAACTGCTGAATATCCTTGCGCGCCTGCGGCATCCGCGGGTTCACCTCATCAAGAACCGCGTTCGCATTTACCACCGACTGGCCGAACTTCTCCCCCAGCCCCGCCAACGACTGCGCCGCCGCGCTCAACGTCAAATTCAACTTGACCGGATCAACCTTCTCCGCGATCGAGGTGATCGTCTGAAACAACGTGTTGATCTCGGTGGTCACCGACCGCGCATCCAGCACCGCATGCGGCGAAATCTTCTGCGGCGACGGGTTGGCCGGCGTCGTCAACGACACATACTTCCCACCGAACACCGTCGTCGCCTTGATATCGGCATTCACATTCGACGGGATCAGCTTCAAATACCGCGGATAGACCTCGAGGGTGAACTTGGCCGCCGGCTTGCCATCGCGCACCGTCTCCGCGATCTTGCCCACCCGGCCGATCTCCACCCCGTTATAGGTCACCTTCGACCCCGGATCCATCACCAACCCAGCCCGCGACGCCACCATCGTCAACTCGGTCTTCGGGGTGAAGCCTCCGCGGAACTGGATGTATACGAGCGTGAAGATGATCGCGAGCACCACCACGACGACAAAGGTGTAGACCTTGTAGGGCGGGAGCCGGGAGTCGTTGATCTGAACGGGTGAGCCTTCCATGGCGCTACACCACGAATCCGAAGGTCAATTTCGCGTCCGGCGGCAGCCAGGTATGCGGTTGGTTATTCAGATAACCCACCGTCGCCACCGCTGCCCCTCACGTCGGTGCCGCAGCCTGGCGGCGCTGCGGCAAATCACTCCCCCGACTCACTGCCCGTTACCAGGGGCTCTGTACACAGATGCAATAACGAAGACCAGTGCAATGTACCGCGACGCGGTGGCACGAACAAAGGAACGCGGAACAATCGCCCCCGCGCGCGTCAGACCGGCGATCATGCCGGCACGCGAATGATGGTTCCCGGCAACTGTTTCGCGCGCTAGGGGTTGATGGTGTTGTCGCCGACCTGGCGGCCCCAGACGTACTCGATCGCATACGGCGATCCGGTGTCCAGGTGGTTGTAGGGCGCGATGCTGTTGCCGGTGTCCATCACCAGTTCGGGCGCCGGCCACAGGTCGCGGGTAACTTTCTGCCAGCATCCGGGGGCGCCCCCGGGGCCGCCGCGGGCGTTCACCCGGGGCAGGTTCTCGGGCCAGATGTAGGGGTTGGGCGCCCCGCCGACCACCCCCGGCGACGCCGCCCACCAGGGACGCGATGACGGGCACCGCGGACACCGGGTTCGCAATCAGCCCCAGTCCCGAGAGCACCTCGGTGTCCATGTTCAGCGAGTAGCCGTTGAAGCCGCCCTCGGCCGCCCCCGTCGCCGGCAAGGCGTCGTGTTCGCTGCGCATCAGGCAATAGATTTCGGGGCTGTAGGTGTCGAGCAGTTGGGCGGTCGGCACCAGATCGGCGGCGCCGCGCGCCAGGTACGGCCCGCCCTTGGTGAACAGGTCGGCCCCGGTGTTGCCGAACCCGGCCGCCGCCAACAACGCCTGATCCAAATCCTTTTGCTGCGCATTGATCGTGCGCGAGGTCACCACCGCGTTATTCAAAAAGTCGAACAGATCCGGCGACGCGTTCGCATAGGTATCCCCCAGCGCCGCCAACTGCTGAATATCCTTGCGCGCCTGCGGCATCCGCGGGTTCACCTCATCAAGAACCGCGTTCGCATTTACCACCGACTGGCCGAACTTCTCCCCCAGCCCCGCCAACGACTGCGCCGCCGCGCTCAACGTCAAATTCAACTTGACCGGATCAACCTTCTCCGCGATCGAGGTGATCGTCTGAAACAACGTGTTGATCTCGGTGGTCACCGACCGCGCATCCAGCACCGCATGCGGCGAAATCTTCTGCGGCGACGGGTTGGCCGGCGTCGTCAACGACACATACTTCCCACCGAACACCGTCGTCGCCTTGATATCGGCATTCACATTCGACGGAATCAGCTTCAAATACCGCGGATAAATCTCCAGCGTGAACTTGGCCGCCGGCTTGCCATCACGCACCGTCTCCGCGATCTTGCCCACCCGACCGATCTCCACCCCGTTATAGGTCACCTTCGACCCCGGATCCATCACCAACCCAGCCCGCGACGCCACCATCGTCAACTCGGTCTTCGGGGTGAAGCCTCCGCGGAACTGGATGTATACGAGCGTGAAGATGATCGCGAGCACCACCACGACGACAAAGGTGTAGACCTTGTAGGGCGGGAGCCGGGAGTCGTTGATCTGAACGGGTGAGCCTTCCATGGCGCTACACCACGAATCCGAAGGTCAATTTCGCGTCCGGCGGCAGCCAGGTATGCGGTTGGTTATTCAGATAACCCACCGTCGCCACCGCTGCCCCTCACGTCGGTGCCGCAGCCTGGCGGCGCTGCGGCAAATCACTCCCCCGACTCACTGCCCGTTACCAGGGGCTCTGTACACAGATGCAATAACGAAGACCAGTGCAATGTACCGCGACGCGGTGGCACGAACAAAGGAACGCGGAACAATCGCCCCCGCGCGCGTCAGACCGGCGATCATGCCGGCACGCGAATGATGGTTCCCGGCAACTGTTTCGCGCGCTAGGGGTTGATGGTGTTGTCGCCGACCTGGCGGCCCCAGACGTACTCGATCGCATACGGCGATCCGGTGTCGAGGTGGTTGTAGGGCGCGAGGCTGTTTCCGGAGTCCATCACCAACTCCGGTGCGGGCCACAGGTCGCGCGTGATGGGCTGCCAGCAACCCGGGGCGCCGCCGGGGCCGCCGCGGGCGTTCACCCGGGGCAGGTTCTCGGGCCAGATGTAGGGGTTGGGCGCCCCGCCGACCACCCCCGCGATGCCCCCGAGTAGCGAGGCAATCACGGGCACGGTCGCTACCGGGTTGAGCAACAGCCCCAAACCGGAGGTGACCTCGGTGTTCATGTTCAGCGAGTAGCCGTTGAAGCCGCCTTCGGAGGCGCCGGTGATGGGCACGATTTCGTGGTAGTTGTACAGGGTGCAATAGATTTCCGGGCTGTAGGTGTCCAGCAGCTCCGCCGAGGGCACCAGGTCGGCCGCGCCCCGCGCCAGGTACGGCCCGCCCTTGGTGAACAGGTCGGCCCCGGTGTTGCCGAACCCGGCCGCCGCCAACAACGCCTGATCCAAATCCTTTTGCTGCGCATTGATCGTGCGCGAGGTCACCACCGCGTTATTCAAAAAGTCGAACAGATCCGGCGACGCGTTCGCATACGTATCCCCCAGCGCCGCCAACTGCTGAATGTCCTTGCGCGCCTGCGGCATCCGCGGGTTCACATCGTCGAGCAGCATATCGGCGTTCACCACCGACTGGCCGAACTTCTCCCCCAGCCCCGCCAACGACTGCGCCGCCGCGCTCAACGTCAAATTCAACTTGACCGGATCGACCTTCTCCGCGATCGAGGTGATCGTCTGAAACAACGTGTTGATCTCAGTGGTCACCGACCGCGCATCCAGCACCGTGTGCGACGAGATCTTCTGCGGCGACGGGTTGGCCGGCGTCGTCAACGACACATACTTCCCACCGAACACCGTCGTCGCCTTGATATCGGCATTCACATTCGACGGGATCAGCTTCAAATACCGCGGATAGACCTCGAGGGTGAACTTGGCCGCCGGCTTGCCATCGCGCACCGTCTCCGCGATCTTGCCCACCCGGCCGATCTCCACCCCGTTATAGGTCACCTTCGACCCCGGATCCATCACCAGACCGGCCCGCGACGCCAACATCGTGAGGTTGGTCTTGGGCGTGAAGTCACCCCGGAACTGCCCGTAGACCAGGGCCAAAATCACCGCGAGCACGAGTAACGCGGCGACGGCCACCAGTTTGTACGGGGGCTTGCGCTGCGAGTTGATCTGCACGGGTGAACCGGGACTTGGTTGTCTCGACGTCACCGCCACCGCCCCTCACGTCCGCGCCACACGCCTTCGGCGCGGTGGCGTATCGCGCCCCCGTGGCCAGACCCCACACCAGGGGCTGCTGTGCGCACAAAGATCACTGAAATGTACCGCGATGGCCGCACTTGTGTGAACCACCATTCACAAAATTCGGACCGGTGCCTGATCCGGGACTCAACTTTACGAGACGCGAGGACGCCTCGCGATCACCCGTCTCCGGTACCGATCCACGCGCCGGCGCACGGGTCTACGCTCGGATAGCGGTAAGGAAAGGTGCGCAATGCTGGCAGCGTTCGGATTCGAATCCCTGGGCGTGGTCGTCGGGGACATGTATTTCGTCGACCCGTCCCCACTCGACGGTCAGGAAACCCCGGAGCGGGGAGTCAGACTCGAACTGCGCCTCGTCGACCGGGCCGCTCCCCAGGGGTCGATCTACGCGGGCGTCCCCATCGCCTTCACCCGCCCAGTGTGGCGGGTGGACCTGTTCGGATCCACCGAGAGCCCGCCAGGGACGCTGGACCGGGCCCACCACCACCCTCGTTTTGACGGGTGGGAGCCCGGACGCCGGCACTTCGTCCCCGAGCTGTCGGCCGACCCGGTGTCGTGGTTGGCCGGGCAGCTGGCCGACCCGGACGCCGTGCTGGCGCGGGCGGGCGTCGAGCCCGACGAAGTCAGCGACGCCGATAAGAAGGGGCTCGCCACGGCCGCCCCGGAGATCGTCGCCGCGGTGAAGCGGTTGCTCGACGGCGTGCGGGACGGGGAGCTGGCCCCGGCGCCTCCCGAGCCGGTCGCGGCCGCCCGTACCGGCTGGCTCTGATCTGCGTTAGCGTCTTCGGCGTGACCCTCAAAGACATCGCTCTGAACACACTCGACGGCCGGCCCACCACGCTCGCCGAATTGTCCGACGGCGCAACGCTCGTCGTCAACGTCGCCTCCAAATGCGGGCTGACTCCGCAGTACACCGCGCTCGAGAAACTGGCCAAGGACTATCGCGACCGCGGCCTGACCGTCGTCGGCGTCCCCTGCAATCAGTTCATGGGCCAGGAACCCGGCACGGCCGACGAGATCCAGCAATTCTGCTCGACGACCTACGGCGTGACGTTCCCGCTGCTGGCGAAGACCGACGTCAACGGCGACGACCGCCACCCGCTGTACGCCGAATTGACGAAGGCCGCCGACGCCGACGGCCAGGCGGGCGACATCCAGTGGAACTTCGAGAAGTTCCTGCTCGCGCCCGACGGTGCGGTGGTGCAGCGCTTCCGGCCCCGCACCGAGCCCGACGCCCCCGAGGTCATCAGCGCCATCGAGGAAGTGCTGCCACGGTAGGCCGGGTTTCTCTGTGAGAACGGCCCATATAACCAGTCAGCATTAGCAACTTGCGACCGTTCGTGGGCACCTTCGCATCGCGACGAAATGGAACCCTTTGAAGCGCCGCTGAGTTAGCGCGTGCGTGTGCCATGTTTCGGTTCGGCGGATCAGCGGGAAGTTACCCGGCAACGATCATGGCCCGGTAGTGATCCGGCCTTGAACCCGAGCGCACCGCCACGCGGCCGGCGAAGCTGACAAGGAGGGTAATGGAACCAGAACTACATCACCTACGACCCGCACTGAATCCGATCCCCGTCCGCCCGCTGTTGGGCGGCCTGGACCCGGCCATGTGCAAGCTGCACTGCGCCGTGTGGAACCAGCGACACCACCCGATAGACGTTCTCGCCAGCGATTGGGACGAATGGGTCGGCTGGAGTCGTTGGCGTGGTGAACGTGATCACTTCAACCGAGACTTCATATTTACGATGGCCCGCGAGCGGAAGACGTCGGATCAATGGCTGTTCGGGGGCATATTCGAGGTGGTCGGACGCAAGGCCATTCCAAACGCGCGGTCATATGACCTAAACCTGCGCGACGACATCATGGGTGAGTACATCAAACGGCTGGTGATCAATTTTCGCCCTACGGGGCGAGGGATCCGGTTGAACTTGGAGACGCACCTTGACCAGATGACTGTGGCGGCGATACACGAAAAGCCTTATGAGGGTGAGGCTTTTCCAGGTCACGACCTCATCAACCACACCCTACGAGAGCTGCGGGTCATCGTTCGGCAGAACCGCCCCGACTGGCGTATCGCACTCGAATCCATGAAGGGCGTTTACGTCATACACGACCAGCAGACAGGGGAACCCTACGTCGGTGCGGCCTACGCCGACGAGGGCATTTGGCATCGTCTGTGCGCCTACGCCGACAGCTTGCATGGCAACAACGCCGGACTCAAGGCACTGGTCGAAACCAAAGGGGTGGAATACGCGCTCGGAAATCTTCGCTTCGCCCTCCTCGAATTCTGGTCGAAACGCACCGAGGACCAGCGCGTCATCGACCGCGAGACTTACTGGAAGCAGGTCCTGCTGTCTCGGGCGCTCGGCAACAACCGAAATTAGCCTCATGAGCCAGCATTCACGCCGGCGACGACGATCGGCGCCAGACGCGAGGTGCTCTGTGGCCGCGCGCAACCTCCTGGAGGTAACAGTTGGGCGTTCACCAAGACCGACTCGCTGAGCTACTTCGTACTCGTTTGGGTTTCAGCGAAGCAGACAAGGCCCCACGTCCAAAGCTGGCTGTCATGCCGGCCGACGGTCGGGCACAGGTAATGGATCTATACCGCACCCTCGGTGGCGTTCACCCCGACCCTCCACTCACTACCGGACCGTGGGACATTGCCTACGCAGGCAACCTGATGTTCGAGCTAGACGAAAGCGCCCACTTCAACCGCTATCGGGCTATCACATTGGAACCCTTGTGGGCTGAACGTCTTCCGTGGCGGGCCACCTATTCGCGGTTCTGCGTTCAGTTCGAGGACGCGTGCCTTAATGAACGTGGTTGGGGCGGATACTGGACGAACGCTTCAACAGAACGTCTATTCGGACCGCCTGGGCCGCCCCGCAGTCTCGACGGCGCTGGTTCCCCGCGCTGGAAGCAAAGGGCACTTTACGATGCGATGCGCGATCTTTCAGCGCTCCACGGCGTCGTCAGGTTGGTTCGGCTCTCGGTGTATGACGAGCTCGGTGGCATTCCATTGAGTCTCGTGCTGAGCGGTAAGGCTCCGGTGAACCCCGAATCGCTGCGCGCATTGATTGCTGAACGGACCCTCGGGTGACCATGCCCCCACGGCGCCCCAGTAGGCGGCATGAGGACGGTCCCGGTAAAACTCCGGGGGCATTTACTTGGTAGCCGGGCCAACTATTCAAACCGCCCGTGCGCTCGCTAAGCGAGCATCGGGTCGATCGCGGAGCGCGGTACCAATACCTGGGGGGCGCCTGCCGCGTCGGGCAGCATGTGGCCTTGGTCGAAGAAGAAGATGACGCCGTCGTTCGTGACGGCGAAGTTCTGGTAGTTCGCCGGGTCGTAGGCGGCGGCAGGGGCGACGGTCACCGGCGGCGCGGTCGGCGTCTGGCTGGCCGGCGGTGCGGTCGGCGTCTGGTTGCCCGGGGCCGCGGCCGGCGTCTGGCTCGCCGGCGGCGCGCTCTGCTTCTGCAGCTCGCTCTGCACGATCGGCGCGACGGTCTTCAGCGGGTCGTCGACGCGCCACAAGGGCGTGTTGTTCTTGTCGTCTGACGCCGCGGTCCACACGATCGCCTTGCGGTAGGTCTGGTCCCAGTTGAACGACTTGTACGTCGTCTCCGGGTGTGTGCCGACGTCCTCGACGACCTTGAACACCACGGCCTCGGTTCCGCGCGGCGGTATCGCCGATCCGTAATTCGCCGACGTAATGGTCAGCTGGTAGGGCTGATCGCGGGGTGTGGAGGATTTGGCGACATTGAGGAAATCGTCGCGCTCCTTGGCAATGAACTCGGCCACGGACTTCTGGTCGGGGTAGCTGAGCGGGAAGCTGATGTCGACGTTGTAGCCGGGGTCGGCCATCTGGATCTGGCATGCCTGGCCGGTGTTGGCGCCCTTGAGTTCGGCGCAGTAGTCCTTCGGCGGCGCGGCTGCGGCGACGCCGACAGCGCCGAAGAGAACGAGGGCCGTGGCGGACGCTGCCACCGTGAAGCTGCGCATGTGGGATCTCCTCGGACATCTCGCGGTACCGATGCGACGGATGGAGGTAAAGATAAGCCATCACGTCGCCTGCCATGATTGCCGGACTTCCTGAGAGGCCTATCGGCTGGCGTTCCCAACGGCATGAAAACGGTCCCCAGAGTAATCTCCGGGGGCCGTTTTACCTGGTAGCGGGGACAGGATTCGAACCTGCGACCTCTGGGTTATGAGATACGTACCGGGCGTTTTCGGCAACGCGCCATACCCCAAAAGCGCTGGTCATTCCGTCGTCTAGGTCGCTCAGTAGCGCCGGGTCCCACCCTGTTGTGCAGTTTGCGCAGCGTTATGTTCCCAAATTCGGCCTTCCTCGTCCCCACAGACTGCCATCAACATTTCGCACGAAGAACCGCGAGTCGTTGGCGCCCGGAGATCTCCCGCCCATCACATCTCGCTGGTTCGCACAGCGGCCTGCCAGCTTCCAATACGATCCCTACTCATGCTCCTGTCACCCGGAACCGGATTTGCTGGCTATACAGTCATTCGACTTATCGGTTCAGGAGGAATGGGCGAGGTCTACCTGGCGCAACACCCCCGCTTGCCCCGCCAGGATGCCCTGAAGGTTCTTCGGGCCAATGTGTCCGACAACGGTGAATTCCGCGAGCGATTCATACAAGAGGCTGACTTGGCGGCCTCCCTGTCACACCCCAATATCTTGACGGTTCACGATCGCGGCGAGTACGACGACCGGTTGTGGATCGCTACGGCCTACGTTGACGGGACCGACGCCGCCCAGGTAACGCATCACCAGTATCCCGCGGGCATGCCGGTGGATCAGGTTCTCACAATCGTGACCGCGATCGCCGCCGCACTTGATTACGCCCACGATCGGGGGTTGCTTCATCGTGACGTGAAGCCGGCCAACATTCTGCTCAGCGAGCCGGAAAAGGATGGACAGCGGCGGATCTTCCTGGCCGACTTCGGTATTGCCCGCCAGATCGCCGACGCCAACCGACTGACCGCCACCAACCTGACTCTGGGTACCGTGGCGTACGCTGCGCCAGAACAACTGATGGCGGAAGATCTCGACGGACGCGCTGACCAGTACGCGCTTGCCGCGACCGCCTACCATCTGCTTACCGGCACACTGCTGTACGAGAACACTAACCCCGTCGCCGTTATCAGCCGTCACCTCAGTACGCCCGCACCCGCGCTCAGCGATCGCCGCCCAGACCTGGCGCCGTTGGACGGAGCGCTGCTTACAGCCCTATCCAAAGATCGCGGTATGCGTTTCGCCAACTGCATGGCGTTCGCGCAAGCCCTCAGTGACGCCTCCGGCGCGTCAATGACCCGTACAGCTGTGCCGCGAGCCGACGAGACGATCGCAGCGCACAAGTATCGCGAGGCGGCCGACCAGCCCGCGATCCAAGCGCCGCGCCAAGCAAGACGCCGCACGCTGATCGCCATTGCCACCGCTGCAGCCGTGATGGCACTCGTCGCCGCCAGCCTGTATTTCGTCATAGGGCGTCCGAAAGCAACGGATCACCCACCTTCCGCTGGCAATCCACCTGCCGCGGGCGGCAGCACCCTGAAGTCGGCAACCGCCTCCAGTACCGATCAAAACCCCAGGACCGGTGCCGCGGGGCAACCGGCGCACAAAGTCGACGTGAGCTTCACTCAAGTTGGCAACTCGCTCAACGTGCGTCTACACAACCCGAATTCTGATGTAGGACTGGTGCGTTCATCTTTCGAGCTCGCGCTGCTCGACAGTAGCGGTGCCATTATCACGAACTTGGGAGAGCAGGGCCTTCCCGGATCGGCCGTCAGCACGATCTACCAGCTGCCACCTAATGGTGATTTCGGATTCAGCAGCCTGTCAGCCCCGCCGGGAAAGACCGTGGCGTCGATGGAACTCACGGTCACCGGCAAATGGCTTGAGTGGGGCACTGTCAATCCGCCCCAAGTGAAAATCGAGGACGCCACGATACTTCCCGACTCCGGATACTCTGGACCATCTGTGACGGGTCGGCTATCCCTGGAAAAGGACGGGCCACTAAACGCGATCGTCATTGCATTCGTCAAAACCCCCGAGGGCACGGTCGTTTCAACGGTTTTCTCCGATTGCCTTCAGACTGGCCAGCTGCGCGCGTCGAGGCCAAGTCATTCGACACAATCCGCGGACCTTTCGAGCTGGAAAGTGTTGTCGCGTACGCGACCTCGGTGAAGGATGTCGGAACCAACTACTCACCAAGCTGCTGACATCGGGAACTGGTGCCCGGACTCGCCCCGCGCGACACCGTCGTCACGGCTGGTACTTCTGACGCCCGGACCGCGATTCGACAACGCCCACTCCCCTCGAAATCGATACCAGCCGGGCATCGGTGTACCTACACTCCGTCGATGGGCTTGAACGCGGTGCAGAACGAGCCGTTGCCTCGCGGCGGCTACTCAAGGTCGCCCTCGACGACGAGATCAAGGCCTGTCGCCACTGCGACGGGATGAACATCGACGGCCGCGTCCGCGCCGAGCTACGGCAGCCTGACATCACCTGTGGCGCTGGTCGGGCAAGTCTGTGCGAGAACTGCATGGCGAACCAGACGCCCATCACCGGGGGCAGTGGTGACCTGATCGATGAGAGCATCAAGCGCTCCGGCCGCGAGAAGAAGGGCCTCTTCATCAGCAACACGGTGCACTGCCACCCGCCGAAGAACCGCGCGTCTCACGAAGCACGAGATCGTCAACTGCTCCCCGTTCCTGCACCGCGAGTTGGAGATCGTCCGGCCGCGGCTGGTAATCACGCTGGGCTGCGACGCCGAACGCGTCATGGCGTTCTTCTACCCGCGAGCAAGGATGTCGGTGCGGCCCATGAAAACGGCCCCCAGAGTAATCTCCGGGGGCCGTTTTACCTGGTAGCGGGGACAGGATTCGAACCTGCGACCTCTGGGTTATGAGCCCAGCGAGCTACCGAGCTGCTCCACCCCGCGTTGGTGAATGCCAGGTTACCGAACCGGGGTCACGGCGACCAAATCGCGCGCTCAGCGGGGTGAGCGGCCTCGTTCAGGCCTAGTTCAGTGCGAGGGCGGGTTCAGCCCGTAGCGCTGCGCGATGTCATCCATCCACTCCGGTGACCCGTAGGTCAGCCCGTATTTGTCGGCGAGTTCGCCGAACTCGGGCAACTCGTGCAGCGGCCTGCCGGCCGGGTCGTCGGCGTGCTCGAGGAGCAGCTCACCGAGTTCGCGGAAATAGTTCTCGAATCCGCCCGGGGTGATGACCTCGATGATGCGGCCAGGCTCGTTGCCGGCGTTCCACATCGCGTGCATCTGCCCGCGGGGCTTGGTGATGTAACCACCGGGCCCGAGGACGACTTCGCTGTCGTCGGAGCGGAAACCGATCTGACCCGCCAGCACGATCGAATGCTCGTCCTCGCGGGTATGCCGGTGCGCCGCGGTGAGCAGGCCGACGGCGAACGGATGCTCGACGATGGACACCTCGCCCCCATTGGTCTTAGCCGACAACTTGAAGACCGCCCCAAAACCGGGCAGCGCGACGTAATCGCCTTCCCCAGGCTGGATCACCGTGACCCCGATTTTGTTCGCATCACTCATTGACGTTCCTCCTTCTTCAGAACCCGACCGCGGTTGCCGTGTCGTGGGGCGGCCAAAGCGGTTGGGGCACTTCAACACCGAACGGCGTGCTCCAGCCGTTTCGCGATGAGACCTCGTGCACGGGATGCCGATTGGCCGCGACACCCCATGTGCCCCGCGGGTAGCCAAGGGCCAGCATCGCCGACATGGTCCAGCCTTCCCCGACGGGAACGCCCAACAACTCGTTGACCCTGTCCTCGAAATTGCGGAGCACCATCGTCATGACGCCCCCTACGCCCTCGGCACGGGCGGCGAGCAGCACGCTCCAGATCGCCGGGAAGATGTTGGCGCCGCCGAGGTCGTCGATCGCGAAGACGAAGAGCAGCAAGGGAATTTCTTCGAAATGCTCGGCCAGGTAATCCCCCGAGCCCTTGATTCGGCGCATGGTCTCGGCGTGGGCGCCCGGGTCCGCGCCGGGCGCCGGAGCCACCATCGGTCCCGTCCCCGTCGCGAACTTCT
Organism: Mycobacterium marseillense; assembly: GCF_010731675.1. Classification (NCBI taxonomy): domain Bacteria; kingdom Bacillati; phylum Actinomycetota; class Actinomycetes; order Mycobacteriales; family Mycobacteriaceae; genus Mycobacterium; species Mycobacterium marseillense. The sequence goes on from NZ_AP022584.1 coordinate 2,611,456, forward strand.
CGTATTCGAGGGCGCGGGCCTGCCGGAACAGTTGGGCGAACTCGCGGATGAGTGCCGGATCGTCAACGGCGACAAAGTGCCAGCGCTGGGTGTTGGCCCCGTTGGGGGCGCGGATGGCCGCGTCAAGGATGCGGGCCTGCGTGTCCAGCGGAACCGGATCCGGCCGCAGCCGCCGCATCATCCTGGTGGTGTACAGCGCTTCGTGGATGTCCATCTGTCTACTCCCTTCCGGGCTATTCCGGCCAGCCGTTGTTGAGGATCTTGTCGACGAAGTCGACGCGCTCGAAGGTGGGATCGAAGTGCGCCAGCACGTCGGCGTTCATGGTGCCGTCGGTGGTCCGCGGCCGGTGCTTCATGCCGTCGTTGAACGCCGCCAGAATGCGGTTCTTGAAATCGGGGCGCGGGTGGGCGGCGGTCACCGCGGCGAGTGCCTCGGGAGCCATCTGCTCGCGTCCGACGCCGACGACGTCGACTTCCACGCCGGCCTGCAGCAGCGCGACCTCGGGTGCCAGGAACTCGGGCACGCCGGGGGTGGTGTGCAGGGCTATGCCGAGCCACACCGTGTCGGCGTCGGCCTTGCCGACGCCAGCGTCCATCAGGAAGTCCCGCGCCGCGTTGGCGCCGTCGACCTCGAAGCGGATGGTCGAGTTGCGGTAGTGCTCGGTCAGGCCGATGTCGTGGAACATCGCCGCGACGTAGAGCAGTTCCATGTTGGGGTGCAGCCCGCGGCGCAGGCCCCGCAGCGCGCCGAAGAAGAACACCCGCCGGGAATGGTTGAACAGCAACTCGTCTTCGGTGTCGCGAATGAACTCGGTGACCTCGCGCGCCAGCGCGGTGTCGGGCACGTGGATGCCGGCGATGGTGTCGATCGAGCTGGTGGTCATGATGTCGTCTCCTTCGGGTGACCGTCGTGCTCAGTGTGCGACGGTTCGGTCGATCCGACCCCGGTCGTTTGAGCCGTCAACTCCTCAGAAAGCGACACAATGGCTGACGTGGCTGTAGCGGGAAAGCATTCGCGGGTGGTGGTCATCGTCGTCTTCGACGGCGTGACGCTGCTCGACGTCGCGGGAGCGGGCGAAGTGTTCGTCGAGGCCAACCGGTTCGGTGCCGACTACCGGCTCAAGATCGCCTCGGTGGACGGATCCGACGTGACGAGCTCGATCGGGACCCGCTTGGGGGTCACCGATAGCCTGTCGGCCATCGATTCCGCCGATACCGTCCTGGTGGCCGGCAGCGACCACCTGCCCGGGCGACCGATCGACCCGGCGCTCGTCGAGGCCGTCAGGTCCGTCGCCGGGCGGACCGGGCGGATGGCGTCCATTTGCACGGGGTCGTTCATCCTCGCGCAGGCCGGCCTGCTCAGCGGCCGGCGCGCCACGACGCACTGGCACGACACCCGGTTGTTGGCCCGGGCGTTTCGGGACGTCACCGTCGAGCCCGACGCGATCTTCGTCCGCGACGGCGACGTGTTCACCTCGGCCGGGATTTCCTCGGGCATCGACCTGGCGCTGGCGCTCGTCGAAATGGATTACGGGACCGAACTGGTCCGCGAGGTCGCCCGGTGGCTGGTCGTCTACCTGAAACGGGCCGGTGGCCAATCACAGTTCTCGGTGCTGGTCGAGGCCGATCCCCCACCGCAGTCGCCGCTGCGCGCGGTCACCGAAGCTATCGCGGCCGACCCCAGCGCCGACTACACCGTGAAAAGGCTTGCGGCCCTGGCATCGTTGAGCACACGCCAGCTCACCCGGCTCTTTCAATCCGAGCTGGGCATGACGCCGGCGCGCTACGTCGAGCTGGTTCGAGTCGATTTCGCCCGTAACGCGCTCGAAGCCGGCCGTTCGGTCAACGAGACCGCCGGCATGGCCGGCTTCGGCAGCATCGAAACGCTGCGGCGCGCGTTCGTCAACCACCTGGGCATCAGCCCCAAGGCCTACCGGGACAGGTTCCGAACGGCCTACGCCTAACAGCTATTTGGTGTTGTTGTACTTGGTGATCGCGTCGTCCAAGCGCTGCAGCGCCGCGCCGTAGCCGGCGAAATCACCCTTCTTCTGCGCGTCCTTGGCCGCGCCGATCGCCGCCTGGATCTCTTGCAGCACAGCGGCTTTGGCCGGAGACAGCGCCACCGATCCGTCCGGCGCCGGCGGGACGGCCGCGGGCGGCGGGGAGCCCGGCGGCGCGGCCGGTGCTGGCGCGCTGGGCGGTGAGCCCGCCGCGGGCGTGCCCGCCTCGGTGGGCTGAATGCCCGTCGCCGCCGCCCCCGCGCCGGGGCCGAACAGCCCGGTGAGCGCGTCGCGCACGGTCGGGCCGTACCCGATCTTGTCGTTGTACATCATCGCCACCCGGATCAGCCGCGGGTAGGACGACGCCGCGTCGCTGGCCCCCGGGGAGGCGTACACGGGTTCGACGTAGAGCAACCCGCCCTGACCCACCGGCAAGGTGAGCAGGTTGCCCCACCGGATCCGGTTCTGGTTGTCGCGCCCGATCACCCCGAGGTCCTGGGACACCGCCGGGTCGGTGGTGATCGCGTTGTTGGCCAGCTTCGGCCCGTTGACCTGCCCCGGGATGGTCAGCACGGTGATCCGGCCGTAGGTGGCCGGGTCGGAGCTGGCGCTGATGTAGGCGGCCAGGTAGTCGCGCTTGAACCTGTTCATCGCGCTCGTCAACTGATACGACGACGAATTGTCGTTCTTCGCAATGTTTTTCGCGACGATGTAGTAGGGCGGCTGATAGCTGCTGGCCGTCGGGTTCGGGTCCAGCGGCACGTCCCAGAAGTCCGACGTGGAGAAGAACGTCACCGGGTCGTTGACGTGGTACTTCGCCAGCAGCATCCGCTGCACCTTGAACAGGTCCTCGGGATAGCGCAGGTGCTCGGCCAGCTCGGGGCTGATGTCGCCCTTGGGCTTGACGGTTCCCGGGAACACCCGCATCCACGCCTTGAGCACCGGATCCTGTTCGTCTTGCTGATACAGGCTGACGGTGCCGTCGTAGGCGTCCACGGTCGCCTTCACCGAGTTGCGGATGTAGGACACCCGCTTGTCGGGCGCGAGCCTGTTGAACGCCACCTCGTTGGAGTCCGCGGTCGCCGACTCCAGCGAGGTGAGTTCGGAATACGGGTAGTTGTCCAGCGTGGTGTAGCCGTCGATGATCCACACCAGTCGCTTGTTGACGATCGCCGGGTAGACCGCGCTGTCGGTGGTCAGCCAGGGCGCCACCGCCTCCACCCGTCGGGCCGGATCACGGTTGAACAGGATCTTGCTGTTGGAGCCGATCACGTTGGAGAACAAGAAGTTTCGCTCCGCGAACTTGGCGGCGAACACGCTGCGCGACAGCCAGTCGCCGAGGGGGACGCCGCCGAGTCCGGTGTAGGTGTAGTTCTTGGTTTCGTTGCTGGTCTCGTAGTCGTATTCGCGGTCGGCGCCGTTGCGCCCGACGATCGCGTAGTCCGCCGAAGTGTTGGAGATGACCGGCCCGTAGTAGACGCGCGGCTGGTCGAGCGGCGCGGGCCCGTCGGAGACGACGTTGCCGTTGGCGCCGACGACGTTGACCAGGAATTCGGGGTAGCCGCCGTTTTGGTTGGGGTCGTTGGCGATTCCGCGCACGGTGTTGGCCGGCGACGCGATGAACCCGTTCCCGTGGGTGTAGACGGAGTGCCGGTTGATCCAGTCGCGCTGGTTGTCGATGAGGCGGTCGGGGTTGAGTTCGCGGGCGGCCACGACGTAGTCGCGCAGCGACCCGTTGCGGTCCAGGTAGCGGTCGATGGAGAGCTGGTCGGGGAAGTAGTAGAAGTTCTTGCCCTGCTGGAACTGGGTGAACGCCGGGCTGACGATGGTCGGGTCGAGCAGCCGGATGTTGGACGTGGTCGCGCGGTCGTCGGCGACCTGCTGGGCGGTGGCCTGCGCGTCGCCGGTGTAGTTGCGGTAGGTGACCACGTCCGCGGTCAGGCCGTAGGCCTGCCGCGTCGCCGCGATGCTGCGGCTGATGTATTCGCTTTCCTTTTGCGCGGCATTGGGTTTGACGCTGATCTGCTCGACGATCAACGGCCAGCCGGCGCCCACGATCAACGACGACAGCAGCAACAGCACCAGCCCGATCGCGGGAATCCTCAAGTCCCGCAGGACGACCGCGGAGAACACCGCACCCGCGCAGATGAGCGCGATCGCCATGAGGATCAGCTTCGCCGGCAGCACGGCGTTGATGTCGGTGTAGCCGGCGCCGGTGAAGGGCTTGCCGCCGCGGGTGTGCGACAACAGCTCGTAGCGGTCCAGCCAATAGGCGACCGCCTTGAGCAACACCAGCAGCCCGACCAGCGTGACCAGCTGGATGCGCGCCGAACGGCTCAGCGCACCGGTGCGACCGGACAGCCGGATGCCGCCAAAGACGTAGTGGGCCAACAGGTTGGCCACGAACGCCAGGAACACCGCCACGAACAGGTAGCTGAGCAGCAGCCGGTAGAACGGTAACTCGAAGGCGTAGAAGCCGAGGTCCTTGCCGAACTGCGGGTCCTTGATGCCGAAGTCGCCGCCGTGCAGGAACAGCTGGATCCGCACCCAATAGCTTTGGGCGATGATGCCGGCCGGCAAGCCGATCGCCACCGGGATGCCGGCGCTGACCAGGCGCAGCCGGGAAAGGACCAGGGCGCGGTAGCGCGCCACCGGATCGTTGTCGTTGCTCGGCACGAACACCGGGCGGGTGCGGTAGGCCACCGCGAGCCCGGCGAACACGATGCCGCCCACCAGCAGGCCGGCGATGAGGAAGACCACGAACCGGGTGACGAGCACGGTGGAAAACACCGAGCGGTAGCCGAGCTCGCCGAACCACAGCCAGTCGACGTAAGCGTCGATCAGCCGCGGACCCGCGAGCAGCAAAGCGATCACACCCAGTGCGATCAGGATCAGAATTCGGCTACGCCGAGTCAGCTTCGGCATTCTTGCGGTGGGCCGCATCCCCACTGGCTACGCTCCCCTGATCGATTGCTAGACGGTGACAACTCTACGCATGACGCAACCCGTGATCGCCGGACTTCGCTAGCAGCTTGGCGGCTGCCCACCGGACGCGATCGCGTGCAGCGCATCTACTGCCTGGCCGAGCGTCTCGACCTTGACCAACCGCAGGCCGGACGGATTGTCCGAACTGGCCTCGTAGCAGTTCTTCGCCGGCACCAGGAACACCGTGGCCCCGGCCGCGTGCGCGGCCACCATCTTGTGGGTGATGCCGCCGATCTGGCCGACCTTGCCGTCGGCGGTGATGGTCCCGGTTCCCGCGATGAAGTTCGACCCGGCCAGGCCGCCGGTGGTCAGCTTGTCGACCACCGCCAGGCTGAACATCAGGCCGGCGGACGGGCCACCGATGTTGGCGAGATTGAAGTCCACGACGAACGGCGCCCACGGCGCGTCGAGCACCGCGACGCCCACGTAGCCGTAGTCGCGGTCCTTGTTGGCGCCCAGGGTGATCTGCGCCACACCGGCGGGTTCGTTCTTGCGGCGGTAGTCGATCGTCACGGTCTGACCGGGTTTGGTGTTCTTCAGCAGCCCGGTGAATGCGTCGACGGTGGCGACGGGGGTGCCGTTGACCGCGTCGATGGCGTCGCCGGCCTTCAGCTTGCCCGCCGAGGGACCGGGCTCGGGGACCTTCGCCACCGTGACCGCCGACGGGTACTTCAAATAGCCCAAGGCCGCATATTCGGCGCTGTCCTCGGATTGCTTGAAGTCTGCGCTGTTGGCCTTGTCCACTTCCTCCCGTGACTTGCCGGGCGGGTAGATGATGTCGCGCGGCACCAGCTGTTCCTGGTCCGAAAGCCACAGCGTCAGCGCCTCGCCCAGGGTCAGATCGTCGCGCTGGGACACGGTCGTCATGTTCAGGTGACCGGTGGTCGGATGCGTCAGAGTGCCCTGGATCGCCACCACCTGCTTGCCGTCGACCTCGCCGAGCGTGTCGAAGGTGGGGCCGGGACCCAGCGACACGAACGGCACCGTCACCACCGCCAGCAACACACCGAACACCACGATCGGCACCAGCGCGACCATCAAGGTCAGGATGCGCCTGTTCACGCCGAATACACTAGACGGAGCGCGCCGCCGGTCATTCGGCTGCAAGGGTCCCGGTACGCGGTTCAGCTACAAGCTGACCCGCCGTCGCGCGCCTTCCGATCCCACGGTGAGTACCGTTGGGGTCATGGCTGACCTGCCGTTCGGCTTCTCCCCCGGGGAGGACCCCGACAAACACGGGAAAAAAGATCCCGACTCGGGCTCGAACCCCTCCGACCCGTTCGCCGCGTTCGGCATGAGCGGTGATTTCGGCATGGGCGACCTGGGCCAGATCTTCACCCAGCTGGGTCAGATGTTCAGCAGCGCGGGCACGGTCGGGCCCGGCGGAACGGCCTCGGGGCCGGTCAATTACGAATTGGCGCGCCGCGTCGCCTCGAACTCGATCGGCTTCGTCGCGCCGGTGCCGGAGACGACGAACTCGGCGATCGCGGATGCGGTGCACCTGGCCGAAACCTGGCTGGACGGGGCGACGGCGCTGCCCGCGGGCACCGCCAAGGCGGTGGGGTGGACCCCCGCCGACTGGGTCGACAACACCCTTCAGACGTGGAAGCGGCTGTGTGACCCGATGGCCCAACAGATTTCGACGGTGTGGGCGGCGTCGCTGCCCGAGGAAGCCAAGAGCATGGCCGGCCCGCTGATGCAGATGATGTCGCAGATGGGCGGGATGGCGTTCGGGTCGCAGCTCGGGCAGGCGCTGGGCCGGTTATCCCGCGAGGTGCTGACCTCGACCGACATCGGTTTGCCGTTGGGCCCCAAGGGAATCGCGGCGATCATGCCCGACGCCGTCGAATCGTTCACCACCGGGCTCGAGCGTCCCCGCAGCGAGATCCTGACCTTCCTGGCCGCGCGCGAGGCCGCCCACCACCGGCTGTTCAGCCACGTCCCCTGGCTGTCGAGCCAACTGCTGGGCGCTGTCGAGGCCTACGCGATGGGCATGCAGATCGACATGTCCGGAATCGAGGAGCTGGCCCGCGACTTCAATCCGGCGTCGTTATCGGACCCGGCCGCGATCGAAAACCTCTTGGGGCAAGGCGTTTTCGAGCCGAAGGCCACGCCCGCGCAGACGCAGGCGCTGGAGCGCCTGGAGACGTTGCTCGCCCTGATCGAAGGGTGGGTGCAGGTGGTGGTGGCCGCCGCCCTGGGCGACCGGATTCCCGGCGCGGGCGCGCTCGGCGAGACGCTGCGCCGGCGCCGGGCCAGCGGCGGCCCCGCGGAGCAGACTTTCGCGACGCTGGTCGGGCTGGAGCTGCGGCCGCGCAAGATGCGCGAGGCCGCCGCGTTCTGGGAGCGCCTGACGCAGGCCGCCGGCGTGGACACCCGCGACGGCATCTGGCAACACCCCGACCTGCTGCCCGACGCCGAGGACCTCGATGAGCCGGCCGGATTCATCGATCGGATCATCGGCGGCGACACCAGCGGCATCGACGAGGCGATCGCCAAACTCGAGCGCGAGAACCCCGAGGGCCCCGAATCCGATGGCCCCCGCCCCGGCTCTGTGGATAACTGACCGGAGGCATCGCCGCGGCGTGACACAGTTGCGCGGTGTCTCAGCAGTGCCAGGCCGTGCTGTCCGCCTATGCCCTGGACCCGGCGATGCCGGTACTGCTGCGACCCGACGGCGCCGTCCAGATCGGCTGGGATCCCCGCCGCGCGGTGCTGGTACGTCCCCCGAGCGGATTGGCCGCCGCCGAACTGGCCACGTTGTTGCGGTCCATGTCGTCCCCGACGCCGCTGCCGGAGTTGCAGCGACGGGCGCTCGACCGTGGCCTGACCGATGCCGACGGCCTGAGAAGCCTGGTGGCGCAACTGGTTCGCGCCGGGGTGGCGACCGAATGCCGGCGACCGCGCGGGCGGGCCCCGTCGGTGCGCGTGCACGGCCGCGGGCCGCTCTCGGAGCTGCTGGTGGAGTCGTTGCGCTGCTCGGGCGCCCGGATCGCGCACAGTAGCCAGCCGCACGCGGCGGTCTCGGCCGGCGGCGTCGATTTGGTGGTGTTGGCCGACTACCTGGTGGCCGACCCGCGCCTGGTGCGCGACCTGCACGACCAGGGCGTCGCGCATCTGTTGGTGCGGGTGCGGGACGGCATCGGGTTGGTGGGTCCGCTGGTGATTCCCGGCGTGACGAGTTGCCTGGGCTGCGCGGACCTGCACCGCAGGGACCGCGACGAAGCCTGGCCGGCGATCTGTGCCCAGCTGCGGGAGACCGTCGGCGTCGCCGATCGGGCCACCGTGCTGGCGACCGCGGCGCTGGCGCTGTCTCAGGTGAACCGGGTGATCGCGGCCGTGCGCGGGCAGGAGGCGGCGTCCGGACCCGAGCCGCCCCAGACGCTGAACGCGACGCTGGAATTCGATCTGCACGCCGGCGCGATCGTCGCGCGGCGGTGGGACAAGCACCCGTTGTGCGCCTGCTGAGCCGGGCGCGCCCGCTGACCTGGGTGTACGAAATGTGACAACGAGCGTTGTCGACTTGTCTCCACTTCGCGTTGGGCATCATGGATGATGGTTACGTGGCAGACATCAAACGGGGCCGGGCTGCGCGTAATGCCAAGCTGGCCAGCATTCCGGTGGGATTCGCCGGTCGGGCAGCGCTCGGATTCGGTAAGCGGCTGACCGGTAAGTCCAGGGACGAGGTCCAGGCCGAGCTTCTGGAGAAGGCCGCCCACCAGTTGTTCACCGTCTTGGGTGAGCTCAAGGGCGGCGCGATGAAGGTGGGCCAGGCCCTGTCGGTGCTCGAGGCCGCGATTCCCGAGGAGTTCGGCGAGCCGTACCGCGAAGCGTTGACCAAGCTGCAAAAGGACGCGCCGCCGCTGCCCGCGGCCAAGGTGCACCGGGTGCTCGACGCCCAACTGGGCACCAAGTGGCGCGAGCGGTTCAGTTCGTTCGACGACACCCCGGTGGCCTCGGCCAGCATCGGCCAGGTGCACAAGGGGGTGTGGTCCGACGGCCGCGAGGTGGCGGTCAAGATCCAGTACCCCGGCGCCGACGAGGCGCTGCGGGCCGATCTCAAGACCATGCAGCGGCTGGTCGGGGTATTCAAGCAGCTCGCGCCGGGCGCCGACATCCAGGGCGTGGTCGACGAGCTGATCGAGCGCACCGAGATGGAACTGGACTACCGGCTCGAGGCCGAGAACCAGCGCGCGTTCGCCAAGGCATACCACGACCACCCGCACTTCGCGGTGCCGCGCATCGTGGCCAGCGCGCCGAAAGTCGTGATCCAGGAGTGGATGCAGGGCATCCCGATGGCCGAGATCATCCGTCACGGCACCACCGAGCAGCGCGACCTCGTCGGCACCCGCCTGCTCGAGCTCACGTTCGACGCGCCGCGCCGCCTCGAGATGCTGCACGGCGACGCCCACCCGGGCAACTTCATGCTGCTGGACGACGGCCGCATGGGCGTGATCGACTTCGGCGCCGTCGCGCCGCTGCCCGGTGGCCTGCCGGTCGAGCTCGGGATGTCCATCCGGCTGGCCCGCGACAAGAACTACGACATGCTGTTGCCGACGATGGAGAAGGCCGGGTTCATCCAGAAGGGCCAGCAGGTGTCGGTGCGCGACATCGACGACATGCTGCGCCAGTACGTCGAGCCGGTCGAGGTCGAGGTCTTCCACTACACCCGCAAGTGGCTGCAGAAGATGTCCGCCATCGAGATCGACCGCTCCGTGTCGCAGATCCGCACCGCGCGGCAGATGGACCTGCCGCCCAAGCTGGTGATCCCGATGCGGGTGATCATGTCGGTGGCCGCGATCCTGTGCCAGCTGGACGCCCACGTACCGATCAAGGCGCTCTCCGAAGAGCTGGTGCCCGGGTTCGCCGAACCCGACACCGCGATCGTCTAGTCCGGCCGCCGTCAATCACGTTCACGAGAGTGCAACTACCGACACCCGTACTCGAGAAATGTGTCGGCAGTTGCACTTTCGCGCCCTAGTCCGGCCGCCCTAGGCGGCCGCCGCCTTGCGGGGGCGTCCGCGGGGTCGTTTGAAGCTCAGGACCGAACCGCGGTCGAAGATCTCGCCGCCCCAGACGCCCCAGGGCTCGGCGCGTTCCAGGGCGGCCGCCAGGCACTGGCGGCGCACCGGGCAGTCGACGCACAGCGACTTGGCACGCTCGAGATCGGCCGGTGCGTCGGCGAACCAGAGATCGGGATCGCCGGCGTGACACGGCAAGTCCGGCCTGGGGGCTATCGGTGCCGACATGTCCTACCACCTACTTCCTGGTCTGGGTTGCTGTCCTTGAGCGGTGATCCGGACCAGGTCGCTTCGTTGCCGACCGATAACTATGGCCACGGATCCTTGACTTCGGGTCCGTGGCCATCTGGGTGAAAACCGGGGCTGTGCTTACCTTGCCTTCGGTGGGCCCCCGACTCCTACGGACGCGTCGGTCGCGGCGGCGGCGCGATGCTTACGCGCAGCCGCCGACACGGCGGCGTGTGCGGCATGGGAGGTACCCGCGGACAGCTCCGCGGGGGCCACGCCTGCACCGAACGCGTCGTTGATCATCGTGGCTGCCCTCCTTCCCTGATGCCGGCTTCCTTAGTGCCGAGTCGCGGTATCGAGGGTAAACGGTTACCGTCGCCGTCCACAACCGATTTTGTGACCTGCGGGTTTACCGGTCAGCGACCGCGAACCAGCTCCAGCACGTCGGGGCCGTACTGTTCCAGCTTGCGCGCGCCGATGCCGGGGATCGCGATCAGCGCCGCGTCGTCGTCGGGCCGCAGCTCGGCGATGGCGATCAACGTGTTGTCGGTGAAGACGACGTAGGCGGGCACCTTCTGTTCCTTGGCGACGTCCAGCCGCCACGCCTTGAGCCGCAGCAGCAGGTCCTCGTCGATGTCGGCCGCGCAGGTCTCGCAGCGGCGCAGCATGATGGCAGCCGGGGTCGTCAGGTTGTTGTTGCAGATCCGGCAGCGGGTCACGGTGGCCCGGTTGCGCCGAGACTTGTTGGGCCCCGGCTCGGCCCGCGCCTGGGGTGCGATGCCGTTGAGGAACCGCGACGGTTTGCGGCCCTGCCGCCCGCCCGGGCTGCGCGCCAGCGCCCAGCTGAGCGCCAAATGCATTCGCGCCCTGGTGATCCCGACGTACAGCAACCGGCGCTCCTCCTCCACCGCCTCGCTCTCGGCGCCGTGCGCCAGCGCGTGCGAGATCGGAAGCGTGCCGTCGGCCAACCCGACCAAAAACACCGCGTCCCACTCGAGTCCCTTGGCGGCGTGCAGCGACGCCAGCGCGACGCCCTGCACCACCGGCGGGTGCCGGGCATCGGCGCGCATCCGAAGCTCGGCCAGCAGCCCCGGGAATTCCAGCTGCGGGCGTTGCGCGACTTCGTCGTCCACCAGTTCTACCAGTGCACTCAGGGCTTCCCAACGTTCGCGGGCCCGAGTGCCGACGGGCTCCTCGGCCGTAAGGCCCAGCGGTTCCAGCACCGCGCGCACGACGTCGGGCAGGGGTCCCACCGGGCCGCCCTCAGTGGCTCGTTCTGAGGCGCGCTGCAGCGCCAGTAGGGCCTGTTTGATCTCCTGGCGATTGAAGAATCCCTCGCCGCCGCGGATCTGGTAGGCGATGCCCGCCTCGGTGAGCGCCTCCTCGTAGATCTCCGACTGCGCGTTGACCCGATAGAGCACCGCGATCTCCGACGGCGGCGTGCCCGATTCGATGAGCCGCGCGATCGACGCCGCGACCGCCGCGGCCTCGGCCGGCTCGTCGGGGTGCTCGTGGAACGTCGGCGCCGGGCCCGGCGGGCGCTGGCCCACCAGGTGCAGCTTGCTGCCCGCGACCCGTCCCCGGGCCGCGGCGATCACCTGGTTGGCCAGCGACACCACCTGGGGGGTGGACCGGTAGTCACGCTCCAGGCGCACGACGGTGGCGTCGGGGAAGCGGCGGGAGAAGTCGAGCAGGAACCGCGGGGAGGCCCCGGTGAACGAGTAGATGGTCTGGTTGGCGTCGCCCACCACGGTCAGGTCGTCGCGGTCGCCCAACCAGGCCGAGAGCACGCGCTGCTGCAGCGGCGTGACGTCCTGGTATTCGTCGACCACGAAGCAGCGGTAGCGGTCGCGGAACTCTTCGGCCACCGCCGGGTCGTTTTCGATCGCGGCCGCGGTGTGCAGCAGCAGGTCGTCGAAATCGAGCAGCGCCAGCGATTCGTCCCGGACCTTCAGAGCCTCGTAGGCGGCGTAGACGCCGGCGATCTGGGCGGCGTCCATGGGGATGTCTCGCCCGCCGGCGGCCACCGCGGCGGGGTATTCCTCGGGGCCGATCAGCGACGCCTTGGCCCACTCGATCTCGCCGGCCAGGTCGCGCACGTCGTCGGTGCTGGCATTGAGCCGGGTGCGGCCGGCCGCCCGGGCCACGGCGGCGAACTTGCTGTCCAGCAGCTGCCAGCCGGTGTCGCCGACCACCCGCGGCCAGAAGTAGCGCAGCTGCCGGTGGGCGGCGGCGTGAAAGGTCAGGGCCGAGACCGCGCCGACCGCCGGCCCGGTGCCCGCCGCGGCGTCGATCGCCCGCAGCCGGGAGCGCATCTCCCCCGCCGCGCGCTGGGTGAAGGTGACCGCCAGCACCTGGCCCGCGGCGACGTGACCGCCGGCGACCAGCTGGGCGATCCGGTGAGTGATGGTGCGGGTCTTGCCCGTCCCGGCGCCCGCCAGCACACAGACCGGTCCGCGCGGAGCCAGCACGGCCTCGCGCTGCTCGTCGTCCAGCCCGGCTGTCAGGGGATCGGCGACCGTCGGCATGGCGTCCATAGTGGCTTCCCATACTGACAAGTCGCCGAGCAGGCCGACGCATCGCCACGCCAGACGCCCACTCCTCCGCATCCCGCTGCGCGGAATGCATCGTCGCCGGGCTCCACCGATCGCCCACTCCTGCGCATCCCGCTGCGCGGAATGCATCGTCGCCGGGCTACGTTAACCAGCTATGGCGACGACCACCAATGCCCCGCTCACCGTCTACACGACCTCCTGGTGTGGCTACTGCCATCGGCTCATGACGGTGCTCAAGTCCAACGGCATTGCCTACGAGGCGGTCGATATCGAGCACGACGCCGCGGCCGCTGACTTCGTCAGCTCGGTCAACGGCGGCAACAGGACGGTCCCGACGGTGAAGTTCGCCGACGGGTCGACGCTGACCAACCCGAGCGCCGCCCAGGTCAAGGCAAAGCTGGCCGAGACCGGCAACTGAGCCCGCGCCGGGGTCAGTCGATCGCGGCCCAGGATTCGATGATGACCCGCGCGATCGAAATCGACCCGGGCAGCAGGAGTTTCGACTCCGAGGAACTCGACCAGTCCCCGGCCGCCAGCGCCTCGCGCACCTCATCGCGGGTGAACCACGCGGCCTCGGCGATCTCGCCGTCGTTGAACGAAAACTCCTGCGCCGGGTCGCCGACGGCGTGGAAGCCGACCATCAGCGAGCGCGGGAACGGCCACGGCTGACTGCCCAAGTAGCGCACGTCGCTCACGGTCAGCCCGATCTCTTCGCGGATCTCCCGGGCCACACACCCCTCGAAAGACTCACCGGCCTCGACGAACCCGGCCAGCAGCGAGAACATCCGCTCCGGCCACACCGCCTGGCGGGCCAGCACCGCGCGGTCGCCGCCGTCGTGCACCAGGCAGATCACCGCGGGGTCGATGCGCGGGAACTCCTCATGCCCGGTGACCGGGTTCACGCGCGACCAGCCCGCCCGGGCCGGACGTGTCGGCGAGCCGTCCACCGAGCTGAATCGCGCCTTCTCGTGCCAATTCAGCAGCGCGACTGCCGATGACATCAACTGGCCGCTGGCGTCGTCGAAGATCGGGCCGAGGCTGCGCAGGTTCACCACCTCGGTGCGCGCGTCGGGATCCTCCGGGGCCTGCAGGGCGCCGCGGATCGCCCACACGTGGCGGTCGTCCTCGAGGCGCCCCAGAAACACCGCGTCCGACGGCGGCTTGTCGCCCAGTTCGGCGGCGGCGCCCAGCACCACCCGGCCGTCGGCGACCAGCACCTGGTTGCGCGAGTCCACCCGCAGCAGCGCCGCCTCGGCCCAGCCCGCGGTGGCCGCGTCGACGTCGGTGCGCAGCTGATCGGCTCGGTCGGCGCCGACGCGCGACAGCAGCGGAACGCTGCGCAGCTGGAAATCCACTAGTGTCCCGCGTCCCGGACGTAGAGCAGCCGGTCGTTGGCCTCGATCGCGTCCACCTCGGGAGCACCGATGCGCAGCAGGTGGCCGTCGCGCACCACACCGAGCACGATGTCACGCAGATGCTTTGGGGATCCGCCGATTTCGGTCTGGTCGACCTCGCGTTCGGCGATGGCCAGCCCGGCGTCGGGGGTCAGCAGGTCCTCGATCATCTCCACGACACTCGGCGTGGTGGTGGCCAGGCCGAGTAACCGGCCGGCGGTTTCCGAGGAGACCACCACCGAGTCCGCGCCCGATTGCTGCAGCAGGTGCTGGTTTTCGGCCTCCCGGATCGACGCCACAATCTTGGCCTTGGGCGAGATCTCCCGCGCGGTCAGCGTGACGAGCACGGCGGTGTCGTCGCGGCTGGACGCGATGATGATCGAGGCCGCGTGCTGGGCACCAGCCAGCCGTAGCACGTCGGATTTCGTCGCGTCACCATGGACGGTGACCAGGCCGGCGGATGCGGCGCGGTCGAGGGCGGCCTGATCGGTGTCGACGACGACGATTTCGCCGGGGACCACCTCGTCGCCGAGCATGGCCGCGACCGCCGTTTTGCCCTTGGTGCCGTAGCCGATCACGATGGTGTGGTTGCGCACTTTGCTCCTCCAACGCTGGATCTTCCACGCCTGCCGGGACGTTTCGGTGACGACCTCGAGCGTGGTGCCGACCAACAAGATCAGGAATGCGATGCGCAGCGGGGTGACGATCAAAACGTTCATCGCCCGCGCGAATTCCGAGATGGGCGTGATGTCGCCGTAGCCGGTCGTCGACAGCGTGACCGCCGCGTAGTACAGGCAATCCAGGAACGTCAGCCGGTCACCCTGCGCGTCGTGGTACCCGTCGCGATCGAGGTAGACGGTGATGGCGCCGACGAACAACGCCGCGATGGCGATGGCCACCCGACGAGAGATGATGCGCGCGGGGCTCGACCGCCCCTGGGGAATGCGCAGCACGCCGACGAGCGCGTAACTGGGCTGGACCGTCAACCGCTCGTCGAGACGCCCCAGCCGCCGCCAGCTACTTCTGGCCACGGAATTCCGTTATCGCATCGAACCGATCGCACGACAGACGCACGCCTCAAATGTAACCACGTCAGACACGGGCGGGGCGCTCGCCGGCGGAATCGGCCAATAGCGCGGCCAGCTCTGCAGGGTCCGGCAGTTCCGCGGGGGCGACCGTCGCACCGGTACGCACGTAAAAGAACGCGGTGCGCACCGATGATTCCGGAACTCCCGCCAACGCCGCCCACGCCATGCGGTACACCGCGAGCTGGACGGCGGCCTGGCGCAGCGCCTCCGGGCCGTGCGGCGCTTCACCGGTTTTCCAGTCCACCACGGTCGCGCCGCCATCGGCATCGACGAACACCGCGTCGATGCGGCCGCGGACCAAGGTGTCACCGATCGGCATCTCGAACGGCACCTCGACTGCGACGGGAGTCCTTGCGGCCCAGGGCGATTCGCTGAACGCCGCTTGCAGCGCGGTCAGTCCGGCGGTGTCGCCGACGTCGGAGTCCGCCGCGCCCGGCAGATCGCCGAGATCGAACAGGCATTCGGCGCCGTAGAATTTCTGAACCCAGGCGTGAAACGCGTTGCCCAGCAGCGCGTGCGGGTCGGGTCGTGACGGCAACCGGTGCCTCAACCGCTGCGCGGTACCGGCCGGGTCGCGCGCCAGGCCAACCAGGGAGCTGACCGACAACTGCCCGGGCAGCTCCCGGGTCGGCGACTCGGTCAACCGCGCCCGTTCGGCCAACAAGGCGTCGACGTCGGCGGCCCAGCCGTCGACATCGGCGCACGGCTGGCCGGGTTCGTCGACCAGCGCCCGGTTCACCAGGGCCGCGCCGCGCTCGACTTCGTTGCGCCGCGTGGCCAGCGGGTCGACGGGCCACACCGCTTCGATAACGTTGTCGCGCAGCGGATTCCGTTCTCCATCGGCGGGCGAGGGCGCCCAGTGCTCCACGGTTCCGCAGGGATCACCGGCCGCGGCGGCACCGTCGATGACGTCCTTGATCTCCACCAGGAAGTCCGACGGGCCACGCGGCTTGATCCCGGTGGCGCCCCAGTGGTGCCCGGACAGCAGCAGGGTGTCCTCGGCCCGGGTGATGGCGACATACAGCAATCGGCGCTCCTCGTCGACGCGCCGCTGATCAAGCTGGCGGCGATGCTCGGAGATCTTGTCCGACAGCTGTTTTCGGTTGGTGACGTCCGAGGTGTCCAGCATCGGGATGCCCAGCGCGCCCGCGGCGGCGCGGTCGCCGCGCAGCAGCGGTGGCAGCTCGGCGGCGTCGGTGAGCCACGTGCTCTTGGACGCGGTCGACGGGAACGTCCCGCCCGAGAGGTGTGCGACCGCCACCAGCTGCCATTCCAGCCCCTTGGCGGAATGCACGGTGAGCACCTGGACGCGGTCGCGTGCGACGGCCAAGGGGGCTGGCGCCAAACCGTTCTCGACCGTCTCGGCCGCATCCAGAAATGCCAGCAGGCCAGCCACCGAGGCGGTCGCGGACGCGTCCAGCCGCGTGGTCGCGCCGTCGGTCCGCTCGGCGTAACCGGCGACGACGTCGGCGAACGCGTCCAGGTGCTCGGTGCCGGCCCAGCCCGCCTCTACACCCGCCGCGGCCCGGACCTCGCAGTCGACGCCCAGCACCCGGCGCACCTCGGCCACCAGATCGGCAACGGGATGGCCGAGGTGGCCGCGCAGGGCGCTCAGCTCAGCGGCCAGCGCGGCGATGCGCTGATATCCCGCGTCCGAATACGCGCCGGCCGGACCCGGATCGGCGATCGCGTCGGCTAGGCAGAGGGTGTCGGTGTCGACGTGGGAGGGGTCGGCGGCGCTCGCGATCGCCTCGGGCGAGAGCGGCGCGGCGCCCGCCACGGCCCCGCCGAGCGCACGCGCACGCTGCCACAGCGCGGCGATGTCGCGGGCGCCGAGACGCCAGCGCGCGCCGGTCAGCACTCGCATCGCCGCCGCGCCGGCCGTCGGATCGGCGACCAGGCGCAGCATGGCCACCACCTCGGCGACCTCGGGCACGGACAGCAGCCCGGCCAGCCCCACAACCTCGACAGGGATTCCGCGCGTCCGCAACGCGTCGGCGATCGGCGCGGCATCGGCGTTGCGGCGCACCAGCACCGCGGCCGTCGGTGGGCTGACACCCTCGTCCCGGGCGCGCCGGTAGCGGGCGTCGAAGTGATCGGCGATCCACTCACGCTCGGCCACCACGTCGGGCAGCAGGGCGCAGCGGACGGTGCCGGGCGGGGCGTCCGGGCGCGGGCGCAGCGCGTGGACGGCCACCGACCGCCGCCGCGCCTCGGCGGAGACGGCGTTGGCGACCCGCAGGGTCCGCGGTGGATTGCGCCAGCTGGTCCGCAATTCCAGGACGGGCGCGGGGCTGCCATCGGCGTGGGGAAAGTCGGTAGTGAACCGGGGCAGGTTGGTCGCCGAGGCGCCGCGCCAGCCGTAGATGGATTGGATGGGGTCGCCGACGGCCGTCAACGCCAGCTCGTCGTCGACCCCGCCGCCGAACAGGGCCGACAGCGCGATGCGCTGGGCGTGGCCGGTGTCCTGGTACTCGTCGAGCAGCACCACCCGGTAGCGGGCGCGCAGTTCCTCGCCGACCTGCGGGAAGCCCGCCGCCAGTCGCGCCGCCGAGGCCATCTGCATCCCGAAATCCATCACCTTGGAGGCGTGCATGCGCTCGTTGAGCGCATCGAGCAGCGGCACCAATTCCGCGCGCTCGGTCTGGGTGCCCAGCAGCCGCAGCAGCCATTGGCTGGGGCCGCGCTCCCGCTGATAGGGACCGGCGGGCAGGGCATGGATGAGCCGCTCCAGCTCCACGTGGGTATCGCGCAGCTGGCCGGTGTCGACGAGGTGTTCGGCGAGCTGTCCCCACAGGCGCAACACCATCGAGGTGACGGCGGCGGGTGTCTTGTCGGTGTGCAACTCGCCGCGGTAGCCGTTGACTACGTCGAAAGCCAGCTGCCACAACTCGGTTTCGCTGAGCAACCGGGTGTCGGGCTCGACGGGCAGCAGCAGCCCGTGATCGCGCAGCAACGAGCCCGCGAACGCGTGGTAGGTGCTGATCACCGCGGCGCCCTCGGGCTCGGCGGCGGCATTGCCGACGGGGGCCAGCCCGACGCCGGCCAGCCGGGCCAGCCGGGACCGGACCCGGCGCAGCAGCTGGCCGGCGGCCTTGCGGGTGAACGTCAGTCCCAGCACCTGGGAGGGTTCGGCGTAGCCGTTGGCGATCAGCCACACCACCCGCGCGGCCATGGTCTCGGTTTTGCCGGCCCCGGCCCCCGCGATGACGACCAGTGGGCCCGGCGGCGCTGCGATGACCGCGGACTGCTCCTCGGTGGGCGGGAAAAGACCTAGCGCGCAGGCCAATTCGCTCGGACTGTAGCGCGCGTTCATCGGGCCGCCCCGTCGGTGTGCACCGGACAGCACGGCCGGATGGGGCAGTGCGTGCAACCGTCGTTACGCCGCGCGACGAACTGCGGGCCGGCCGTCGCGTCCGCCGCGCGCCGGATG
Organism: Mycobacterium marseillense; assembly: GCF_010731675.1. Lineage (NCBI taxonomy): Bacteria > Bacillati > Actinomycetota > Actinomycetes > Mycobacteriales > Mycobacteriaceae > Mycobacterium > Mycobacterium marseillense. The sequence continues at coordinate 2,630,160 of NZ_AP022584.1, forward strand.
ACATCGCGCCACTCGTCGCCGCCGGCCGCTGTCAGCGGATCCTGTTCCCGTTCGACGGCCCCCGCCGCCCCGGTCTTGCCGACGTAAACCAGCCGCGCCCCACCGGGTTCCACCGTGTCACCCCCGGAGGCCACCAAGCCTTCGGCCACCGCCAGCTGATACATCGCCAGCTGGGCGTGTTGCTGGGCGTCGTCCTTGCTCACGGGGGACTTGCCGGTCTTGACATCGACGATCACCAGCCGGCCGGCGGCGTCGCGCTCCAGCCGGTCGACGCGGCCGCGCAATCGCACCTGTTTCCCGTCGCCGGCGTCCAGCGTTGCGTCGATCTCGACCTCGACGCCGACCTCGGTCAGCGCCCCGCGGCTCTGGCTTCGCCATGCGACGAACGCCTCGAGCATCGCGCGGTGGCGGGCCAGCTCGTTGTCCGAATGCCATTGCGCCGCAAAGGGCAGGTGCCGCCAGGCGCGCTCCAGCTGAGCCAGCAGTTCCGATTCGCTCGTTTGCGGTTCGGCGACCAGCGCATGCACCACCGACCCGATGGTGGAGCGCAGATCGCGCGGGTTGGTCCCGCCGTGCCGTTCGGCCAGCCAGCGCAGCGGGCAGTCGGTCAGCGTCTGCAGGGTCGACGGGGTCAGCGTGACGACGTCGTCGCCGCCCCGCAGCGGTTCGCCGGTGCTGACTGCGGTCAGGCCGTGCCATCCGGCCGGGTCCGCGCCGGCCACCCCGGCTTTGGCCAGCCGGGCCAATTGTGTTGCCGCGCAGTCGCGGGCGAGATCGTCCACCGCCCCGTCGGGGGCGCAGACCACGCCGCGCAGCCGACCCACCAGGGCGGCCGCCGACAGCACTCGCGGTGACGAAACAGGCTGCAGCACGTCATCGTCCACGTCCTCGTCGGCCCACTGCGCGATGTCGAAGAAGAACGGCGACGGCAGCGCGGCCGCGTGGTCCGCGCCGCCGGTGTCACTGTCGACGGCCGTCACCAGCAGCCGCCGACGGGCGCGGCCCATCGCCGCCACCAGCAACCTGCGCTCCTCGGCCGCCAGGGGGGCCCGCATCGAGGCATCCGCAGTGACCCCGTCCAGCTCGTCGAGCAGGCGCTGGGTGCCCAGCACACCGCCGCGGGGAACGGTGTTGGGCCATAACCCATCCTGCAATCCGGCGATGACCACGAATTCCCATTCGTGTCCCAGCGCGGCGTGCGCGCTGAGCACCCTGACCTGCCCGGCCGTGGCCGCCGGCTCGGGGTTGGCGCTCGGCAGCTGCAGCGCGGCGACGTGCTCGACCAGCCCGCGCACCGACGCACCCGAAGTCCGCGACACGTAATCGTCGGTGATGTCGAACAACGCGGTCACCGACTCGAGATCCCGGGTGGCCTGGGCGGCGGCGGGACCGCCGCGCTCGCTGACCGACAGCCAGCGCCGCTGCAGCCCGGACCGGTGCCAGGCGGCCCACAGGGTGTAGCGCGGGTCTTCACCGGCGCCGTGGCACCGCGCGGCCGCATCCAGCACCGCGCGAACCTTGCGCAGCGAGCGGAACTGCGGGCCGGGCGGCACGGCGTCCGACAGCGCCTCGACCAACAGCTCGGTGAAATCGCCGGACGGGTGATCGGGGTTGGCGCGCTGCAGCGTTCGGCGCAGCTGGCGCAGCGAAACCGGGTCGACACGACCGATGGGCCCGGTCAGCAACGCGAGCGCCTGCTGTCCGTTCAGCCCGTCTGCGGCGGCCAGCAGCACGGTCAGCAGCGCACGCACCGCCGGCTCCTCGGCCAGCGGCCCGGTGGCGGGGGCCGCGGCCACCGGCACCCCGGCGGCGGCCAGCGCACGCGGCAACCGCGCGCCGGCCCGCGGCACCGAGCGGACGATGACCGCCATCTGCGACCAGGGCACGCCGTCGACCAGGTGCGCCCGCCGCAGCGCGTCGGCGATCGCCGCCGCCTCGGCGTGCGCGGAGGCGGCGAGCCGCACCGTGACCGACCCTTCCCCCGGCCCGGCGCCGTCGATCCGGCGGCCGGCGCTGCCGCCGGGCAACCGGGCGGCGATGCCGCTGACGGCGCGGGCCACAGCGGGCGCGCAGCGATGCGACGTCGTCAACGTCACCGCCGGGCCGTCGCCGTCGAGCAGCCCGGCCGGTTCGCCGCCCCGGAAGCCGAACACCGCCTGGTTGGGGTCGCCGGCGATCAGCGCCAGCTCGGCGCCCGCCGCGAGCACCCGAACCAGGCGAGCGGCCTGCGGGTCGAGTTGTTGGGCGTCGTCGACGAGCAGAACGCGAATCCGGCCGCGTTCGGCGGCCAGCAGCTCGGGGTCGACGGCGAACGCCTCCAGCGCCGCGCCCACCAATTCGGCGGCGCCGAGCGCGGGGGACGTCGCCTCCGGCGCGGCCGTGCCGACCGCCGCGCGCAGCAGCATCACCTGCTCGTACTGGCGCGCGAACTGACCGGCCGCCGTCCATTCCGGCCGGCGGCAGCGGCGGCCCAGCCGCTCCAATTCCTGGGGGTCGATACCGCGTTCGGCGCAGCGGGCCAGCAGGTTTCGCAGTTCGGTGGCGAACCCCGCGGTGCTCAGCGCCGGCCGTAGCTGCGCCGGCCATGCGGTCGCCGCGCGCGGGCCGTCGTCGAGGTCTCCGGCCAGCAGTTCCCGGATGATGGCGTCCTGCTCGGCGCTGGTGACCAGCCGCGGGGGTGCATCGCCGGCACGCTCGGCGGCGCGCCGCAAGACCGCGTAGGCGTACCCGTGCACGGTCCGCACCAGCGGTTCGCTGACGGCGACGCGACCCGGGCCGTCCGATCGCGAGCGCAGCAACGCCGTCGTCAATGCGCTGCGCTCGGCCATCCCGAGCCGGCCGGAACCGGTAAGCAGCAGAACCGATTCCGGGTCCATCCCGCCGTCGATCTGGGCGACCGCCGCGTCGATCAGCAGGCTGCTCTTGCCGGTGCCGGGCCCGCCCAGCACGCGAACGACCCCGCGCGCCCCGGGCACCAGCAGAGCGCTCGCGTCGGCCTCCCAGGTGTGTGCCATGGCTGCATGCAATCACCAGGGTGTGACAAGTGGGCCCGGCCGACGCCGACGCCGGCTCCTACTCTGGAAGTCGCAGCAGCGCGAAGAATGATCTCGAGGCAGCACAGGAGGGGTTGAAGACCATGACGGACGAACGCGGCTTTCCCACCGACGAGGCGCCCGAGGGCGACGCGGTGGAGCAACGCCGGCCCGCCGCTTCCGACGACGACGCCGGCCTGGACATCAATTACGTGAGCGCCCGGGATCGCGAGGCCAACGAAGCCGACGTGATCGAGCAGGCCTACGTCGTGTCCGCGGACGACGATCGGGATGACGACCGCTGAGGGCCGCCCGCGAAGCCCGGTGATGACGGCTGGCACCATCGACGCGTGACCGCTGAGTTGTACGTCCACCGCTACGGCCCGTCCGGTCCGGCGCGGATCCTGGCGCTGCACGGGTTGACCGGGCACGGGCAGCGCTGGCAGCAGCTGTCCGGCCTGCTACCCGAGATCGGGCTGGCCGCACCGGATCTACTCGGCCACGGCCGCTCCTCGTGGGCTGCGCCGTGGACCATCGACGCCAACGTCGCGGCGCTGGCCGCCCTGCTCGACGCGCAGGCCGGCACGCCGGTGGTGGTGGTCGGCCATTCGTTCGGCGCGGGCCTTGCCATGCACGTGGCCGCGGCCCGGCCGAACCAGGTGGCGGGACTGCTGCTCCTGGATCCGGCGATCGGGCTGGACGGCGCGTGGATGGGCGAGATCGCCGAGGCCATGTTGTCCTCGCCCGACTATCCCGACGCCGAGGAAGCGCGCATGGAGAAGGTGCATGGTTCGTGGTCGGACGTCGAGCCCGCGCTGCTCGACGCCGAGCTCGACGAGCATCTGATCGCGCTGCCGAATGGACGCTACGGCTGGCGCATCAGCCTGCCGGCGATGATGGCGTACTGGAGCGAGCTCGCCCGCGACGCCGTGCTGCCGCCGGCCCACACGCCCACGATCCTGGTGCGCGCCAAGCGAACATCGCCGCCGTATGTCACCGACGAACTCGTTACGGGCCTTGCGCAGCGGCTGGGATCCCGTTTCCGGCTGCTGGATTTCGACTGCAACCACATGGTGCCCTACGCCAAGCCCGACGACGTCGCCGCGCTGGCCCGCGAGTTGCTGGAAGCCCGCTGACCGTGGCGCCGGTGACCGAGGATCAGGTCGAGCGGGTGCGAGCGCTGGTCGCCGCCATCCCGTCCGGCAGGGTGGCCACCTACGGCGACATCGCCTCGGTCGCAGGGCTTTCCAGTCCGCGAATCGTCGGCTGGATCATGCGGACCGACTCCTCTGACCTGCCGTGGCACCGCGTCATCACCGCCTCCGGGCGTCCGGCGCGCCATCTGACCACCCGCCAGCTGGAGCTGCTGCGCGCCGAGGGCGTGCTTGCCCACGACGGCCGGATCGCGCTGGCCGAGGTTCGCTACGAATTCCCCAACGGGGCTTACCGGCCGGTGGCGATCGCCAGCGCGGCGAAGCGCCGCGCAGCGGGTCGCCACGCGGCCGACTAGAGCACCAGCCGGACCAGCGCCGCGGTGCGGGCCAGCCCGGGGAACGCCTCGGCGGTGGAACGCGGGTGTAGCGCGTGGACCGCAAGGCGAAACATCAACGCCCGCAACAACATCTGCGGCCATTCCGGCAGGGCGTTCCAGCGTTCGATGAGTCCGTCGTCGGCCTCACCCCAGGACAACGCGTCGATGACGACCACGCCCGCCGCCCACGACGCCGGTCGCCAGTACGGGCTGATGTCGGTGATGCCGGGTGCCGCGGTGCCGACGAAAAGCACTGTGCCGTAAAGGTCCCCGTGCACCAACTGGTTGGGGCTCTTGGTCGGCTTGCGCAACGTGGCGAGCTGGTTGAGCAGCTCCACCGAGCGCTCGGCGTCCGCGGTCGCGGGGGCCGTTCGGGCGCCGGGCGGCACGGAGGCCAGCGGCCGTTCCTCCCAGGCCGCGCGGTCGGCGGCGATGAAGATGTCGACGTCCCCCCAGGGCGCCGTGGGGCCCTGGGTCAGAAAGCGGGGGCGGTCCAGTTTGCCCGTCGCCTCGTGCAGGCGCACCGCCGCCGAGACGACCTCGTCGTGGCGGGGCTCCGGCGTGCCGGCGACGAAGGTGTCCGCGCGCCACCCGGAAACGACGTAGCGCCCGTCGGTGGAACGGACCGGGCGGGCCAGCCGGACGCCGTCGACGAACAACGTCTCGCGAACCCGGGCGGACCACGACGCGCGGGCATTGTCGGCCACCAGCGACAAGACGACTTCACCGCACCGCCAGCCGCCCTCCCAGCTGGCGCCCAGATAGACGGGTTTGACGCCGGCCAAACCGAACGCCGACAGCACATGGTCCGGCGGTGGCTCGACAGTCACACCGGTACTCTAAACGAGTACAACAGTCCTATTGGTCAGTACAGGATCATGTCGGGTTGCATCTGCTGCGCCCAGGCCACAATTCCGCCCTCCAAGTGCACCGCATCGGCGAATCCCGCCTGCTTCAGCACCGCCAGCGCCTGCGCCGAGCGAACCCCCGTTTTGCAATACAGCACCGGCATGCGATCCCGCGGCAGCTTTGCCAGACCCTCCCCGGAGTTGATCGACGACTGCGGGACCAGCTGCGCCCCGTCGATGTGCACGATGTCGAACTCCACGGGCTCGCGGACGTCGATCAGGGCCAGCTCCTTGCCGGAATCCAGCAGCTCGCGCAGCTCCCGCGGGGTGATGGCGGAGTCATCGGCGAGCGCGTCGTCGGCCGGGGCTTCGGCCACCACGCCACACAACTGCTCGTAGTCAACGAGCTCGGTGATCGTCGGCCTCGACGCGTCGGTCGGGTCGCGACGAATCGCGATGGTGCGGTAGGTCATTTGCAGCGCGTCGTAGATCATCAATCGCCCCAGCAGCGAGTCGCCGATGCCGGTGATGAGTTTGATCACTTCAGTGCTCATCACCGAGGCGATGGACGCGCAGACGATGCCCAGCACGCCGCCCTCGGCGCACGACGGCACGGTGCCGGGCGGCGGCGGCTCCGGGTAGAGATCGCGGTAGTTGAGGCCGCGTCCGTCGGGCGCGTCCTCCCAGCACACCGAGATCTGGCCCTCGAATTGGTAGATCGACCCCCACACGTACGGCTTTTTCGCCAGCACCGCCGCGTCGTTGATCAGATAGCGGGTGGCGAAGTTGTCGGTGCCGTCCACGATCAGGTCGTACTGGCCGAACAACTCGACGGCGTTGGTGGAGTCCAGGCGTACCTCGTGCAGGCGCACGTCGACCAGCGGGTTGATCGCGGCCATCGACTCGCGCGCCGAGACGGCCTTGGGCCGCCCGACGTCGGCGACGCCGTGGATGATCTGGCGGTGCAGGTTGGATTCCTCGACGACGTCGAATTCGACGATGCCGATGGTGCCCACGCCTGCGGCGGCCAGGTAGAGCAGGGTCGGCGCCCCCAGGCCGCCGGCGCCGATCACCAGCACCCGGGCGTTCTTGAGCCGCTTCTGCCCGTCGACGCCCAGGCCGGGAATGATCAGGTGACGGCTGTAGCGGGCCACCTCGTCACCGGTCAGGTGGTCTGCGGGCGCCACCAGCGGCGGCAACGACGACACGGACAACATCTCCTCGGTTTGGCTTCTCCAACCATCACAGCAGCCCGCCGGGACGACGGCAACGAGACGTCGCGCTCGAACGATCGGGCTAGGCCGATTGCCCGCCTCCTCCTCACGCCACTACGCGGCGCGCATCGTCGGCGGGCTAGGCGATCGGGTACGGCCAGGGGTTGAACCGGCAGGTCTTCCCGTCGGCCTTGACGGTGTCGGGGTCGAATCCCGCGGCGTCGTTGTTAGACGTCGAGAACGTCTGCTGCATCATCACCGGCGCCAGGGCGCCCTGCTGTTCGCAAGCCTCGTGGTGCAGGTATCCGATGGCGTGGCCGACCTCGTGGTTGATCACGTACTGCCGGTACGAGCCGATATCGCCTTCGAACGGCACGGCGCCGCGCACCCAGCGCGCCTCGTTGATGAAGACCCGGGCCTCGCGGTTGGCGCCGAAAACCGGGTTGTAGCAGGACGTCTCCAGCCGGAATTCGTAGCCGCAACCCTCCCGCACCGTCACCGGCGACACCAGCGAGATCCGAAAGTCCGGCTTTACCCCGTTGGCAACGTCGACCCGGATGAAGGCGAACTGCGGGTTGTGCGTCCAGCCCTTCGGATTCGCCAGGGTCTGGTCGACCATCTGGGCGAACGCCTCGTCGCCACCGAACATCGTCGGATCGATGCCGTTCTCCACCTCGACGGTGTACCGGAACACCTTGGCGGTGCCCTGACCGATCTGGGGCGTCGCGCCGGGCACCACGTGCCACGTCTTGTCGCCCGCTTCGGTGAAGGGGCCGCCGTCCGGCAACGTCCCGGCCGGCAGGTTGGCGTCGAACGCGGCGAGCCCGCGCGGCGGGGCGTCGATGATCGTGGTGCCCACCGCGCCGATCGCGGGCGGAGTCTCGATGGGCTGACTGGCCGTCGGCTTCGACGCGCCGGCGCCGGTCACCGTCTGGTACATGACCACGCCGGTCAGCACCGCCAGCACGGGCAGGGCGTACGCGCGCCAGCCGTAGGTGGAGACGAACCGCCCCAGCCACGTCTGTTTACGCCACTGGCGCTGCCGCTCACGATCGGCCCGCGCCCGCCCGGCTTCCGGGGCGGCCAAGGGGTCGCGCAGCGCGCGCAACGGCTCGCGCCACTCGTCGCGCAGCACCGGCACGCGACCGCTACTGCGCGGGGGCCGCTGCGACGTCATTTTCCCAGGATTACACAGCCGGCCACCCGCGCCGACCGTGGCGCGCCCGAATCCCCCGCCCGACACCGCTTCTGCCAGCGGCGACAAAGGCGATGGCGGGAGCTGCAACCCCGCGGGTAGTAAGGTCTTTTCAACGAGCTGCGAGCGGCTGGCCCCGGTGCACCGACGGCCGGCCGTCGACAATCAGATGAGGACTCGATGAGCGAACTCGCCAAGATGCCGGCACGGCGTGCCGTCAGATCGGCTGACCGCGGCCGGCCGGACGGCGCCGCGGCTCCCAACCGGCGGGGCAACCGGCTGCCCCGCGATGAGCGCCGCGGCCAGTTGCTCATCGTCGCCAGCGACGTCTTCGTCGACCGCGGCTACCACGCGGCTGGCATGGACGAGATCGCCGATCGGGCCGGGGTCAGCAAACCCGTTCTGTACCAACACTTTACGAGCAAGCTCGAGCTGTACCTGGCGGTGCTGGCGCGGCACGTGGAAAACCTGGTCTCCGGCGTCCAGCAGGCGTTGAGCGCCACCAAGGACAACCGCCGCCGGTTGCACGCCGCGGTGCAGGCGTTCTTCGATTTCATCGAGCACGACAGCCAGGGATACCGGCTGATCTTCGAGAACGACTACGTCACCGAACCCGAGGTGGCCGCCCAGGTGCGTGTCGCCACCGAATCCTGCATCGACGCGGTGTTCGCGTTGATCAGCGAGGATTCCGGTCTGGACCCGCACCGCGCGCGGATGATCGCCGTCGGACTGGTCGGCATCAGCGTCGACTGCGCCAGGTACTGGCTCGACTCCGATCGCCCGATCTCCAAGGCGGACGCCGTCGAGGGCACCGTCCAGTTCGCCTGGGGCGGACTGTCACACGTGCCGCTGACTCGTTCCTAACGTCCCTTCCCGGCGTGTTTCCCGGTTTCGGCGCTGATGCCGAAGCCCACCCGGCGCGCGTCGGCGACGCCGATCTCGACGTAGGAGATCTTGGTGGTGTGGATCAGGAAGCGGCGGCCCCGCTCGTCGCTCAGTCGCAGCAGCCCCGCCCCTTCGCTGAGCGCGGCGCTGACCAGTTCTTCGACTTCGGCGGGTGTTTGGTCGCTGGCGAGGACCAACTCGCGCGGACTATCCGTGATCCCGATCTTGACCTCCACGGTCACCCCTTCCGTAGGCATTGGAGTCGTGCGCGGGCGGCGAAGTCCCAGCCCTGTCAGCAGCAGGCTAGTTGACGCGGCTGACCCCCACCTCGTCGCGTCCCCACACTTCGCGGTCAGCGAAACTTCGGTCGCGCGCCGATAACGATTCGCTTGCAGGTTGTCTCACGCACCCGCGCGATACCCGATCCGTGCTTTCACATGGCTAACTTCGGCCCCATGGGTACCACATTGCCGCACCTCGACGACCGGATCCGGAGCTACCCGGACGACGACGCTGACGACTGCGACACCGACCCCTACCTGAATGCCGACTACAACTGGACGGGCTGGCCGGCCGACTCGCGCTGGCGACCCGCGACGGCCATTCTCGGCGCGGTGGTGGCCGTGGGCGCCATCGCCACCGCCGTCATCATCAACAGCGGCGACAGCGCGTCCACCAAGGCCACGCTGGGAGCGCCGACCCCGAGCGTGGTGACCACGGCGCCCGCGACGACCAAGGCGTCCACGCCGCCGAGCCCCTCACGCGTGGCCCAGCTGCCGCCCGAGACCGTGACGACCGTCACCACACCGAGCGCCGCGCCGAGCACCCCCGCGGCCCAAATGCCCACGGCCGCACCGTCTCTCGTGCCGGCGCCGCCGACGGCAGCGCTGAACCCGCGCACCGTCGTCTACAGCGTGAGCGGGACCAAGCAGCTGCTGGACCTGGTGAACGTGGTCTACACCGACGCGCGGGGGGTCCCCCAGAGCGAGTTCAACGTGTCGCTGCCGTGGTCGAAGGTGGTGGTCCTCAATCCCGGCGTGCAGACCGAATCGGTCGTCGCGACGAGCTTCTACGGCCAGCTCAGCTGCTCGGTCTTCAACGCCGCCGGCCAGCGGATCATGGCGTCGGGCAACCCGTCGAACATGGCGACCTGCTCACACTGAGTCCTGTGGCCCACGCCCGCGACCCGCTGCGCCCGGCCACGCCGCGCTTGCGAGCACGGCGAAGCGTCAGCTCAGGCCCAATTCGTGCATCCGGCGGTCGTGCGTCTGCTGCAACCGATCGAAGAACGCGTTGAGCTGGCCCAGGCCGCCGGCACCCGACATCACCAGGTCGACGAGCTCGTCGTGGTCGGCCAGCAGGTACTGCGCCTGAGTGATCGCCTCGCCGAACAGGCGGCGTGACCACAGCGCCAGCCGGCTGCGCTGCCTGCCGCTGGACGTGACGGCGGCGCGAACCTCGGCGACGACGAACTGGGAGTGCCCGGTCTCGGCCAGCGCCCCCCGCACCACGTCGGCGACCTCGTCGGGCAGTCCGTCGGCGATTTCCAGATACAAATCGGCGGCCAGGGCGTCACCGACATACGTCTTCACCAAGGCTTCCAGCCACGTGCTCGGCATCGTCAGCCGGTGGTAGTTCTCCAGCGCCGAGACGTACTTCGACATCGCCGACACCACGTCGACGCCGCGGCTTTCCAGCGCGTCGCGCAGCTGCTCATAGTGCTGCATCTCGGCGGCGGCCATGCTCGCCATCGAAATTCGTCCGCGCAGGTCAGGGGCCATCCGTGCCTCGTCGGTGAGCCGGTAGAACGCGGCGATCTCGCCGTAGGCCAAGACCGCGAACAACTCGTTGACCCCGGGGTGGTCGGCCGACAATCGTGGAGCCGCCGAATCCTCCACTTGGTCGGTGGAAGAGGGCTGGTAAGAGGGCCGGGTCATGGCAACACTGTAGTCGGCACGGTCGACGCAAAATGGATGCCAGCGTTCGACCAGCTATCATGTAGCTAGATGGCGGCTTTATTTGTGCCAAAGTTCTTCCACGCCGCTATCGGCGAAATGTGCGTGCACAGCAGGCCCGCCCGGGCTGGGACCACCCAGCCTGAGCCGGAGCCCGCGACTCGGCGACGTATTCGGAGTCGGAACTCGTGCGCGCGTGACCGCGACAGAGAAACACCGACACAATCCGATACGTCTTCGAGAGGCTACCTACCCACGCATGACCACACCGACCAGCACAACTGAACTGACCCCCCAACCGACATTCGCCCAACTCGGCGTCCGCGACGAAATCGTGCGCGCGCTCGCCGAAAAAGGGATCGAAAGCCCTTTTGCGATCCAGGAACTGACCCTGCCGCTGGCGCTCGCCGGCGACGACCTGATCGGCCAGGCCCGCACCGGCATGGGCAAGACCTTCGCCTTCGGCGTGCCGCTGCTGCAGCGCATCACGTCCGGCACCGCGGCACGGCCCCTCAACGGCACCCCGCGCGCGCTGATCGTGGTGCCCACCCGCGAGCTGTGCCTGCAGGTGACCGATGACCTGGCGCTGGCGGCCAAGCACCTGACCGCCGACGAGGACCGGCGGCTGTCGGTGGTCCCGATCTACGGCGGTCGCCCCTACGAGACGCAGATCGAGGCGCTGCGCGCCGGCGCCGACGTCGTGGTGGGCACTCCGGGCCGGCTGCTCGACCTGAGCCAGCAGGGCCACCTGCAGCTCGGCGGGCTGTCTGTGCTGGTGCTCGACGAAGCCGACGAAATGCTCGACCTGGGCTTTTTGCCCGACATCGAGCGCATCCTGCGCCAGATCCCGGTCGACCGGCAGTCGATGCTGTTCTCGGCGACCATGCCCGACCCGATCATCACGCTGGCCCGCACCTTCATGAGCCAGCCCACCCACATCCGGGCGGAAGCGCCACACTCGGCCGCCACCCACGACACCACCGCCCAGTACGCCTACCGGGCCCACGCCCTGGACAAGGTCGAGCTGGTGAGCCGGGTGCTGCAGGCCGACGGCCGCGGCGCCACGATGATCTTCACCCGCACCAAGCGCACCGCGCAGAAGGTCGCCGACGAGTTGGCCGAGCGCGGTTTCGCGGTGGGAGCCGTCCACGGTGACCTCGGACAGGTGGCTCGCGAGAAGGCGCTCAAGGCCTTTCGGGGCGGCGACATCGACGTGCTGGTCGCCACGGACGTGGCCGCGCGCGGCATCGACATCGACGACGTCACCCACGTCATCAACTACCAGATCCCCGAGGACGAGCAGGCCTACGTGCACCGCATCGGGCGCACCGGCCGCGCCGGCAAGACCGGGGTCGCGGTCACCCTGGTGGACTGGGACGAGCTCACCCGCTGGGCGCTGATCGACAAGGCGCTGGGGCTGGACTGCCCGGAGCCCCCCGAGACGTATTCCAGCTCGCCGCACCTGTACGACGAGCTGGGCATCCCCGCCGAAGCCGCCGGCACGGTCGGCGCGGCCCGCAAGGCGCAGGGCGCACGCCGCAGCGGCGAGCGCGCCGGCCCGAAGCCGGCGGGCCAGAAGTCGGAGAAGACCGCGCGCCGGTCCGGCACGCGGCGACGCACCCGCGGCGGCCAGCCGGTCAGCGGCCACCCGTCGGGCAACGGCGCCGCGAGCAGCAACGGCGACGCGACCGGGGAAACGCCGGCCGGCTCTCCCCCGGGAAACCCCGGTTCCGGCCGTCGCCGCCGCCGTCGTCGCAAGCCCGCCGAAGGGCATGCGGCCGCCCCCACCGCGCAAACCAACTAACGCCCCACGCTCACGCATGGTCAGACCCGAGCGCCGGACCAAGCGCGACGTCCTGGCCGCCGCGAGCATCGCGGTCGTCGTCGCCCTGGCCGCGGCCCTGATCTGGTGGACCAGCGACGCGCGGGCGACCAGCAGCCGCCCGGCCGCCGCTCCGGCGCCCAACCCGAGCCCGGCCCGGCAGGTTCCCGCCGGCCTGAAACAACTGTGGACCGCCTCCAGTCCGGCCACCACCGAGCCGGTGGTGGTGGGCGGGGTGGTCGTCACCGGTGCGGGCGTCCGGATCGACGGGCGCGACGCCGGCACCGGCCAGTCCCGCTGGAGCTACGCCCGCGACACCAGCCTCTGCGGAGTCTCGTGGCTGTACCGCTACGCCGTCGGGGTCTTTTCCGACGATCGCGGCTGCGGGCAGGTGAGCACCCTGGACGGCTCCACCGGCCGCCGCGGCCCAGCCCGCAGCGGCTATGCCGACCCGCGGGTGCGGCTGTCTTCCGACGGCATGACGGTCCTGTCGGTCGGTGACACGCACCTGGAGCTGTGGCGCTCGGACATGGTCCGGATGGTGGCCTACGGCGAGGCCGACGCCCGGGTGAAGCCGTCGGCGCGGGGGCTGCACTCCGGCTGCAAGCTGATCTCGGCCGCGGCCAGCTCGTCCGCGGTCTCGGTGCTGGAGAGCTGCGCGAATCAGGCCGACCTGCGGCTAGTGCTGCTCCGGCCCGGCAAGGACGACGACGAACCCCAGCAGCACATTGTGGCCGAGCCGGGCATCGCGCCCGACTCGGGCGCCCGGGTACTGGCCGTAAGGGACGCCACCACCGCGGTGTACCTGCCGGCGCCCCAACCCCGAGTGGACGTGATCGACGAAACCGGCGCCACCGTGGCGAGCACCCTGCTGCCCAAGCCGCCGTCGCGCTCGGCGGCGGTCTCGCACGCGGGCAGCCTGATGACCTGGTGGACCGGCGATTCGCTGATGGTTTTCGACGTGAACACCCTGGCGCTGCGCTACACCATCGCCGCGGGCGACAAGACGGCGCCGCTGGGCCCGGGCGTGATGATGGCGGGCCGGCTGCTGGTGCCGGTCACGGGCGCGATCGGCGTCTACGACCCCCTCAGCGGGGCCGGCGAACGCTACATTCCGGTGGACCGGGCGACGAGCCCCCCGCCGCCGGGAGCGCCGGTGATCCCGGCCGTGTCGGGATCACGAGTATTCGAGCAGCGCGGCGACACCGTGGTCGCCCTGGGCTGAGCGCTTGCGGAGCCGGGACGGCAGTCGCCCATCGACGCCACCTTCGCCCGTCTTGGCCCGTCTTGGCCCGTCGAGTGTGAATCGTTGGCTTTCGGTGTGAACCTGCGGCGACGACACGCCGACCGGGCACGCCGCCCCCGCACACTCAAAGCCGTCAGTTCACACTCAATACGCGCCGCGCCCGGCGCACGCGGCGGGCAGGCGATCGCTACTAGACCTCGACGGCGAACGTCGGCAACGGCTTGCCGCTCTTCCAGTGCTTGAGCAACGCCGTGGCCAGCTCGCCGTAGGCCGACGCGCCCTTGTTCTTGCGGCCCGCCATCACCGACGAGCCAGAGGCGCTGGCCTCGGCGAAACGGACCGTGCGCGGAATCGGTGGGGCCAGCACCGGCAGGCTGTAGCGATCGGCGACGTCGAGCAGCACGTCGCGGGTGTGGGTGGTGCGCGAGTCGTACAACGTCGGCAAGGCGCCGAGCAGGCGGAGCTCCGGATTGGTGATCTGCTGGACATCGGCGACGGTCCGCAGGAACTGGCCGACGCCACGATGCGCGAGCGTCTCGCACTGCAGCGGCACGATGACCTCGTCGGCGGCCGTCAGCCCGTTGAGGGTCAGCACGCCCAGCGACGGCGGGCAGTCGATGATCACCACGTCAAACCGGTCGGCGAGTTTGGCCAGCGCGCGCTTGAGCGCGTATTCGCGGCCGGCCCGCATCAGCAGCATCGCCTCGGCGCCCGCCAGGTCAATGTTGGCCGGCAGCAGCGTCATTCCCTCCGCCGTCTCGACCAGCGCGGCGTTGGGCTCGACCTCGCCGAGCAACACCTCGTGCACGGAGGCCGGGAGTTTGTCGGGGTCTTGGCCCAGCGAGAAGGTCAGGCAGCCCTGCGGGTCGAGGTCGACCAGCAGCACCCGCTTCTTCTCCTCCACCATCGCCGCCCCCAGCGAGGCAACCGTGGTCGTCTTGGCGACGCCACCTTTCTGGTTGGCCACCGCCAATACCCGGGTCCTACTCACCAGCCGCCCGCCCCTCCGCATCGCCGCGCGTACACAGTGCCATCCTGGCATGTTCGTCCACCATGCGCTTGGGCCCAACCGCCCCCGCATGTCGTCCGGCAGAATCATTCGGTATGGGCTTGCATGATCACCGCTTGGTGCTGTTGCGCCACGGCGAGACCGAGTGGTCGAAATCGGGCCAGCACACCGGGCATACCGAGGTCGAACTGACCGACGCCGGCCGGGAACAGGCCCAGCTGGCAGCCGGGGTGCTGGGCGAACTCAAACTTGTTGACCCGCTGGTGATCAGCAGCCCGCGGCGACGCTCGCTGGTCACCGCGGAGCTGGCCGGGCTGTCCATCGACGAGGTGACCGAACAGCTCGCGGAGTGGGACTACGGCTCGTATGAAGGTCTGACCACCGCGCAAATTCAGGAGTCGGCTCCCGACTGGCTGGTGTGGACGCACGGCTGCCCGGACGGCGAGAGCGTCGCGCAGGTCAGCGAGCGGGCCGACGCCGCGGTCACGACGGCGCTGCGCCACATGGAGTCGCGGGATGTGGTCTTCGTGAGCCACGGCCACTTCTCGCGCGCGGTGATCACCCGCTGGGTCGAACTGCCGCTGGTCGAGGGCAGCCGCTTCGGCATGATCACCGCCTCGATCGCGGTCTGCGGGTTCGAGCACGGGGTGCGGCAGCTGCGAGCGCTCGGGTTGACCGGTCAGTGAGCAGCGAACCGCCGTTCGCGCTGTGCGGGCCCACCCAAACCCTGATCGCCGACGGCGTCTTGCGGCGCTACGGCGACGTGGGCGCCGCGCAGGCGGCGCTGCGGTCGAATAAGGCGCCGATTGTGTTGGGCGCCTTGCCCTTTGACGTCACCAAACCGGCCGCGTTGCTGACGCCGCATGCCGTCAAAGTCACCGAGGGTCCGCCGGACTGGCCGACCGGCGCACTGCCGCCGGTTCGGGTAGCGGCGGCCCTCCCACCGCCGGGTGACTATCGCGACCGGATCCGCCGCGCCCGCGATCAGCTCGCCGCCGCCGACAACCCGCTGCACAAGGTGGTCTTGGCCCGCGCCTTGGAACTGGTGGCCGACGCCCCCCTGGACGCGCGGGCCGTCCTGCGCCGGCTGGTGGCCGCGGACCCGGCGGCCTACGGATACCTCGTCGACCTCAGCGCCGCCGGCGACGATTACGCCGGCGTGGCCCTGGTGGGCGCCAGCCCCGAACTCTTGGTGGCGCGCAGCGGCGACCGCGTCGAGTGCCGGCCGTTCGCGGGGTCGGCCCCGCGCGCCGCTGACCCGGACGCCGATCAGGCCAACGGCGCCGCGCTGGCCGCCTCGGCCAAGAACCGGCACGAGCATCGACTGGTCATCGAGACCATCCGGGCGGCCCTCGAGCCGCTGTGCGACGACCTGTCGATCGCCGCCGAGCCCCAGCTGAGCCGCACCGCGGCGGTCTGGCACCTGTGCACACCGATCAGTGGACGTCTACGCGATACCTCAACGAGCGCAATAGACTTGGCCTTGGCGTTACACCCCACCCCGGCCGTCGGTGGTGTCCCGACCAAGGCCGCCGTCCAGCTCATCGCCGAGTTGGAGGGCGACCGCGGGTTCTACGCGGGCGCGGTGGGCTGGTGCGACGCCCGCGGCGACGGCCGCTGGGTGGTGTCGCTGCGCTGCGCGCAGCTGTCCGCGGACCGGCGCCGCGCGCTGGCGCGGGCCGGTGGCGGTATCGTCGCCGAGTCGGATCCCGACGACGAAGTCGCCGAGACCACAACGAAATTCGCCACCATACTCAACGCCCTAGAAGTCCGACGATGACCCCAGACATCCGCCGCGCCGCACCGCGAGATGCCGCCGTGATCACCGAAATGATCCACGCGCTGGCCGAATTCGAGCACGCCGCCGATCAGTGCACGGTCACCGAAACGCAAATCTCCGCAGCACTTTTCGGTGACCGCCCGACGGTGTACGGGCACGTGGCGGAGGTGGACGGCGAGGTCGCGGCGATGGCGTTGTGGTTCGTCAACTTCTCCACCTGGGACGGCGTGGCGGGCATTTATCTGGAAGACCTGTTCGTGCGCCCGGGATTTCGCCGGCGTGGACTGGGCCGGGCGCTGCTGGCGGCGCTGGCCGGCGAATGCCTGCAGCGGGGCTACACCCGGCTGTCCTGGGCGGTGCTGAACTGGAACGCCGACGCCATCACGCTCTACGACGGGATCGGCGGGCAACCGCAAAAGGAATGGACGACCTACCGGCTGTCGGGGCCGCCGTTGGCGGGTCTCGCGGAGTCACCCTGACTGCCGGCGGCCCAGCGCACCGCGGCGGGGCTGAACAGCAACCCCAACACGACCAGCGCGACAAATCCCGCCGGAATCCCGAAGCCGGGCTGGTGTGATCCGACCGCGAGGTACCACGCCACCGGCAGCAAGAGCAGCTGAGTGATCACCGCCAACCCGCGACCCCAGCGCCTGCCCAGCATCAGCGCGCGCCCCGCGGCGATCACCCCGGCGCCGACGAGGACGAACCAGCCGGCGGTCGCCAGACCGTTGGCCACGTGCTGGTCGGCCCCCGCGATCCCGCGCACCACCAGGACCACGGCCACGATCAGCGCGGCCACCCCCTCCAGCGCGACGATGACGCCGGCGCGGCGCACGGCGGTCGGGGCGGCTGGCGGCGTCACAGCGCCAGCGTAGTCAGGGTGGCCGCCCGCCCCCGGCGGTTCCCCCACAGCGTCGCCTTAACCGGCCCGCATAAGCTCGTGCTTCATGCGGGCCGTGCTGATCGTCAACCCCACAGCCACTTCCACCACGCCGGCCGGTCGCGATCTGCTGGCCCACGCGCTCAAAAGCCGGCTGCAGCTGTCCGTCGAACACACCAATCACCGCGGGCACGGCAGCGAACTCGCGCAGAAGGCCGTCGCCGACGGCGTCGACCTCGTGGTCGTGCACGGCGGTGACGGCACGGTGAGCGGGGTGGTCAACGGTCTGCTCGGCCGGCCCGGCACGCTTCCGACCGGCCCGGTGCCGGCGGTGGCCGTGGTGCCCGGCGGTTCGGCGAACGTGCTGGCGCGATCGCTGGGCATCTCCCCGGACCCGGTCGCGGCCACCAATCAGCTCATCCAGCTGCTCGACGACCACCAGCGGCACGGAACGTGGCGCCGCATCGGCCTGATCGACTGCGGCGAGCGGTGGGCCGTGTTCAACACCGGCATGGGCGTCGACGCCGAGGTGGTGGCCGCGGTGGAGGCCGAACGCAACAAGGGCGGCAAGGTCACCGCGTGGCGCTACATCCGCGCGTCGGTGCCGGCCGTGTGGGCCTATACCCGCCGCGAGCCGATGCTGACGCTCGAACTTCCCGGCCGCGAACCCATTACCGGGGTGAGCTTCGCGTTCGTGTCGAACTCCAGTCCGTGGACGTTCGCCAACGAGCGGCCGGTGTGGACCAACCCCGGCTGCAGCTTCGAGTCGGGGCTGGGGGTGTTCGCGCCGACCA
The DNA here is from genome assembly GCF_010731675.1 of Mycobacterium marseillense. Classification (NCBI taxonomy): domain Bacteria; kingdom Bacillati; phylum Actinomycetota; class Actinomycetes; order Mycobacteriales; family Mycobacteriaceae; genus Mycobacterium; species Mycobacterium marseillense. The sequence goes on from NZ_AP022584.1 coordinate 2,648,351, forward strand.
ACCTGAAGGCGATCCCGACCCTGCGGATCGTCCGGCAGATGTTCGCAAAACGGCCCACGTTCAACTTCAAGCACCTCGTCACCGAGGACGACCTGCCGTGCGTCCGAGTTACCTCGACCGGAGGCGCCGTGGCCTGCCAGTTCGACGGGGATTACCTCGGCGTGCGCGAAACCATGACGTTCAAGTCGGTGCCCGACGCGCTGGCGGTGGCGGCGCCTCCTCAGCAGAAACGCCGCTGACCAGCGGCGACGCGGAAGGTGTGGCGCACGCGACAAAAAGCTACACCGGAGGTGGCCCGTGAGTGTAGTACAACGGAGTAAGGGCTTGACTACGAGATGATCAAAGTGAGATAGCCCACGAGCGAACTCACACTATTGACATCTGTTGAGCCTGTGAAACGATCAAAAGGTTGCATGCAGGGATTTACGTAGGGGCGCGGCCCCTTTTCCTCTGCACGCGTTAACAGCCGAAGAAATTGGCCGTGCGCCTTGCTGCGCACTCAGTAAGGAGTAAAGACGTATGGATTGGCGCCACAAGGCGGTCTGTCGTGACGAAGACCCGGAGCTGTTCTTCCCGGTGGGGAACAGTGGTCCGGCGCTCGCGCAGATCGCTGACGCGAAACTGGTCTGTAATCGGTGTTCGGTGACCACAGAGTGCCTGAGCTGGGCCCTGAACACGGGCCAGGACTCGGGCGTCTGGGGCGGCATGAGCGAAGACGAGCGGCGTGCGCTGAAGCGTCGCAACGCCCGGACGAAAGCCCGCAGCGGGGTTTAACCCAGATAACGCAAAACAGTGCGGCCTCGACGTTGTCGGGGCCGCACTCTTGCGTGTGGGCACGGCCACTTGCGGCCGCGCGGGTGCGCATCGGGGCGTGTGGCAGTGCGTCACGCCTACAACAACATTCGGGTCCGTCGACCGATGGGGACGCGCAACACCACATCGGTGCCGCGAGCCGCGGCCTGGGTCATGCCCAGGGTGCCGTCCAGCTCCGCCGAGACCAGCGTCCGCACGATCTGCAGGCCGAGGCTGTCGGAGGTCTCGAGGCTGAATCCGTCCGGCAGTCCGCGGCCGTCGTCGTGCACCACGACGTCCAGCCAGCGCGCGGAGCGCTCGGCGCGGATCGTCACCGAGCCTTCCTCGACCGCCGGGTCGAAGGCGTGCTCGATCGCGTTTTGCACCAGCTCGGTGATCACCATGATCAGGGCGGTGGCCCGGTCGGAGTCCAGCACGCCCAGATCGCCGACCCGGTTGATGCGGATCGGCCGGTCCACCGAGGCCACGTCGTTCATGATCGGCAGGATCCGGTCGATGACCTCGTCGAGGTTGACCTGCTCGTCCACCGACATCGACAGCGCGTCGTGCACCAACGCGATCGAGGACACCCGGCGCACCGACTCGATGAGCGCCTCGCGGCCCTCCGCGTTGGCCGTGCGGCGGGCCTGCAGGCGCAGCAGCGCCGCGACGGTCTGCAGGTTGTTCTTCACCCGGTGGTGGATTTCGCGGATGGTGGCGTCCTTGGAGATCAGGGCCCGGTCGCGCCGCTTGACCTCGGTGACGTCGCGGATCAGCACCGCCGCGCCGGCGCTGGCGCCGTCGACCACCAGCGGCAGCGTGCGCAGCAGCACGGTGGCTCCCCCGGCGTCGACCTCCATGCGCATGCTGCGCCCGCCGGCCACCAGATCCCGCACATGCTCGGCGACTTCCTGCGCCTCGAACGGGTCCGAGATCAGCGGGCGCGTGACCTCGATGAGGTTGTGCCCCTCCAGGTCGGCGGTCAGGCCCATGCGGTGGTAGGCCGACAGCGCGTTGGGGCTGGCGTAGTCGACGACGCCCTTGACATCGAGGCGGATGAAGCCGTCGCCGACCCGGGGGGTGGAGCGCGACATCACCACGTCCCCAGCGTCGGGAAAGCTGCCCTCGCCGAGCATGTGGACGAGGTCGCCGGCGCACTGCCGGTAGGCGATCTCCAGCTGCCCGGACGCGCGGTCGGCGGCCACCGCGGTCTGATGGTGGGTGAGCACGGCCACCACCTGGCCGCCGTACCGCACCGGGGACGCCTCGACGTGGGTGCCCGGCAGCCACGAATTCTCTTGCCCCGCAAAGTCATCCCGCTTGGCGGTGCCCGACGCGAAAGTGTCGGCGACGAGGGCCAGCCGCTCGGAGGCGAGGGCGGTGCCCACCGCGTCGGTCTGCAGCACCGTGGGCGCGGTATTGGGCCGGCACTGCGCCACGCACACCAGCACGCCGTCGTCGCGGCGCACCCACATCAGGTAGTCGGCGAACGACAGGTCGGCCAGCAGCTGCCACTCCCCCACGACCGCGTGCAGATGGTCGACCGCATTGCCCGGCAACATGGTGTGTTCGGCGAGCAGATCACCGAGAGTTGACATCGCTTACTCCCCGGGTCGTTCCCCGGCGGTCGGTCAAGGGGGCCTGGCCGGCTAGCTGATCACCGCGATGAGGTCGCCCGCCTGAATGACGTCGCCCACCGACACGCTCACCTTGCTGACGGTGCCGCCGACCTCCGCAAGGACGGGAATCTCCATCTTCATCGACTCCAGCAGCACCACGATGTCGCCTTTGCCGATCTGATCACCCTCGTTGACAACGACTTCGAGCACGCTGGCCACGATCTCGGCGCGCACATCCTCGGCCATCTTCACCCCACTCTTTTCGGCCTCTGCGCAGGCTGGCTGCTGGTCATCGCCGGTTGTCGGTCCATCGCTGGTTCTTGGTCCATCGCCGTTTGTTAATCGATCAACGTTCTATCAGGCTCGCCTACATCGAACCACAGGGCCCACCGGGACGACGGCCCACGGCCCCCGACCGCGCCCGCCGCGCGCGGCATCAGGCCGAAGACACTGCGCGGCACGTCTCATGAGAGACTGGACGGCAAGCCAACCGGCGCCAGGCGCCTGGTTTGACAAGCAATCAACGGAGGTTCCACCCATGGCCAAACGAGGCCGTAAGAAGCGCGACCGCAAGCACAGCAAGGCCAACCACGGCAAGCGGCCCAATTCCTAGGACGCTACTGCGCACCCCGGATGATGGTGGTGCGCCGGATCTCGAGCCGTAGGCGCTCGCGCAGCCCCTCGGGGGCCCTCTCGCCTTTGCACTTGGTGGCGATCAATGCCTTGATCCGCTCTTCGAGACCGTAGTGCTTGAAGCAGCCGGGGCACGCCTCGAGATGCTGACGCAGTTGTTCGCGGGTGTCCGGGCCGCATTCACCGTCGAGCAGCAGCCAGACCTGACGGATGACCTCCGCGCAGCCGACGCTGCCGTGGGACTCGTCGTTGGGGCACGCATCCGGCGAAGCACCGCCCTGACCGGCGAACTCGCTCATGACGACACCTCCTCGTGCGTCTGCTGACCGCGGTTGAAGCCCCGCTCCTTGGCGACGTCGGCCAACAGGCCGCGCAGTTGCCGTCGGCCGCGGTGCAGCCGTGACATTACCGTTCCGATGGGCGTATCCATGATCTCGGCGATTTCCTTATACGGAAAACCCTCGACGTCGGCGTAATAGACGGCCATCCGGAATTCCTCCGGCAAAGCCTGCAGCGCGTCCTTGATCTCGGAATCCGGCAGCGACTCCAGCGCCTCCACCTCGGCCGAACGCAGCCCGGTGGAGGAATGCTCGGCATTGGCGGCCAGCTGCCAGTCGGTGATTTCCTCGGTCGGGTACTCCGCGGGCTGGCGCTGCTTCTTGCGGTAGCTGTTGATGTAGGTGTTGGTCAGGATCCGGTACAGCCAGGCTTTGAGATTGGTGCCCGCCCGAAACGACCGGAAGCCCGCGTAGGCCTTCACCATCGTCTCCTGCAGCAGATCCTCGGCGTCGGCGGGATTGCGCGTCATGCGCAGCGCGCCGCCATAAAGCTGGTCCAGCAGGGGGATCGCGTCGCGCTCGAACCGTGCCGTGAGCTCAGCGTCCGTCTCTTCGGGCGCCGCGGGCTCGGTGATGGACGGTCCTGCCTCGCCGTCGCGGCCATCTAAAGAATCGGCCATATCGATTAACCCGGTCCCTTCTGCTGCGGTGTTACCGGAAAGCACCGAAAGCGCCACCGGACTCGCAAGGACGCCAGCCAACTGCTCCTCGCCTAACAGGCTCGTCGCCGTTGACACCACGCTGCTCCTCCCAATCTAAAGGCTCACTCCGACAGTGTCCGCCCGGGTGTGACTCACCGCATCGAAAAACCAATTGGATCAACCGCGCGCGCGATCCGCCTATTTCCGGGGCGGAATTCGGCCGGCAATATCGGTGCCCGCTCCCGGACGCAGACCCCGGGCGGACCGATTCCGGCGTGGCGTTAGTGTGACGCCATGTCCCTGAATGGCAAGACCATGTTCATCTCCGGCGCCAGCCGCGGCATCGGCCTGGCGATCGCCAAGCGCGCCGCCCAGGACGGTGCCAACATCGCCCTGATCGCCAAGACCGCCGAGCCGCACCCGAAGCTGCCCGGAACGGTGTTCACCGCGGCCAAGGAGCTCGAAGAGGCGGGCGGCCAGGCCCTGCCGATCGTCGGGGACGTGCGCGACCCGGATTCGGTCGAGGCCGCCGTCGCCAAGACCGTCGAGCAGTTCGGCGGCATCGACATCTGCGTCAACAACGCGTCGGCGATCAACCTCGGATCGATCACCGAGGTGCCGATGAAGCGGTTCGACCTGATGAACGGCATCCAGGTGCGGGGCACCTACGCGGTGTCGCAGGCCTGCATCCCGCATCTGAAGGGCCGCGAGAACCCGCACATCCTGACGCTGTCGCCGCCGGTGCTGCTGGGCCGGGAGTGGTTGAAGCCGACGGCGTACATGATGGCCAAGTTCGGCATGACGCTGTGCGCGCTGGGCATCGCCGAAGAAATGCGCGACGAGGGCATCGCGTCGAACACGCTGTGGCCGCGCACGCTGGTGGCGACGGCCGCGGTGCAGAACCTCCTCGGCGGTGACGAGGCGATGGGCCGCGCCCGCAAGCCCGACGTGTACTCGGACGCCGCCTACGTCGTCCTCAACAAGCCGGCCAAGGAGTTCACCGGCAACATGCTGCTGTGCGAGGACGTGCTGGTGGAATCCGGCGTCACGGACCTGTCGACCTACGACTGCATTCCGGGATCGAAGCTGGGCGTGGACTTCTGGGTTGACGGGGTCAACCCGCCGGGGTACTCCGGGCCGTAACAGGCGCGTCTGACCTTGGCCTCCGCCGCTACCCCGGCCATTGCCGCGTTGGTGAAAGCCGGTGTGCCGCACGAGGTCTTGACCTTCGATCACGACCGGCAGCAGCAATCGTTCAGCGCGGAGGCGGTCAACGCGCTCACCACAGCCGCCGGCATCGAACCCGGGCAGATCTACAAGACCCTCATCGTCGCGGCGCCGGACGGTCTGGCGGTCGCGATCGTGCCGGCGACCGCGCGCCTCTCGTTGAAGGCGGCCGCCGCGGCGCTGGGGGTCGCCAAGGCATCCATGGCCGAGGCTTCGGTCGCCGAGCGGACCACCGGTTACGTCGTCGGCGCGGTGTCGCCGTTCGGTCAGCGCAAGTGGTTGCGCACGGTCATCGACTCCAGCGCGCTGGGCTGGGAGCGGGTGTTCTGCAGCGCCGGCCGCCGAGGCTGGGAGGTCGCGGTGGCGCCAAAGGACCTGGTCCGACTCACCGGCGCGATCACGGCCGACATCAGCCGAACGTGACGACGACCTTGTCGGCGGCGCCCGGAGTTTGGGCGAGCTCGAGCGCCTCGCCGACGTCGCCGAATCCGATGGTGTGGCTGACGATCAGCGCGTACTTCTCCCAGTTCGCCACGAGATCTTTTGTCACCTCGAAGATTTCGTCGGGGTAACCCATGCTTCCGAGGAGCGTGATCTCGTTGCTCATCACGTTGATCAGGTCGACGGGCACCGGCTCTTTGTGGACGCCGACGATGCCCACGGTGGCGCCCCTTTGCGCCGCGGCGAGCGCGGTGTTGACGACGGCGGGCACACCGGCCGCGTCGAGATAGATGTTCGTGCCGGCCTTTCCGGGGTACATGCTCTCACCCGCGCCGTGCAGTTCGATCAGGCGCGCCACGACGTCCTCGTCGGCGGAGTTGATGACGGCGTCGGCGCCGATCTGCAGCGCCTTGTCCAGGCGGCCGGGGAGCAGGTCCACGACGACGACATGGCTCACGCCAAGGGATTTGAAGGCCAGTGTGGCGCCGAGTCCTATCGGCCCGGCGCCGAACACCACCACCTTGTCCGAGGGTTTGGGTCGGCAGCGGTTGGCGCCGTGGCGCGCGACGGCCATCGGCTCGTTGAGCGCGGCCACCTCCCACGGGATGTGGTCGGGGATGACCTCGAGACTCGTTCCGCGCACGGCGTTTTCGATGAGCAGGTAATCGGCGAGCGCGCCGCTGGGCCCGCCGTTGCCGATGATGCCACCGGGGGCGGCCATCGGGTTGATGACGACGTGGTCGCCGACGGCCAGGCCGCTCACCTGCTCGCCGACCTCGGCGATCTCCCCGGCGGGCTCGTGTCCGAGCGGCGTGTGCCCCTGCCGCGGGGGCAGCCCGCCGATGCTGATGTAGAATGCGTCCGAACCGCAGATGCCGCAGGCGCACATCCGCACCAGTACGTCGGTGGGGCCCACCGTGGGACGCTCGGCGTCGAGCACCTCGGCCTTGCCCGGGCCGGTGACCACGGATGCTTTCACGGCGCGCCCTCCAGTTCGATGTCGAAGGTCTCCAGATACTCGGCGAAGACCGGCTCGAGCGCCTCGACGGTCAGGCCGTATTCGTCGAGGCGATACGCGTTGAGCGCGAAGCGGTCCTGCGGGTGCTCGGCGAGCCAATTGCGCATGCGCCCTTCGGTTGCGGCGGGCAGCGGTTCGTCGGCCCAGTCGTAGATGCGCCGCATGACGTCCATCGGGTCGCGCATCATCTCGTGGTAGTACATGTGGAAGAAGCGTTCGTCGCCGATGCGCTCGCGGGCTCGCAGCGGCCGTTCGACGTGGTAGCGCATCTGCCACTTCGCGAGCTCGCCCATGTCCGTCTGGTCGACGAGGTCGGTGTTCATCACCAGGCTCTGGGGCAGCCGCCACAGGTTGCACAGCGACCCGGTCGCCTTGTACGGATCGCGGTGCGCCCAGATCAGCCGGGCGTCGGGAAACACCTTGAGCAGCGCCTCGATGTGCACGGAATGCGAGGGCATCTTCAGGCTCCAGTTGCCCGGCGCGGTGGACTGCAGGACCTGCAGGTAGCGCTTCTGATACTCGTAGGTGCTGCTCATGTCGGCCTCGTCGAACAGCCACCGCGCGTAGCGATCCGTCGGCAGGAACGAGTCCCAGGACAGGCCTTTGAAGTCCTGGTTGTGGATGAACATGTCCTCGGTGGGGCCGTCGGCGTCTTCCCAGTGCGGCAGCGGCATTTTCGCCTGGGTGACCAGTTCGAGGATCTTGCGCTGCTCCTCCAGCAGGCTCAGGCAACGCGGGTCGGTGCGCAGCGTCTCGGTGGAAGCCGGCGGGATCGGATCCACGCACTGCCAGTGCAGCAGCGAGCGCCGGGCCGGATCCTGGTCGAGCAGGTAGCTGATCACGGTGGTGCCGGTGCGCGGCATGCCGAGCACGATCAGTGGCCGCTCGACGGGCGTGTCCACTACGTCCGGGTGTGTGGTGATGTAGTCGTGGACCTGCATGCGGCGCCCGAGGGCGTTGGTGGCGTCGTCGAGGACGCGTTCACGGCCGAACGGCGTGAACGCCGGCGAGCTGTTGAGCTCGTCGAGCATGATCGCCAGCCCGTCTCGCCAAGAGTCGGAATCGATTTCGCTCAGGCCGGTGCGCTGCGCGGCCAGCTTGAAGACGTCGTCGGTGGTCGAGATGTCGTCGAAATCACCCATGGTTCAGACCGTCAGGTATCCGCCGTCGACGGCGATGGTGGTGCCGGTGATGTACGAGGCGGCGTCGGTGCACAGGAACAGCGCCGCGCCGGCGCAGTCCTGCGGCGTGCCGGGCCGTCCGAGGGGCGTGTGGAAGCCGATCTCGATGTCCATCACCTCGGGAATTCCCATGGCCGGATGGGTCATTCGGGTGTCGATGAGCCCGGGCGCGATGGCGTTGACCCGGATTCCGTCGTTGGCCCACCGCCGCGAGAGGTTCATCGTCAGGGCGATCAGGCCCATCTTCGAGGAGGCGTAGCCGGGGACGAACACGGCGGAGCGGAACGCGGACATCGATACGACGCTGACGACGCTCGCCCCGCCGGGGGCTTGGCTGGACTTGAGGCGGTCGTGGCAGCGCATGGTCAGCCGCATCGGGCCGAGCATGTTTTGCGTCACCGACGCGACGTAGCCGTCCGGGTCGTATTCGTCGCCAGCGGGATAGGGGCCGCCCGCGTTGTTGACCAGGATGTCCAGCTCGCCAAGCGAGTCCGCCAGGGCGTCAACCGATTCCGGATCCTGAATCTGACACTGGCGGTAGGTGTATGCGTTCAGATCCGTCTCGGGATAGTCCGCGGCGGACCCACGGGTGCCGGTCACCGTGACGGCGGCGCCCGCGCCGGCGAATGCGGCGGCGATGGCGTTGCCGATGCCGCTGGTGCCGCCGGTCACCAGCACGTGGGCGCCGGTGAAATCGAAGTTGACGGTGTTCATTCGGGCGACCTCAGTTCGTCGATGGATTTGGTGAGCCAGGCTTTTTCCCAGAAGTTCTCGGTGTCGGCCAACAGCGCTTCGTGGGCGTCGGCGGCGACCGCGCGTGCCGCCGCGTGCAACGGCTGGGCGGCCAGGATCAGGTCGGTGAGATGGATGGCCTGCACCGGTCTTCCGGCGGACACGTGCGCGCGGGCCGCGTCCACGAGCGCGTCGGCGCCGGCCGCGCTCACCACGTCGGCCGCGATGGAATCCGGTGGGATCCCATAGAGTTCGGTGGTGGAGCGATGCCGGAACCACCCGGTGTACATCTCCCAGATGGCCCGCACATTCCACGAAGTCTTGCCGTAGCCTTCGCCGATGTCGAGATGTTCGGGCACCGAGACCTCGCGCATCGCGGTGTGGATGTCGGCGCCGGAGTTCATCAGCTCGGCGGTGCGGTCGTGCACGGCCTGCATGGCGTCCCGCATCGCGGTGACTTCCTCCGCGATGCGATCGGCGCCCTCGATGGGGTCGAAGTGGCCGGTGATCAGCCGCTGCGGGCCGTATTCGAGCACGGTATTCAACGACTCGATGTAGAGGATCGGATCGCGGTAACGATCGCCGCGGATGGTCATCAGGTTCGGCACATGCCCGAACAGCGGTCCGAACAGGTTGCCGCTGAACAGGATCCGGTCCTCGGGCAGCCACATTACCAGCGCGTCGGTGGTCTCGCCGCCCGGCGTCCACGCGAGCTCGAAGGGGCGCCCGCCGACGGTGATGCTGTGGCGCTGGTCGAACGTCGTCGTCGGCTCGGGAAACGAGAAGTCGATGGTCGCGGGGTCGATGGTCCTGAAGTGCTCGAGCACCGCGTCGGAGAACTTCTGGAAGGCGAACGACGTCTTGGGCACGCGATAGCCCATGAGCAGCGTGTTGTCGTCGCGCCAGTACCGATAGTTGCGGTGCATCACCACGTTCGTGCCCTCGTCGCGCAGTGAATTCACCCCGCCCCAATGGTCGGCGTGCCCCTGGGTGACGACGATGGCCCGCGTCGGGCCGGGCACATCGACAAAAGCCTTGCGGTGCAACGGTCCTTCGAAGACCAGCCCGCTGTTGACGATGACCCGCCCCTCGTCGGTGGCCACCGCGTAGGTGTTGGAGACACCCGGCGACATCCAGATGCCGTCGTCAAGCGGTGTCGCGGGGGCGTCCGTCGCCGCCGAGAGGTCGCCGGCTCCGGGCCGCTCCCGATGAATCCCAGCCATGACTGGCGATCCTCTACAGTTCTAGAGGTAAAGTCAATATCCATGGGATTGCAGGGTCTGACCGACAAGGTGGTGGTCGTGGTCGGCGGCGCCACGGGCATCGGTGCGGCGACGGCCGCCCGCCTCGCCGAGGAAGGGTGCCGAGTGATCGTCGGCGACGTCGCCGCCGAGGCCGCGCGGCAGACGGCCGAACGCATCGCCGCCGGCGGCGGCACGGCGACGCACGTGGCCTTCGACCTGGCGGACCCAGCGTCGGTCTCCGGGCTGATCGACGCCGCCGCAACGACTTTCGGCGGTGTGGACCTGCTGTTCAACGTGGGCGCCGACATGAGCACCATCCGCGTCGACACCGACGTGGTGGACATCGATTTCGGCGTCTGGGACCGGGTGATGGCGGTCAACCTGCGCGGGTACGTGGCCGCGATGAAATACGCCATCCCGAAAATGCTGGACCGCGGCGGCGGGGCGATCGTCAACATGTCGTCGGCGGCGGCGTTCCAGGGAGAGTCCGCGCGCCCGGCCTATGCCACCGCGAAGGCCGGCATCGGTGCGCTCACCCGCCACGTCGCGTCGCGGTGGGGGAAGGACAACATCCGGTGCAACGCGGTCGCGCCCGGGTTCACCGCGACCGAGACCATCCGCTCGGTGCCGCAGTGGCCGGACCTGGAGGCCTGCGCGCTCAAGCGCATTCGCGGACCGCGCGTCGGCGCTCCGGGCGACATCGCCGCGCTGGTCGCGTTCCTGCTGTCCGACGAGGGCGAGTGGATCAATGGCCAGGTGGTCAACATCGACGGCGGCACCGTCCTTCGGTGACCCATGGCCGCCAGTACGAGGTCCCGCAAACGCGACGGCGATGAACGCCGCCGCGACCTGTGCGACGCGGCGATCCGGGTGCTCGCCGAGCACGGATCCCGCGGACTCACCCACGGGCAGGTCGACCGCTGCGCCGGCGTCCCCGAGGGCACCACGTCCTACTACTACCGCACTCGTGCGGCCCTGCTGCGCGGCGTCGGCAAGCGGGTGGCCGAAATCGATGTCGCCAACTTGCAGTCGGTGATCGACGAGCCGGTCGACCCGGTCTCGCCGTTCGCGCACCTGGCGCGGCTCGCCATGATGCAGGCCGACGGCTCCGGGCTGATGCTCAATCGCGCGCGTCACGAGTTGCTGCTGGGCGCCGCACGCGATCCCGATCTGGCCGCGACATCGCAGGTTTTCGTCGCCCGGGTCAACGCGATGGCGCGCGATGCGATCGCTCACCTGCAGCCCGACACCCGCGATCCCGAGTTGCTGGGCGAGCAGACCGCCGCCGTCACGACGTTCATCGCCGGCATCTTCACCCGACTGGCCGCCGGTGACCGCTCCGTCGGCGACGCCGAGCAACTCACCCGCATGTTGGAAGCGGTGGCCACCGCCGTGGCGCTCGCGGCTCAGCGACGTTAGGTGGCGGGGACGCCGGCCGGCGCGAAGCCGCCCGCGGGTGCGGTTACGGATATTGGAAACGTATAGCGAAATCCATTGTGTCACTGTGGTTTCTGTGGTCACAATACGGGGCTTTCTGTCGGTGGGTGTCGTTAGTTTGGCGGTGTGAGTTCAAGTAGTCAGGCTGAGGTCGATGCGGTGTTCGATGCGCTCGATGCCGAGGTGGACCGCGCCTGCGCGTTGGTGCTTGATGCGTTGACCATCCAGCAGCAGCTGGCGGTGTTGGAGCGCTGTGAACGGCTGCGCCGGCGCCTTCCGGTCATCGAGCATCCGCTGCTCAATTCCCTTGCCCGCCAGGTCCCCTCCCAAGAACTGGGCGCCGGGCTCTCCCACGCGTTGACCGAGCGCACCCTGATCAGCCGCAACGAAGCCTCCCGGCGCATCAAAGAAGCCGCCGATCTAGGTCAACGCCATGGCCTAACCGGTGAACCCATGCCGCCCGCCCTGGCCGCCACCGCCGCCGCCCAACGCGCCGGCACCCTGGGTGCTGGCCAGGTGGCGGTGATCCGCAACTTCTACCACCACCTACCCGGCTGGGTCAGCGCCGCGGCCCGCGAGGTCGCCGAAGCCCAACTGGCCGAGCTCGGCACCCAATTCGGCCCCGAACACCTCAAAGAGCTGGCCCGCGCGCTCACCAACACCCTCAACCCCGATGGCATCTTCACCGATGAGGACCGCGCCCGCCAGCGCGGCCTGATCCTGGGCAACCAACAGCCCGATGGCATGTCGGCGCTGCGGGGCCTGATCACCCCCGAGCTACGCGCCACCCTGGAAGCCGTGGAAGCCAAACTCGGCGCCCCAGGCATGTGCAACCCCGGCGACCAGACCCCCTGCGTGGATGGCACGCCCAACCAAGCCGCCATCGACGCCGACACCCGCTCGCGCGCCCAACGCCACCACGACGCCCTGCTGGCCGCGCTGCGCGCGCTGCTGGCCTCCGGGAAGCTGGGCCAGCACAACGGGTTACCGGCCTCCATCATCGTCACCACCACATTGGCCGAACTGCAGGCCGCCGCCGGGCGCGGCTTTACCGGTGGGGGCACGATTTTGCCGATGAGTGATGTGATCCGCCTGGGCCGCCACGCCAACCACTACCTGGCGATCTTCGACAAAGGCAACGCCCTGGCCCTGTATCACACCAAACGGCTGGCCTCACCCGGGCAGCGGATTGTGTTGTACGGCAAGGACCGCGGCTGCACCGCGCCGGGCTGCACCGCATCGGGCTACTACTGCGAAGTCCACCACGTCACCGACTACGCCAGCTGCCACACCACCGACATCAACGACCTCACCTTCGCCTGCGGCCCCCATCACCGCCTCATCAAACCCGGCGGCTGGAGCACCCGCAAAAACGCCAAAGGCGACACCGAATGGAAACCCCCACCAGAATTCGACCGCGGCCAACCCCACACCAACACCTACCACCACCCCGAAAAACTCCTGCGCGCCGACGACGACGACGAAGCCGACAATCACGGGGCCGCATGACCCACGCCCGGGGCGCTAGAGAAGCCGTGCCTGCTCGGGCTCCGGCTCGGCCGGCTCGAGTAGCTGCGGGCCGTTGTTGCGCACGCTGTTGACCAGCGTCGACACTTCGCGCGTGCGGATGGCGCGCACGTCGGGCGCGCGGGCCAGCAGTCTTTCGTCGATCGGGGCGTCGGGATCGAGCCACCGGTCCCAGTCGCGCTCCGGCATCACCAACGGCATCCGATCGTGGATCTGCGCGAGCTCGCCGGGCGCATCGGTGGTGATGATCGTGCAGCTCAGCAGTGGCGACGCGTCCTTGGCGGGTTTCCACACCGACCACAGGCCCGCCATGAACAGCGGCTCGCCGTCCTCGCGGTACATGAAAAAGGGTGTCTTGCGCGACTTCTTGCCCGCCGCGGCGTCGGAATTGACCCGCCATTCGTAGTAGCCGTCCATCGGGATCAGGCAGCGCTTGGACTTGGCGCTGGTCCGGAAAGCGGGCGAGCTGGTGACCTTGTCTGCGCGGGCATTGATCAGCATCGGCCCCTTGGTCTCGGGCGCGCCGTCGGCGCCGGCCTTGGCCCACGGTGGTACCAGACCCCAACGCATCAGCCGCACCCGCCGCGTCGGCGCGTCCTCGGGTTCGGAATGCCGGCTGACCACGGCCGCGATGGTCGACGTCGGAGCCACGTTGTAGTTCGGCGCGCTCGAATCGGCGTCGGCGCCGGTGGCCTCGTCGATCGCCTTGATCTTCTGGGCCAGCAGGGCCGGGTCGGTGGTGACCGCGAACCGTCCGCACATACCTCCATGGTGGCAGAGCCACCGAACTCCTATTGGTGGCAGCAACCGGTAACAGGCGATGATGGACCGGTGAATACGTGGCCGGCCCCCCAGGCACCGCTACCGGTGCACGCGACCGTGACCGTTCCCGGTTCGAAATCGCAGACCAACCGGACCCTGGTGCTGGCGGCGCTGGCGGCCGCCCAGGGGCAGGGCGCCCCCATGATCAGCCGGGCACTGCGCAGCCGGGACACCGATTTGATGATCGGCGCACTGGGCACGCTGGGCTTGCGCGTCGACGGCGACGGGACGGAGTTGACGGTCAGCGGCCGCGTATCGCCGGAACCGATGGCCCAGGTCGATTGCGGCCTGGCGGGCACGGTGCTGCGGTTCGTCCCGCCGCTGGCGGCGCTCGCCGAATCGATCGTCGAGTTCGACGGCGACGAGCAGGCCAGGGCGCGGCCGATCGCGCCGCTGCTCGACGCGCTGCGCGGGTTGGGTGTGCGGATCGACGGCTCGGGCCTGCCGTTCCGGGTCCTGGGCACCGGTGCGATCACCGGGGGCACCGTCGAGATCGACGCCTCGGCCTCGTCGCAGTTCGTCTCCGGGTTGCTGTTGTGCGCGGCGTCTTTCGCCGAGGGGCTCACGGTGCGGCACACCGGTTCGGCGCTGCCGTCGGCGCCGCACATCGCGATGACGGTGATGATGCTGCGCCAGGCCGGCGTCGACGTCGACGACTCCGTTCCCAACCGCTGGCAGGTGCGGCCCGGACCGGTCGCGGCCCGGCACTGGGAGGTCGAGCCGGACCTGACCAACGCAGTTCCGTTTCTTGCAGCGGCCGTGGTCACCGGCGGCGCGGTGCGCATCACCGGGTGGCCGGCGAACAGCGTGCAGCCCGCCGACCAGATCCTGGACGTGTTGGGCAAGCTGAATGCCATTGTCAACCAACATGATTCGTACCTGGAGGTGCGCGGCTCCGGGGAGTACGGCGGTTTTGACGTCGACCTGCGCGCGGTCGGCGAGCTCACCCCGTCGGTGGCCGCCCTGGCGGCGCTGGCGACCCCGGGCTCGGTGTCCCGGCTGTCCGGCATCGCCCACCTGCGCGGCCATGAGACCGATCGGCTCGCCGCGCTGAGCGCCGAAATCAACCGCCTGGGCGGCGATTGCACCGAAACGCCCGACGGCCTGGAGATCACCGCGACACCGCTGCGACCGGGCGTCTGGCGTGCGTACGCCGACCACCGGATGGCGATGGCGGGCGCGATCGTCGGGCTGCGGGTGGCCGGCGTCGAGGTCGACGACATCGGCGCCACCACCAAGACGCTGCCCGACTTTCCGCGGCTGTGGGCCCGCATGCTGTCCGCCCAGGAAGAGCACGGCATGTGAAGCCCGGCGACTACGACGAGTCCGACGTCAAGATCCGCTCCGGCCGGGGTTCGCGGCCGCGGACCAAGACCCGTCCCGAGCACGCCGACGCCCAGGCCGCCATGGTGGTCAGTGTCGACCGCGGCCGCTGGGGATGCGTCCTGGGCGGCGACGTCGACCGTCGGGTCACCGCCATGCGGGCCCGGGAACTGGGCCGCACGCCGATCGTGGTCGGCGACGACGTCGACGTGGTGGGCGATCTGTCCGGGCGACCGGACACGTTGGCCCGCATCGTGCGCCGCGGTGAGCGCCGAACGGTGTTGCGGCGCACCGCCGATGACACCGATCCGACCGAGCGGGTGGTGGTCGCCAACGCCGACCAGCTGCTGATCGTGGTGGCGCTGGCCGACCCGCCTCCCCGCACCGGGCTGGTGGACCGGACGCTGATCGCCGCCTACGCCGGCGGTCTCACGCCGATCCTGTGCCTGACCAAGACCGACCTCGCCCCGCCGGAGCCGTTCGCGGAGCAGTTCGTCGACCTGGACCTGACGGTGGTCGCCGCGGGCCGCGACGATCCCCTGCTCGCCGTGGCCGACCTGCTCGCCGGCAAGACCACCGTGCTGCTCGGGCATTCCGGCGTCGGCAAGTCGACGTTGGTGAACCGGTTGGTGCCCGACGCGGACCGCGCCGTCGGCGACGTCACCGACATCGGCCGGGGACGGCACACCTCCACTCAATCGGTCGCGCTTCCATTGGCTACGTCGGGCTGGGTGATCGACACGCCGGGCATCCGCTCCTTCGGGCTGGCCCACATCCAGCCCGACGACGTCATGATGGCGTTCTCGGATCTGGCGGACGCCATCGAGGACTGCCCCCGCGGCTGTGGGCACATGGGTCCGCCCGCCGACCCCGAATGCGCGCTCGACACGCTGACCGGGCCCGCCGCCCGCCGCGTCGCGGCTGCCCGCCGGCTACTGGCCGCGCTCAACCAGGCTTCTTAGCCAACCGCATGCCGAGTTCATCCGCCGGCACCAAATGGCCTTCAGCGCACCGGATTTCGACGCTCACCTCGGCTCCGCAACCCAGGTGGGTCAGCCGCAACCGGTGACGCCCGGGCAGATGATGCCTCCCCCACTCGAACATCGCCCACACCACCGGCATGAACTCGATGCCCGCCGGGGTGAGCACATACTCGTCGCGGCGGCGCTGGCCGGGCTCGCGATAGGGCTGGCGTCGTAGCAGCCCCAGCTCCACCAGCTCGGCCAGCCGCGCCGACGTCGCCGCCTTGGTGATGCCCACCCGGCGGGCGAAGTCGTCGAACCGGGTGGTGCCGTAGTACGCCTCGCGCATGATCAGCATCGCGGATTTGGTGCCGACGACCGCCATTGTCTTTTCGATCGCGCACTCACCCACCGCCGACCACGCGTCGCGGTCGGCCAGCGGTCCCTGCAGCAGTGTCATCTAAATCACCTCCCCAGCTGGGTTGCTTTCAGCATACCGAGGTGTTTACCTGAGTACAGGTTGATATACCCAGATGGACTCGAGGAGGAGCCATGACCCGCGACGCCGTCATCGTCGGAGCAGTGCGCACGCCCATCGGCAAGGGCAAAGCGAGTGGCGCGCTGCACAACGTGCTGCCCGCCGACCTGCTCGCGCACAGCCTGCGCGAACTGGTGGCGCGCACCGGCGTCGATCCCGCGCAGGTCGACGACGTCATCGCCGGCGCCGTCACCCAGGTCGGCGACCAGGCCGTCAACATCGCGCGCAACGCCCTGCTGGGAGCGGGATTCCCGGAGACGGTCCCCGGCGTCACCATCGACCGTCAGTGCGGTAGCAGCCAGCAGGCCATCAGCTTCGCGGCCCAGGGTGTGATCGCCGGCGCCTACGACCTGGTGATCGCCGCCGGCGTGGAATCGATGGGGCGCGTCCCGATGGGCAGCCAGGTGTCGCCGGGCAGCAACCCGTTCGGCGAGGGCATGGACGCGCGCTACCCCGACGGCCTGGTGCCACAGGGCATCAGCGCCGAACTGATCGCCGCCAAGTGGGGCTTTTCGCGCACCGAGCTCGACGAGTTCTCCGCCGGCAGCCACGAGAAGGCCGCCCGCGCCACCAAGGAAGGACTGTTCGACAACGAACTCATCCCGATCGCCGGGCTCGCCACCGACGAGATCATCCGGCCCGGCACGACGGTGCAGACACTGGCCGCACTGCAGCCGGCGTTCTACAGCGAGGCCGCCAAAGCCCGCTTCCCGCAGATCAATTGGGAGATCACCCCGGGCAACTCGTCGCCCTTATCAGACGGCAGCGCCGCGGTGTTGATCACCAGCAGCGAGGTCGCCAAGAAACTGGGCCTGCGCCCGCTGGCCCGAATCCACACCACCACCGTGGTGGGCTCCGACCCGCTCTACATGCTGACCGGCGTCATTCCGGCCACCGAGAAGGTGTTGTCGAAAGCCGGGCTGACGCTGGCCGACATCGACCTGTTCGAGGTGAACGAGGCGTTCGCGCCTGTCGTGCTGGCCTGGGCGCACGACACCGGGGCCGATCTGGCCAAGACCAACGTCAACGGTGGGGCGATCGCGATCGGTCATCCCTTGGGCGCCAGCGGCGCTCGCATCATGACGACAATGGTCAACGCGCTGGAGCAGCGCGGCGGGCGGTATGGGCTGCAGACGATGTGCGAGGGCGGCGGCATGGCCAACGCCACCATCATCGAGCGACTGGGCTAGGGGGCGGGGCGATGGACGTAATCCGGGCCGCCGCAGTGCAACTCAGCCCGGTTCTTTACAGTCGCGAGGGCACCGTGGAAAAGGTGGTCGGCAAGATCGCGCAGCTGGCACACCGCGACGTGCAGTTCGCGACGTTCCCTGAGACGGTGATTCCTTACTACCCGTACTTCTCGTTCGTCCAGCGCCCCTTCGAGATGCGACCGGAGCACCTGCGGCTCCTCGACCAGGCCGTGGCGATCCCGTCGCCGGCGGTCGACGCGATCGCCGAGGCCGCCCAAGCGGCAGGCATGGTCGTATCGATCGGTGTCAACGAGCGCGACGGTGCTTCGCTGTACAACACGCAGTTGTTGTTCGACGCCGACGGCACCCTGCTGCAGCGCCGCCGCAAGATCATGCCGACCTACCACGAACGGATGGTCTGGGGCCAGGGCGACGGCAGCGGGCTGCGCGCGGTCGACAGCGCGGTCGGGCGCATCGGACAGTTGGCGTGCTACGAACACTTCAACGCGTTGGCCCGCTACGCCTTGATCGCCGACGGCGAGCAGATCCACTCGAGCATGTTCCCCGGATCATTCGGCGGCGACCTGTTCGCGCGGCAGATGGAGATCAGCGTGCGCAATCACGCGCTCGAGTCGGGCGTCTTCGTCGTCAACGCGACCGCCTGGCTCGACGCGGATCAGCAGGCGCGGATCATGGCCGACACCGACTGTCCGATCGGCCCCATCTCGGGCGGCCACTTCACCGCGATCATCACGCCCCAGGGCGAATACCTGGGTGAGCCGCTGCGCACGGGCGAGGGCGACGTCATCGCCGACCTCGACTTGTCGTTGATCAACACGCGGAAGGCGCTGATGGATGCCGGCGGCCACTACAGCCGGCCCGAAACGCTCAGCCTGCTCATCGATCGCACCCCACGTACCCAGGTACACGAGAGCATGGGACCAGAGGAGGTCGAAAGTGTCTGCGTCTGAAACCCTTTTCGACGGCGTGCGAGTGCGCTACGACAGCGCCAAGAGCTACGACGAGCTGGTCGCCGCGCTGCTGGCCGACATCGGTGAGCAACCGGTGCCGATCAACGACATCGCAACGAGCACCGGCGACTGGAAGTCGTATCAGGAGCGTGTCGAATCCCACGTCGGTCCAAGCGGATTCATGTTGTTCGGCACGGTTGACCACGGCGCCTGGATCGGCAACGCCGGCATCGACCGCAAGGCGCTGCGCGTCATCCTCGGCAATCCTCTGATCGCCATCACCATGCTGCGCCACGACGTCAAGGCAGGATTGTTCGCACCGGTCGAACTGCTGATCACCGACGAGGGTGACGGTAACAGTAGTTTGACCTACGTCAAGCCGTCGTCGCTGATGGTGGTGGAGCCAAACCCCGAGTTACTCAGCGCGGCACAGGGACTCGACGCGAAGCTGGCGGCGCTGGCCGACAAGGTGACCAGCGGCTGACGACGCCGGACCCGACGGTTGGCGAGCTGCGGCCCAAGCGTCATGGCGCCACCTCTTGGCGCGTCCGTTGCGCTCGACGAATAAGGGCCGACGGGCGGCCGGCTCGGATCGTCACCGACACCACCAGCGCGGCCGCGAGCACAAAGCACACCAGCGCGTATATCGGGTTGCCCGTGGGTGTTCCGTCGGTCGTGCGGCCGTGCGAGGCTGCCCAATAGGCGGGCATCGCCGTCAGCCATAGCGCCCCGAGCACGATCAGGAACGCGGACCCGAAGATTGCGACGAAGGGATTGCGCGCGCTGGGCGTGAACGCGGAGTTGCGCCACTGACGACACAGGATGGGGATCGCCACCACAGCGAACGCACCGAGAACGACGAAATACACGGCCCGCCGCAGGGCACCGTCGGGATTCGCGCCACCGGCAAGCAGGATCGGAACATTGGCGATGGCCATGCCGACCGGTACCAGCACGGCCACGCCGAATGTGCGACCGATCAAGCCCATTCGCCTCAGCAATCGGCCGCGCTCGATGGGACGAGTCACGAACAACTGGGCGAACAGTGCCACGCAGGCGGGACCGATGGTAGCGAAGAGCAACACGCTGTTCATCGGCACCGACGCCAGCATCGGATGGTTGATCGCGTTGTCGGTGTTCCACGCCCACCAGCGCAGTTGCGGACCCAACTGGTCGAAGATTTCGTAGAAGCAGTGGTGGACGAATCCCACGCACACCGCGCCGACGACCGCGCCCCAGTCCCGGAATACGCCCAGGCTGCGCACCACTTCGTAGGCCAACGTCATCATCGCCGGGTACAGCGCGACGATGTAGAGCGGCAGCCGGTCATACATGAACTGGACCGTAAAGACGTTGTGCGCGAAGACCGCACCGATGGAGTCGTCGACACCGAAGACCGTCGGAAAATACAGCGGTGGCTCAACGATCAGCAGGTAAATCACCGTGGCGAACCAGATCACGAGGTTGACGGGGTCGCCGTTGCGGCGCAGTCGGCGGATCGCCCACCAGAGCGCCAGCACGGCGCCGGCGACGACCAGCATTTCGAGAACGGGCATCGTCCAGTTCGCCAACTGGAATGGATTCCGCAGCGTCACCCACGGGGATGCGTGCTCGCAGCTGAAGCCCAGGCGGCCAACGATGCGTTCGATGTCGTCGCTGCAGTGACCGCTCATTCTGGGGCGTCCTCAGTGTCCGCGTGCGCACCACGGTGCGCGCTTACCGAAAGGCCGACGATACATGTCGAGCAAGGGTGTGTGACCGGAGGACGACCGAGAATCGCTGACACCCGTCATTGACGACCGTCAGCGATCGGGCGTACGGTGCCTGGATGCAGTCGCCCCGCTCAGCACCCCCGGCAAAATCGGCCGCCGCCGGCGTGCGGGAGGCCAGGCGACTCGAGACCCGGGCGCGCTTGTTCGACGCGGCGCTCTCCGAGATCGCGCAGCGCGGCTTTGCCGCCGCCGACGTCAGTGCCATCGCCGCGTCCGCGGGCGTCGTGAGGGGGACGTTCTACTTCCACTTCCCGACCAAGGAACACGTGCTGATCGAGGCGGAGCGCAACGAGGAAACCCGGATCATCAGTGAACTCGCCGGCGCCAAAGGCGATTTGGCGTCCGTGCTCTCGCAACTCGTGCGCCACGTGCTCGCCGCCGAACGGCGATTGGGCGGCATCGTCTTCCGGGACATGCTCGGGTTGCACTTCTCCTCGACCCGTCCGGTCGAAGACGGAGTGGCGCAGCATCCCCTCGCGCAGTTCGTGGCGGAGGTGATCAGCCGGGCCCGGGACGCCGGCCAGGTGCCCGCCGGCTCCGACCCGACGGAACTCGCGACGTTTTTCCTCACCGGACTCTTCGCGCTGCTGTCCACCGGCGCGCACGATGCGGCGCTGTTAAGCCGTTACGTGACAACGATTGTCAAAGGAATGGAGAAACGATGAATCGCACGGGCATCGAGGGTTACCGGGATTTCTTGACCCGGCGTGACGGGGAAGCCGACCTGCTGAACAGGCGGTTGGCGAATCGAGAGCGGTTCTTCAACGAGCTCGAAGCCAATCCCGTCCGGTCCGCTTATCCCGCCGACCGATCGACATTCCTGCGCAACCTGCGCCGCCGGCGACCAGAGCCGGGCCTGGATCCCAAGATGCTGTTCCTGCTGGCGACCGCCAAACTGAATCAGGCCGAGCGCTTCGGCGTCGGGCTCGGCGAAACCTATGGGCGCAACAGCGATGCGAGCCTGCCGCCCGAGAACGTCTACCTCGAACTCGAAGAGCACTACCACACCCGGCTGCTGGCGTACTCGCTCGACGTCTTCGACCTGACCTTCCAGGTCATCCCCCCGCCGTTCGTGCTGCGCCAGTTCGTCAAGGCGAGCGTGTTCATGCCCGAACGGCTCGGCTTCCTGTTCGTCGGGGCCGGCGAGATGGCCGGCTGCATCATGTTTGACGAACTGCGCCGCATCGGCCGAAAGCTGTTCGCCGACGAGCCGGAGGTCGCGCAACGAATCGAACTGCTCTACAACGACATCCTCACCGACGAAATCGGCCACGTCGGCTACTGCGCCTCCCGCTGCAGTTCCGCCGAGCGGGCGATCATGCGCCGCATCTACCCGCTCGTCGGGCGATTGTTCGCATGGCAGACCGCGGAGATCGGCCTCCTCGTCGACAAGGCGGCATTCCACGCCCGCCTCGACCGCCCGTTCGACGTCGACGAACTCACCGCGGGTCTGGACAACGAGACCTACCTCGTCGCGCATCCCTGATGACGCCCGCGGCGGGCGTGCACTCGGCGTGAGCTAGGCGGCGAGGCCGTCGTCAACGCCGCGCGCCGCGTCCGCCCGCTTCCCGCGCCGCCAACCGCGCACGGCGGCGATTGCGGACTTCAGACCGCGGCGGCGGCCAGTGGCCGGATCGGTGCCCAAGAAGCCGGGCTCGAGTTCGGCGAACATCCGCTCGCTGCGGGTCTCCGGCGCGTTGTCGGCGTCGTCGCGCAAATACTTGTTCGGCAGCGACAACTTGGCCAGCGTGCGCCACGTCTTGGCGTACTGGAACAGGAAAGAGCCTGTGGTGTACGGCAAGTCGTACTTGTCGCAGACCTGGCGCACCCGCTGCGAGATCTCGTGCAGCCGGTTGCTCGGCAGATCGGGGTACAGGTGGTGCTCGATCTGGTGGCACAGGTTGCCACTCATGAAGCGCAGCGCCGGGCCGGCCTCGAAGTTGGCGCTGCCCAGCATCTGTCGCAGATACCACTGCCCCTTGGTCTCGCCGATCATGTCGGTCTTGGTGAATTTCTCTGCGCCGTCGGGGAAATGGCCGCAGAAGATCACCGCGTTGGCCCACACGTTGCGAATCACGTTGGCTAGCGCGTTGGCCTTGAGCGTGGACATGTAGGTGGCACCGGGCGACAACGACGTCAGCGCGGGAAACGCCACGTAGTCCTTGAACACCTGCCGTCCGGCCTTGGCCAGGAACTCCTCGGTCCGCTGCCGGGCCTCGTCGTTGTCCATCCGCTTCTTGGCGATCTTGCCCAGCTCCACGTGCTGCAGGCCGACTCCCCACTCGAAGAGGAGCGCGAGCAAGGTGTTGTACACCAGGTTGAAGATGTTGAACCGCTTCCAGCGCTGGTCGCGGGTGACGCGCAGCAGGCCGTAGCCGACGTCGTCGTCCATCCCGAGGATGTTGGTGTACTTGTGGTGCACGAAGTTGTGGGTGTAGCGCCAGTGCTTGGACGACCCGCTCATGTCCCACTCCCATGTCGAGGAGTGAATCTCGGGGTCGTTCATCCAGTCCCACTGGCCGTGCATGACGTTGTGGCCGATCTCCATGTTCTCGACGATCTTGGCCACGCCCAGGGTCACCGTCCCCGCCCACCAGGCCGAGCGCCGCGAGCTGGCGGCCAGCAACAGCCGGCCGGTGACCTCGAGCGCGCGCTGGGCCGCGATGGTGCGGCGGATGTAGCGAGCGTCCCGCTCGCCGCGCGAGTCTTCCACGTCCTGGCGGATGGCATCGAGCTCAAAGGCCAGGTTTTCGATATCGGCGTCCGTCAGATGGGCGAATACGTCGACGTCAGTGATCGCCATCGTCGTCATCTCCCTGCGGTCGGTTGGTCGGTACTAGACCTACGCTATCGTAACCTACGAATCCGTAGGTTACCTATGAGTAGCCTTTAAATGTCGAGCACGCAATCGCCGGACGCGGCCGACACACAGGTCTGTACCCGCATTCCGGGATCGTGCTCTTGGCCGGTCCGCAGGTCGCGGACGTGCCCCTCCACCAGGCCGACCACGCACGACTGACAGATACCCATGCGGCACCCGAACGGCATCTGCACCCCGGCGCCCTCCCCCGCATCCATCAAGGACGTCGCGGCGTCGGCGGCGACGGTGCGCCCGCTTTGCGCGAACGTGACCGTCCCACCGGCACCGGCGGGCGCGGCCTTGGAGACCGCGAACCGCTCGAGATGCAACCGCTCGGCGAGACCCGCGGCCGACCATGCGCGTTCGGCCGCGGTGAGCAGGCCCTCCGGCCCGCAGGCCCAGGTCTGGCGCTCGCGCCAGTCCGGCACGTCGGTGTCCAGCGTGGACAGGTCGAGCCGGCCCTGGGTGCGCGTCTCGCGCAACTGCAACCGGTAGCCCGGGTGGTCGGCCTGCAGCGCGGCCAGCTCGCCACGAAACATGACGTGGGATTCGGTGGGGGCCGAATGCAGGTGGGTGATGTCACCGATTTGGTTGCGGCGCACCAGCGTTCGCAACATCGACATCACGGGCGTGATTCCGGAGCCGGCGGTGAGGAACAGGATCGACGGCGGCGCGGGGTCGGGCAGGACGAAGTTGCCCTGCGGCGCGGCCAGCCGCACGACGGTGCCCGGCTCGACACCGGCCACCAGGTGCGACGACAGGAACCCCTCCGGCATCGCCTTGACGGTGATCGTCACGGTGCGCGCCGAACCGGCACGCGCGGGCGTCGCCGCCGGGGTCGACGTCAGCGAATAGGACCGCCAGCGCCAGCGCCCGTCCATAAGCAGGCCGATGCCGATGTACTGGCCCGGTTGGTAGTCGAAGTTGAAGCCCCAACCCGGTTTGATGACCAGGGTCGCGGAGTCCTCGGTCTCGCGGCGCACCTGCAGGACGCGTCCTCGCAGTTCGCGCGCCGACCAGAGGGGATTGGCCAGGTGTAGATAGTCGTCGGGCAGCAGCGGCGTCGTGATCCGCGCGGCGAGCTTGCGCAGGGCGTGCCAGCCGGGGTGCCGGTCGGCTCCGGCGACCACGGGTCGCTTGGTGTCGACGACGTTGCCCGCGATCGATGGGTTCCGTTTACCCAGGGGAAGCTCCTGCTCACGACGTGGCGCTTTACTGACGCTCACATTGTGATCGATTCTGTGCGCTTCACGAAACCTACGGTACCGTAACCTACGGTGTCGTAGCTAGCGCTGCGCGTTCGAATGCCTCACAGTCGGCGTCACATCAGCTCCAGGAGAAACGGCAGCTCCTGGTTGGCGTACCAGGCGAGATCGTGGTCTTGCGCGTCGCCGACGATCAGGTCGGCGTCCTCATCGCCCAGGTCCGCGGCATCGACCGCCTCGATGGCTTTGGCCACCGCCTCTTCCGCGTCGGCGTTGTCGACGTACGCGGCGATCACGTCGTCGATCGCGACCGCGCCGGGCAGCCTGACCACGGCGTCGTCGAGGTCGGGACGGTAGGTGACGTCCTCGACGTCGGCGGCCAGCACCGCGCGGCGCGGCGGCAGGGCCCCCGCGGGCGCGTCGCCCGCCAGCAGACGCAGCGACGCCAGCGCCGCCTCGCGCAGCGCCACGTCGGCGAGTTCGTCGTCGTCGCCCTCGGCATAGGCCTCACGCAACTTGGGCGTCAGCGCGAACGCCGTGCCGCTGACCGGCCGCAGCGAGCCGTCGGCGACGAGCTGCTGCAGCATGGCCAGCGTGGCGGGGATGTAAACGACGGTCATGCGCGGCTAGATCGGCGTCGAGGCGTCGGACATCGTGGGCACGGCTGGCATCACAGCAACGAATGATAGCCGCACGCAGGGGTTTTCACCGCCGACTAGGACCGGGAAGCCTCCAGCAGTTCCTCGAGCGCCTGGCTCAGCAGTCCCGGCAGCAGGTCGACGTCGCTCATGGCCTCGCGGTCGGCGTTGATCCCGTAATAGAGCATGCCGTTGTACGACGTAACGCCGATCGCCAACGCCTGGTTGTGCAGCAGCGGCGGCACCGCGTAGGTCTCCAGCAACTTGGTGCCCGCGACGTACATCTGCGACTGGGCCCCGGGCGCGTTGGTGATCAGCAGGTTGAACGTGCGCTTGGAGAAGCTCGGGAAACTGGTCGCGACCCGAATTCCCATGGCGTGCAACGTGGGCGGGGCGAACCCCGACAGCGTGACGATGGTCCTGGCGTCCACCAGTTGCGCGGCCGTCGGGTTGGACTCGGTGGCGTGCGCGATCTGCGAGAGCCGCACCACGGCGTTCGGCTCCCCCACCGGCAGGTCGACGAGGAACGGCATGACCTGGCTGATGGCCTGCCCGGGTCCGGTCGCGTCGAGGTCGCCGTCGTCGTACACCGACAGCGGCGCCATCGCCCGCACGGTCGCGGTCGGCGACACCGCCACCCCGCGCGACATCAGCCAGTTGCCCAGCGCGCCGGCGATCACGGCGAGCACCACGTCGTTGACGTCGCAGTCATAGCGGGCCCGCACCGCGCGGTAGTCCTCGAGGCTGCCGGTGGCGACGGTGAACCGGCGATGCCGCGACACGGTGGCGTTGAGCGGGCTGCTGGGCGCGTCACCGCGGGCCAGGTTGCGCACGAAACCGAACACCCGGCGGCCCGCGCCGACGAGCTCACCGTAATTGGTGGCCAGCCCGCCGATCGCGGACCCGACGGCCTGCAGCTGCGCGCTCGGACCCGTCACCCACTCGCCGATCGCGCCGAGCACCAGCCGGGTGTTGCCCGGGTCGCGTTCCGGGATCCAGATGTCTTCGGGGGCCGGGGGCGGGCGCTTGGTCCGGTCGCTGATGACGTGGTTAATCTCCAGCGCCGCCATCCCGTTGATCAGGGCTTGATGGGATTTGGTGTAGAGGGCGACCCGGTTTTTGGCCAGGCCCTCGACCAGGTACATCTCCCAGAGCGGCCGCGACTTGTCCAGCGGCCGCGCGGCCAGCCGGGCGATCAGCTCATGCAGTTGCCCGTCGCTGCCCGGCGAGGGCAGCGCCGAACGCCGTACGTGATAGGTGATGTCGAAGTCGCTGTCGTCGATCCACACCGGCCGGGCGGTGCCGACCGGCACCTCGCGGACCTTCTGCCGGTAGCGCGGGATCTGGGGCAGCCGCTGCTCGACGGTGGCCAGCAGGGTCTCGTAGCTCAGCCCGGCACGCGGACGGCGCAGGATCGCCAGCGAACCGACGTACATGGGGGTGGCGGTGTTTTCCAGCCGATAGAACGACGCGTCCGGCGGGGACAACCGGGTCACCATACGGCGCAGTCCTCCTCGTCGATTCATCGCCGGGTCGGCTCAAGCGATGTCTGGCCCACGGTAATAGCCCGGCCCACAGCGCACGTCGGCGCGGGGACGCGCGATCGGTGAGTTGTGCCATGATGACCACTGTCTGCCCCTCTCCAGCAGGCTTCCGGTCCGGCCGAAGTTGGAGAGTGCGCGTTGAACAGTAACCCCGTTGCGAATTCGTCCGGCGCTTTCACCGTCGTGCCAGTCGTCGATTACGAGCCGAAGACCCAGGACGTGCCGCGCGCCGTCGCGCCGTGCCGGCCGTCCTCGCGCGACCCGTCGCGCCGCCGCCACGCCACGCCCCGGCCGTACACCGGGCAACCCAGCAGGGCGCCGACGCCGGATCCGGCCACCGTCATGTCCGCGCGGATGCGGCAGGCTGCGACCTTCGCCGACGCCGCGCTGCGGCGCGTGCTGGAGGTCATCGATCGCCGCCGGCCGGTCGCCCAGCTGCATCCGTTGCTGTCGCCTGGCCTGGTGGATTCCGTTGTCGCGGTGGGGCGTTCGGCGGCCGGGCGCGCGTCCGCTCACGCGGGCGCCGCCGTGTTGCGCCGCATGCGATTACAGCCGGCGGGGCACCGGGATCCAGACACCGCGGCAGAGGTCTTCGGCTCCTACAGTCGCGGGAACCGCATCCACGCCATCGCCTGCCGGGTAGAGCAGGTAAGCCTGGCGAGCGGGGCCCGGTGGATGGTGGTGGCGCTCCACATCGGATGACGCGGTCACTTCGGCGCGGCGGCCGTTCGCGGACCGCCGGTGTAGCGGGCCAGCACCGGCCCCAGGATCGCCATGACGAAAACGTAGGACGTCGCCAGGGCCGCAACGGCCGGCAGCGACTTGCCGGCCAATCCGATGATGATCAGCGAGAATTCGCCACGGGCGATCAATGCGGTGCCCGCGCGCAGCTGCCCGCGCCGTGCTACCCCGTCGTGCCGGGCGGCGTACATCCCGGTCGCCACCTTGGTCGCCGCGGTCACCACGGCCAGGACCAGCGCCGCGGGAAGCATGGGGATCAGCTCCTGCGGGTCCACCGCGTAGCCGATCGCCAGGAAGAAGATGGCGGCGAACAGATCACGCAGCGGGCTCAGCACCTGGCGGGCCCGCTCGGCGGTCTCCCCGGTCAGGGTCAGGCCCACCAGGAACGCGCCCACCGCGGCCGAGGCGTGCAGCGACTCGGCCAGCGCCGCCACGATCAGCGTGATGCCCAGCACCCGCAGCATCAGCTGCTCGGAGTCGGGGTGTTCGACCAGCCGGTCCACGTGGTGGCCCCAGCGGGAGGAGGCGGCGAACGCCGCCACCAAAGCGCCCACCGCCGCCGCCATGCCGCCGACGGCGTGCAGCCACCCGCCGCCCGACGCGAGGACGGCGAACAGCGGCAGATAGGCGGCCATCGCGAAGTCTTCGAGCACCAGCACCGACAGCACCGCCGGGGTTTCCCGGTTACCGAGCCGCTGCAGGTCCTCCAGGAGCCGGGCGATGACGCCCGACGAGGAGATGTAGGTGACGCCGGCCAGGCACAGGATGGCCACGCCGTCCAGCCCCAGCAGCCAGCCGGCGATCGCGCCGGGCGCGGCGTTCAGAACGACGTCGACGGCCGCGGACGGCAGGTGGTGGCGCATGCTGGAAGAGAATTCGGCCGCCGAGAACTCACAGCCCAGGGTGAGCAGCAGCAACACGACGCCGATCGGCGCGCTGGTGGTGATGAACTCCCCGCCGGCGGCCATCGGCAGGATCCCGCCGTTGCCCAGGGCCAGGCCGGCCAGCAGGTACACGGGAATGGGCGACAACGCGAATCTGCGTGCGGCGGCGCCCAATACGGCCAGCGTGGCCAGGAGGGCGCCGAGTTGTAGCAACAGCGTCCCCGAGATCTGCACCGGCTCAACCTTTGTCGATGATGTTCTCGACCCCGGCGATGCCGTCTTCGGTGCCGATGACGATCAGAACGTCCCGGACGTGCAGCATCTCCGCGGGGCCCGGTGAGGCCAGCACTTCCTCGTTGCGCACGATGGCGACGATGGACGCCCCGGTGCGGGTGCGGGCGCGGGTGTCTCCCAGCGGGTGGTCCACGAAGGGGCTGCCGGCCAGGATGTGCACCTGTCCCGTCTCGAGCCCCGGTATCTCGCGGGCCAGCTCGGTGAACCGCTCGGCGATCCGGGGCGCCCCCAGGATCTGGGCCACCGCCTCGGCCTCCTGGTCGTTGAGGTGGAGCAACGGTCGGGCCTCGTCCGGATCCTCGCGGGCGTAGACGACGACGTCGAAATCGCCGCTGCGCCGCGCGATGATGCCGATGCGGTCGCCCTTCTGGTCGGTGAATTCGTAGCGAAGACCGACCCCGGGCAGCAACACCTCCTTGACGTCCATGGCGTCAATCCTGACAGGTCGCGCGGCCCGCCGTCAGCGGTCCGCAGGCTTTCCCGAAGCTAATGCAGCTCCGCCGGTTGGGCCGGGTCGCGGCGCGGCCGGTGTCCCAGGGGCAGCAGCATCGGCACCCGCTGGCGGTAGTCGCGATACTGCTCACCCAGCGCGGCCACCAGGTCGTGCTCCTCCAGGTGGGTGGCGACCAGGATGTAGCCCGTCATGGCGACCGAGAAGAGCAGGTGTCCGGCCGTCATGGTGGGCACCGCCCAGAAGACGATGACGAAACCGAGCATGAGCGGGTGGCGCACCACCCGGTACAGCATCCGTGTGTGAAAACCTATGTGCGTGTACGGTTTTCCGCGCCACGCGAGGTACACCTGGCGCAGGCCGAACAGGTCGAAGTGGCTGACCATGAACGTCGCGGCCAGCGCGATGGCCCAGCCGAGCCAGAACAGCGTCCACAGCGCCAGGCGCGCGACCGGCAGCCGCACGTCCCAGACGACGGCCGGCATCGTCCGCCATTGCCAGTAGAGCAACACCAGGACGACGCTGGACAGCACGACGTAGGTGCTGCGCTCGATCGGCGACGGCACGATCCGCGTCCACCACGCCTTGAACGACGGCCGCGCCATGACGCTGTGCTGGACGGCGAACACGGCAAGCAGCCCGATGTTGATCAGCACCGCCTCACCGATGGGCGAAGACAGCCCGTGATCGACGGTTCGTGGCACCCAGAAGTTTCCCAAGAAAGCCACGAGATATAGAAATGCGGCAAGAAAGAGCAGGTAAGCGGCGGCGCCGTAACCGACTATCAAGAATCGCTTCATTCGCTGATTGTGCGCCTCCTCGGCGCGTTTGAACATGGGGCGGATGCCTCATTTTCCGCCGCGCCCAGCACGTTTCCGGACGCCGACCGGGTTAGCTGGGCACCGGGTCCACCAGGCCATGCTGCAGCGCATACATGCTGGCGCCGATGCGGTTCGACACGCCGATCTTCGCGTAAGTCCGCTCGACGTGGTTGCGGGCTGTTTTCTCGCTGATCACCAGCGACGCCGCGATCTCCTTGTTGGACGCGCCGCGGGCGACCAGGCACAGGACCTCGATCTCCCTGGGGGTCAGCCCGTCCGGCCGCAGGTTCGGTCGTTGCGCGGGTTGCCCGGCCGCGTGCAACACCGCTTCGACCGCGACCGCGTCGAGGTCACCGGCGTGCGCGCGCCCGCGCAGCCGCCGCGCCGCCGCGTCGGCCGACATCGGCTCCCGGTACGGCCTCGGCTCGCGGGCGGACTGGTAACAGACGGCGGCGGCCAGGATGCGGTCCGGCATGTGCAGCGCGGACCCGGCCAGCCCGCGCGGGTATCCCGAACCGTCGAGGCATTCGTGGTGATTGCCGGCGACCTCGGCCAGCCGCCCCAGGCCGGGGACCTGGTTGAGGATGCGCACCGTCAGATAGGGGTGCAGCCGAACCCGCTCGAATTCCGATGCGCTCAACGGGCCGCGCCGGGACCAGATGTGATTCGACACCCCGATGCGGCCGAGGTCATGGACGTGGCCCGCGCGCCGGGTCAGCGCCACCGCGTCCGCGTCCATCACGGCGGCCAGCGCCGCGTCGCCCGCCAGCCGGGCCACCGCGCGCGAATGCCCAAGGGTGAACGGACATTTCAGGTCGACGAAGTCGCCCAGCGCGACGAGCAACGCGTCCAGCGACGAATCGTCAAGCCGCTGATGGCGATCGGGCGCCTCGTCCAGCGCCGCCGCCCAGGCGTCGCCGGCCGGCGGTCCGGCCAGGATCGCGTCGGGGTCACGCAGGAACGCGTCGGCGACTCGGGGATCGAACTGCCCGCCGCGCCGGCCGCTCACCAGGGTCACGGCGCCGGCGAAGCCGTACGTGCGGTGATGAACCTCGACCATGTCGGCGAGCTGCGCGATGCGCATCTGGAGGGGGATGGTCTCCCCCCGCGCCCCGGTGGGCAGCCCACCGCCGTCGAAACGCTCGAAGGCGAACGCGAGTGCGGCCTGCACGTCGGGACTCAGCCCGATCCGGGCGGCC
The DNA here is from genome assembly GCF_010731675.1 of Mycobacterium marseillense. NCBI lineage: Bacteria > Bacillati > Actinomycetota > Actinomycetes > Mycobacteriales > Mycobacteriaceae > Mycobacterium > Mycobacterium marseillense. The sequence continues at coordinate 2,679,396 of NZ_AP022584.1, forward strand.
AGCAGCGCCGCCGACGCGCAGTGCGAGTGGATCAGCCGGGAGATGTGACCGCGTGCGTCGGCGAAAAGCGTTGCCAGCACGGCCATTCGATGCGCGAGGGGCTGGCCGCGGCCGACGTTGCTCGCCAGGAAGCGCAGGTATGGGAGCCCGGACCAGTCGACCAGATAGGAGTCGTGCCGGACGGCGATGTCGTCGCCGAACCACCGCGCGTATTCGTGGGAGTCCGCGTGGCAGCCGACCCACATGATCAGCGTGGTGTAGTAGGCGCAGTCGCGCTCGTCGGCGCTCAGCCCCAGCCGGTCGGCGAGCCGGGTCGCGATGAGCGCCGCGCGCAGCATGTGTTCGGCGGGCTGGCCGAGGCCGAGATCGATCGCCACGGACAACGCCGCCAGCAGCTCCGCCCGTGTCGGCAGCTCGGGCTCTGACATGAGCCTCATTGTGCCCAGCTCGCGGCCGCGGGGTCACCCGATTGTGGCGGTGCGCCGTACGGCCTCGTGCCGGCCGGCGTCGAAGGTGTCGAAATGCCCGGAGCCGACCGCGAAGACGCCGCGCTGTGGCGGCCGGAAGTCGCCCAGCCGCGCCTGCGGGCGCAGCGGCCCGACCGGCCCGAGGTCCACCTCGCCCAAGACCGCGCGCGAGTGTCCCACCGCCCACACCCGCGCGGGCGCGATCATGAATCGCTGGCCGTTGGGCGCGGTTCCGGCGAGCCGGATCCGCCCGGCCCGCAGCGTCGGCCCGGCGACCCGGCCCAGGACGGCCAGGGCCGCCGGGTTGGTCCACGCCCACGCGGGCAGCCGCGCGCCGACGGTGCTCATCAGCCGCGCCGACCAGGTGGCGCGCAGGTCGATGTGCCAGGCCAGTAATCCCGGGATGGCGACGAACAGCGACCACGGGGTGACCCACGCGACGTCGATGTCGCACTGGACCGCGTCGTGGCGGGTGGCCGCGCTGAAGAAACGGGCGCAGCTCTGCGGGCCCGGCGTGGTCGCATAGAAGGTCCAGGCGCCGTGGTCGTCGCGGTGCCACACCGAGCGATAGCCGGGCGAGAACGACGTCGCGGGGAACTGCCGCAGCGCCAGGTAATGCCCGCTGGCGAACGGGAGCCCCATGACGCCGAATCCGACGAAGCGTTCGTCATCCCCCGCGGGCAGGACGGGGTGATGCAGGACGGCGGTGGCGGCCTCGAGCGGGGTGCGTGCTGTGGTCATGCATGGATGGTCCGCGCGTCCGCCGCCCCGGCGCATGGGGCGGATGCCTCAATTTCGACGACGAGTGTGCGGCCTGCCGCGCGTTCGGTGCCGGGTGTGCGGCCTGCCGCACACCCGAGCGGAACCTAGGGGCGCGCGGAAGGTGGGGATGCGCGCGGGTGCGCGGCGCTAGCGCCGCTTCACCGATTTGGGCGGCTTGGCGCCGCGGCCCTGTTGACGCGCGGCCGCGCGCCGCTCGCGGCGGCTGGCCCCGGCGGGAACCCCGGCCGGCGTCTTGGCGTCGCCGCCGTTGCGCTGCACCTGCGCCGAGCCGTCCTCCGACGGGCCGGAATAGGTGAGCGCCGGTGCCTGGTTGTCAATCCCCTTGGCGCGCAACGTGCTTGGCGCCTCTTCGCGGACGGCCGTCGTGGCACCGCCCTGCTGCCCGGCCGCGGCGGTGGCGAATTCCTCCAGCCCTTCGGGCGCCTGGACCGGGGCCACCTGCGGGGAGGGCGCCGCCTCGACGGTGACGTTGAACAGGAACCCGACCGACTCCTCTTTCATGCCGTCGAGCATGGCCATGAACATGTCGTAGCCCTCGCGCTGGTATTCGACCAGCGGATCGCGCTGCGCCATCGCGCGCAGCCCGATGCCCTCCTTGAGGTAGTCCATCTCGTAGAGGTGCTCGCGCCACTTCCGGTCGATGACGTTGAGCAGCACGTTGCGCTCGAGCTGACGCATCGCACCCTCGCCGGCGATCTCCTCGAGTTCGGCTTCCCTTGTGGCGTAGGCATTTTCGGCGTCTTTCACCAGCGCCTCGAGCAGTTCCTCGCGGGTGAGGTCGTCGCGCTCGGAGTCGGCGTCGTGGTGGGTCAGCGGCGCATGGTCGATGCCGACCGGGTACAGCGTCTTCAGCGCCGTCCACAGGGATTCCAGGTCCCAATCCTCGGCGTAGCCGTCGGCGGTCGCGCCGTCGACGTAGGCGGTGACCACGTCGCGGACCATGTCCAGCGCCTGCTCCTTGAGGTTCTCGCCCTCCAGGATGCGGCGGCGCTCGGCGTAGATCACCTTGCGCTGCTGGTTCATCACCTCGTCGTACTTGAGGACGTTTTTGCGGACCTCGAAGTTCTGCTGCTCCACCTGGGTCTGGGCGCTCTTGATCGCCCGGGTGACCATCTTCGCCTCGATGGGCACGTCGTCGGGGAGGTTCAGCCGGTTGAGCATCGCCTCGAGCGCGGCGCCGTTGAACCGGCGCATCAGCTCGTCGCCCAGGGACAGGTAGAAGCGCGACTCGCCCGGGTCGCCCTGGCGACCGGAGCGGCCGCGCAGCTGGTTGTCGATGCGCCGCGACTCGTGCCGTTCGGTGCCCAGCACGTACAGACCGCCGGCCTCGATCACCTCTTCGGCCTCTTGGGAGGCCTCCTCCTTGACCTTCGGCAATTCCTCGTGCCAGGCCGCTTCGTACTCGTCGGCCGTCTCCACCGGGTCCAGGCCGCGCTCACGCAGCCGTTGGTCGGTCAGGAAGTCGACGTTGCCGCCCAGCACGATGTCGGTGCCTCGACCCGCCATGTTGGTGGCCACGGTGACGCCGCCGCGCCGGCCGGCGACCGCGATGATGGTCGCCTCCTGCTCGTGGAACTTCGCGTTGAGCACGTTGTGCGGGACGCGGCGCTTCTGGAACTGCCGCGACAGGTACTCCGAGCGCTCGACGCTGGTGGTACCGATCAGCACCGGCTGGCCCTTTTCGTAGCGCTCGACGACGTCGTCGACGACCGCGATGTACTTGGCCTCTTCGGTCTTGTAGATCAGGTCGGACTGGTCGGCGCGGACCATCGGCTTGTTGGTGGGGATGGGCACCACGCCGAGCTTGTAGATCTCGTGCAGCTCGGCCGCCTCGGTCTGGGCGGTACCGGTCATGCCGGCGAGCTTGTCGTAGAGGCGGAAGTAGTTCTGCAGCGTGATGGTGGCCAGCGTCTGGTTCTCGGCCTTGATCTCGACGTGCTCCTTGGCCTCGATGGCCTGGTGCATGCCCTCGTTGTAGCGGCGGCCGTAGAGCACGCGGCCGGTGAACTCGTCGACGATGAGGACCTCGCCGTCGCGCACGATGTAGTCCTTGTCGCGGTTGAACAGCTCCTTGGCCTTCAGCGCGTTGTTGAGGTAGCTGACCAGCGGTGAGTTGGCGGCCTCGTAGAGGTTGTCGATGCCGAGCTGGTCCTCGACGAACTCCACGCCGAGCTCGTGCACGCCGACGGTGCGCTTGCGCAGATCCACCTCGTAGTGGGTGTCCTTTTCCATCAGCGGCGCCAGCCGGGCGAACTCGAGGTACCAGTTGGAGGCGCCGTCGGCGGGGCCGGAAATGATCAGCGGGGTGCGGGCCTCGTCGATCAGGATGGAGTCGACCTCGTCGACGATGGCGAAGTTGTGTCCGCGCTGGACCAGGTCATCGAGCGAATGCGCCATGTTGTCGCGCAGGTAGTCGAACCCGAATTCGTTGTTGGTGCCGTAGGTGATGTCGGCGTGGTAGGCCACCCGGCGCTCGTCGGGGGTCATCTGGGCGAGGATCACACCGACGTCCAGGCCGAGGAAGCGGTGCACGCGGCCCATCCACTCGCTGTCACGTTTGGCCAGGTAGTCGTTGACGGTGACGACGTGCACGCCCTTGCCGCCGATGCCGTTGAGGTAGGCCGGCAGCACCGAGGTCAGGGTCTTGCCCTCACCGGTCTTCATCTCGGCGACGTTGCCGAAGTGCAGCGCCGCCGCGCCCATCACCTGCACGTCGAAGGGGCGCTGGTCGAGCACCCGCCAGGCCGCCTCGCGGGCCACCGCGAACGCCTCGGGCAGCAGGTCGTCGAGGCTCTCGCCGTCGGCGTGCCGCTTCTTGAACTCGTCGGTCTTGGCCCGCAACTCGGCGTCGGTGAGCTTCTCGATCTCGTCGGACAAGGTGTTGACGTAGTCAGCCACCCGCTTGAGACGCTTGAGCATGCGACCTTCGCCAAGGCGCAGCAACTTCGACAGCACGGTGTTGTCCCCTTTGGGATATGCCCCTGTTGGTAGGAGTCTTGATCGAGCGACTCCCATGGTAGGCGACACACTTCTTTGGACGCCGAACGTCGACTTGTTGCGCCAATTTGCTGGGAATCCCGCCACAAGTCGACGCTCGGCGGGATAACGGCATCAGCCCAGTCGGATCAGGCCGTAGTCATAGGCGTGGCGGCGGTAGACCACGCACGGGCGCTCGGTGTGCTTGTCGTGGAACAAGAAGAAGTCGTGCCCGACGAGCTCCATCTCGTAGAGCGCGTCGTCGACCGTCATCGGCGTGGCCGGATGCTCCTTGGTCCGCACGATCCGTCCGGGTTCGTGGTCCGACTCCACGCCGTCGTGCTCGGCGGGTGCCGCGGGCGCGGCGCGCCCCGGTTCCCGGGGCGGCACCGCGGTGGCGGCGGCCAGCGAGACCGGCGTCTTGTCGCCGTAGTGGACCTTGCGACGGTCCTTGACGCGGCGCAGCCGGGCCTCCAGCTTGTCGACCGCGGACTCGAACGCGGCGTAGAAACTGTTGGCGCAGGCCTCCGCCCTGCTCACCGGGCCCCGGCCGCGGGCGGTGATCTCTACGCGCTGACACGATTTGCGCTGCCGTCGGTTGGGCGCGTGCTTGAGCTCGACATCGAAAAGGTAGATGGAGCGATCGAACCGCTCGAGGCGGGCGAGTTTTTGGGAGACGTACAGACGGTAATGATCGGGGATTTCTACGTTGCGGCCTTTGAACACAACGTCGGCGGTGGTTGTCGGTTGGGCTTGCCCATCGGGGACGGAGGGCGGTTGGTCCAGAATCTGACCGGAATCCACGGATAGCCTTGACATACGTGACAACTCGTTTCTCTTTACACGTCGCACGCGCGTTGCGTGCCCGGCTGACTTAATGCGCCGACGAGGTGAGAGCGGTTCGAGACTGGCTACCGCCGCAGGCTGCCCGCCGGTGCAAGGTGTCGATTACTCACCCCTTCCCGCAAGTGGGGCTCAACCTGGGAATATCGCGACCAGTGAGTCAATGAATGTTGATTCCGACGTTAGCTCGTGTTCGCCTCCCCATGCCACTAATTTCGCAGAGCTGTTGCGAGTTCTTCACAACCTCTTGGCCGGTTCACAGCCTCACGCGGCGGCGATCGCCAGCACGGCGACGACGCGGACCCCCGCGCCCTGAAGAACGCGCACCGACTCTCGCGCCGTCGCCCCGGTGGTGACGATGTCGTCGACGACCATGACGTCGGTGCGCGGCGGCCGGCCGCGCAGCACGACCCGGCCGGTGATGTTGCGTTCGCGTGCGGCGGTGCCCAGGCCCACCGAGTCGCGGGTCAGTGCTTTGATCCGCAATGCCTGGGCGACCCAGATCTCCGGATGCTGCGCCACCGCGGCGCGGGCCAGCCGCAGCACCGGGTCGCCGCCGCGGCGGCGTGCGGCCGAACGCCGGGTCGGTGCGGGCACGATCGTCAGCGGGGTGTCAACGATCCCCCACGACAGCAGCCGGTGCACCCCGACTGCCAGTGCGCGCGCCAGCGGCGCGACGAGATCGGCGCGGCCGTGTTCCTTGAGCGCCAGGATCGCCTGCCGTCGGGCGTTGGCGTAGCGGCCGAGCGCGAACACCGGGACGCCCGCGTCGATGCGCGGGTTCACCACGTGCGGCTCGTCCGGTCTGACGGCCAGCTCCGTGGCACAGGCTTGGCACCAGCGGGACGCCGGCGCCCCGCAGCCGCCGCATTCGGTCGGCAGGATGAGGTCGAGCATGGCGACAGTGTGGCGGGCGGGGCCGACATCGCGGCGCATGGCGTCACTCCCGGCGCGGGCTCACCCTGCGGTCGCGGCGCTGCTCGAGTTCGTCGTCGTCGACAAAGGTCAAGATCGGCTGACCGGGCGCACACAGCATCGTCGCCAGGAAGCGCAGCGGCGCATCGGAGCGGTTGTTGGCGTCGGAGTAGTGGATGACGTCTCCCCCAAGCTCCCAGAACGCCTCACCGGCCTTGATCACCCGCGGGACCTCGCCCTCGAGTGCGAAAAGCATTTCGCCCTCGAGCACGTAGCCGAAGACCGGCCCGCCGGGATGGCGGTGCGGCGCGATGCCCGCGCAGCCCGGCGGGTAGTCGACGGTCACGGTCATGACCTCCGCGTCAGCGGGCACAAAGGGCGGAGTGACGCACTGAATCACGGTCAGCGCGTCCAGCGGCGCGCCGACGGCATCGATCGCCATTGCTTCCTCCTCGGCCGAGCCGGATTCGTCCGCTTCGGTGGCGGCCGCTCGGATTCGGCAGCTGTGCAACGAAATACGTGAGGCGGGGCCCCGCCCCCTTCAGAACAGCAGCTCGAGGTCATCAAGTCCAATGATTGGTTTCGATAATTTCCTTCTCGCTGAGAGATAACATGTCGGGGATGGAACTGCGCCAACTCGAGTACTTCATCGCGGTCGCCAGCGAAATGAACTTTTCGCGTGCGGCGCAACGAGTCCACGTCGTTCAGTCGGCCCTGTCCACCTCGGTGAGCAAGCTGGAAAAGGAACTTGGCGTCGAGCTGTTCGACCGATCCAAACAGCAGATCAAGATGACCCCGGCGGGTGAGCTGTTTCGAGAGCATGCGCGCCGCGTCATCCACACGGCCCGGCTGGCCAAGGATTCGATCGACGACTACCGCGGTGAGCTATCGGGAACCGTCGAGATCGGATCGCTCATATCCTTCGGCCCGCTGGATGTCCCGAAGATCCTCGGAGAATTCCACCGCACCTACCCATTCGTCCGAATCATCCTGCGGCTGAGCCCGACTGGCTCGATGCCCCACGTCTCGGCGATCGCCGACGGTTCGCTCGACCTGGCGTTCGTGTCGGCGCCGGATCGCTTCCCGGCGGGTGTCGATATGCAGCCTCTCTGCGAGGAGCCCATGCTCTTCGTCTGTCGGCCCGACCACCGCCTGGCGCAACGCGACCGCATCGTCATCACCGAACTCGCGGACGAGGACCTGATCGGGTTCCCCGCCGAATTCGGCTTGCGCCGCGTCGTCGAGAACGCCTTCCGGGCAGCTGGCGTCACGCCGCGCACGCCGTATGAAGCGGCGGTCAACTACTGGATGGCGGCCGGCTTGGTACAGCACGGGCTGGGCACGATCTTCATGCCCGCCAGCGACGCCGCCCGTTTTCCGGACCTGCGCGCGGTGCCGTTGCAGCCCGAGATCGTGTGGCCGATCTTTCTCGCCACGGGAGGGCAGAGGCAGATCGCACCGGCCGCCGCCAAGCTCGCCGAGATGCTGCTCGCGTCGGCGCCGCGGCCGCGGCGCCGGCCCAAGGGCAAATAGCCTTATCCAGCAGCATCTTTCGCGACGGCGGAAGTGATATCCGGGCCCGCGGGACGGCTGCAATTAAATCTTCCCGAGCGGTGTTCGGTGTAGGCAACAGGCCATGCACCGGACACGACGCAAGGAGATAGCAAGTGCTACAGGGGGAATCGACACAGCTCGTCCAGGCGGACATCGAGGCACGGGTGCTCGACCTCGTCTACGGCCACTGGCGCAGCCAGATCCTGCGCGCGTTGGCCACGCTCTCGGTGGCCGACCACCTCGCCGACGGCCCAATGACCGCCGCGGAGGTGGCCGCGCGCGAGGGCAGCCTGCCCGACCGCACCTATCGCCTGATGCGGGCGGGCGTGGCCATCGGGATGCTGAAGTCGACCAGAGACGGATTGTTCGAAAGCACAGCGCTGCTCGACGCGATGCACAGCGATTCACCGCGATCGCTGCATCCGATCATCATGGGATTCACCGCACCCTGGCACACGCTGTCGGTGCGGTTGCTGGCGGACGCGATTCGAACGGGCATCCAGCCGGCGACCACCGCACTGGGAACAGACCTGTTCACCTATCTGGAAGAGAACCCGGAGGAGGGGCGCGAGTTCTCCGATCTCATGGCGGCGCTGACAGTTCACTGGGCGGGTGACGTCGCCGACCTGCTCGACACGACCGGCGTCCGGTGCGCGGTCGACGTCGGTGGTGCCAGCGGCAGTCTGCTGCGGCAGCTGCAGGTTCGCAATCCACAACTGCGCGGCGTGATCTTCGACAGACCCAATGTTGCCCAAAAAATCGCCCAGTCGATCGCGGCGAGCGACCAGGCCCAGCGGCTCGACGCCGTCGGTGGCGACTTCTTCGTGTCGGTGCCGCCCGGAGACCTTTACCTGCTCAAGATGATCCTGCACGACTGGGACGACGAACACTGTGTCACCATCCTCGACCGGTGCCGCCAGGCGATAGAACCCGGCGGCCGAGTCGTCATCGTCGAGTGGATCATGGGCGATCCCGACGACCCCGGTTTTGCCGCGCTCATGGACCTCAACATGCTGGCGTCGTGCCAGGACGGCCGGGAGCGCACGCTGGACGAGTTCGACGCGTTGCTGCAGGGCGCCGGTCTGCGGCGCACGGCGTTCCATCGCAACCCGTTGGGACACAGCGTGATCGAAGCTCAGCCGAAATAGCTGCGCGTCACCGATGACGAGTAGTGGTTTTCCTCGCGACTCAGAAAGAGTTTCCGGCTATGGCTCAGCTCGGTAGAAGGCACGAACCCGCCACCGCGGGCCCGGCGATGGCCGACGTGCGTGACATGTACCTGATGCACGACACGCTCCGGCGCGAATTTCGCCTCATGCCGGGATTATTCCGCGGTGTCGCCACGGGCGACACCAAGCGCGCGGCGGTCGTCGCCACGCACGCCGACCTCCTGTGCCGGCTGCTTCACGTGCACCACGAAGCGGAAGACGCGATCCTGTGGCCCAAACTGCGCGAACGGGCGGGGACACAGGCAACCGTTGTGGTGGCCGCAATGGAACAGCAGCACGCGGCCATCGACGCGGCTCTGACGCGGGCGGCCGAGCTGATACCGATCTGGCGAGCCACCACGCGGCGGGGAGCCAACCTTGCCGATGTCTTCGACCACCTGTTCAACGTGCTGGTCGAGCACACTGTGATGGAGGAAGAGCAGATCCTTCCCCTCGCCAAAAGCTGTGTCACGGCACAGGAGTGGAAGCAGATGGCACAGCACGGCATGCACTCCTTCTCGCCGAAGGACATGCTGCTGTGTTTCAGTCTGATGATGCATGAGGGCGACCCCGACGTCGTCAAGGGAGCGCTCGACGACGCACCGCTCGCGGGGCGAATATTGATACCGCGTCTCGGCAAGCGGGTGTTCGCCGCCCACGCCAAGCGTGTGCACGGCGCCCCCTCCCCAAGTGCAGAGGACCGTTGAGCGCGGCGGCGCGTCTACCGTCCCTGGAAGTCGGGTTTCTCGCCGGCAAAAAACGCGCGTTGGCCCCGCGTCCAGTCCTCGGACTTGCACAGGTAGCTGAAAGTTTCGGTCTCGAACGGAATGTTGTCGTTCAACGGCCGACCGACACCCCGAAGAATCGTCTGCTTTGCCGCGCGCACCGCCAACGGACCGTTGGAGGCGATCGTCTCGGCGATGGCGAGCGCTTCGCGCATGAGCTGATGCGGCTCGACGATCTTGGTGACGAAACCGATTCGGAGCGCTTCCTCGGCGTCGTAGATCCGTCCCGTCAAGATCAGCTCCATCGCCCGGCCCAGCCCGATGATGCGCGGCAATCGCGAACAACCCCCGTCGCCGGGCATCAGACCCCACTTGATCTCCTGATGTCCAAAGCGCGCATGCGGCACGGTGATTCGGATATCGCAGAATTCCGCCAGCTCGTGCCCCCCGGCGATGCAGTCGCCGTTGATGGCGGCGATGATCGGAGTGTTGATCGTGTAGCCACCCGAGACTCCCGCCCATCCCGGCCCTTCCCAGGCCCGGCGGCGGTTGTCCTCGTCGCTGGCGGCGCGGATGTGCGGGATGAGCTTCTTCAAGTCCGCGCCGGCCGAAAACGCCGGACCCGCGCCGGTGACGACGGCGACACGGATGTTGGGGTCCGCCTTGATGCGGTCCCAGGCGGCCAGCGTGGCGGCGGACAGTTCGCGGTCGAACGCGTTGCGTTGCTCCGGCCTGCTGAGGGTGACCACGGCGATATGGCCTCGCTCCTCGTATTTCACCACGCCGGTGCGGATGGATGTGTCAGTCACGTCGATGCCCTTTCACCATGTCATGCCCCCGATCTGGCCACCGCTGACGGTCAATACGTGGCCCTGGACGTAGTCCGAAGCGGGCGAGGCCAGCCACGCGACGGCTTCGGCGATCTCGGCCGGCGATCCCACGCGCCCCAAAGGATTGGTGACCACAGCGTTTCGGCGCACCGCCTCGGAGATGCCCAGTTGATGCGCGCGGCCGGCCACCTCGATGCGGTTGCCGGCCTCGGGGTCTGCGGTCAACCGGGTTTCGATGAAGCCGGGGGCCACGGCGTTGACGTTGATGCCGAGGTGCCCCCACTCCTTGGCGAGCGCCTTGGTCATGGCGATGGTCGCGCCCTTGGCGGCCGAGTAGTTGACCTGGCCCCCTTGGCCCATCAGGCCGGCGAGCGAAACCACGTTGACCACCTTGCGATGCGCGAGCCTGCTGGCGGCAAGCTCTTCCTTCGCCGCGGTGCGCATGGGTTTTGCCGCGGCGCGCAGCAGCCGGAATGGCGTGACGGTGTGGATGTCGAGCATCGCCTGGAATTGCTCGTCCGACATGGTGTGTATCGGTCCGTCCCAGGTATATCCGGCGTTGTTGACCACGATGTCCAACCGACCATAGTCCCGCACCGCGGCGTCGACCACGGCCTCGGGCGCGCCGGCGGCAGTGAGATCGACATCGACGGTGGTGGACGGACCGAGCAATTGGGCTGCCGCCGAATGCAATTCGACGCGGGCGAGATCGGTCATGACGACGGCGGCGCCTGCCGCCGAGAGGCGCCGGGCGATCGCGGCGCCGATCCCGCGAGCGGCCCCGGTGACGATGGCGACTCTACCCTCGAGTTCCTCGCTCAACGCGGCTGCCCTGACTCGGCGGCGGGATCGAGCGCGGCGGTGAGCAGGTCGGCGGCGAGCTGCAGCGTCGCGGTGTGTTGGGCGCGGCCACCGGTGCGGTTCTTGATGTCCTCGACTTGGATGGTGCCGACCACGATGCCCCAGATGACATCCGCCAGCGGGACCACCGGCACGTCGCGAATCAGTTCCTGTTGAACGGCGGTCCGAAGGATCGAGCGCGCCAGGGTGAAGTCCTTTCGGCCCTGGGTATCAAGCGCGGCAAGGGTGTTCGGGTCCAGCGTCTCGACCAGCCGTGTCTGGTGCAGCAGCTGGGTGAGCCGGAAGCGCTCGGGGTCGGTGCGGTACGGCGTGAGCACGGCGTCGAGGAATTGACCGATCAGCTGCTGGCAGCTGCCGATCTTCCCCGCCTCGAGGTCGCGCTGCAACGCCTGCAGCTGAGCGCCGATGTCGGCGAACACCGGGAGCATCAGCGTGAGCAGCAGTTCGTCCTTGGTGCGGAAGTAACCGTAGAGCGTCGGCTTGGTGATCTCGGCGCGCAGCGCCACTTCCTCCATCGTGGAACCCGCGAACCCGCGGGTGCTGAACGTCTCCCGAGCCGCCGCCAGGATGCTGTCCCGTCGCGCGTTGCGTTCGCGCTCGCGGCGACGCCGCGCCGCCACCGCCAGCTCATTCGCGTTGGGCATCACTTCCCCGTCCGTCGTACCGGCAATTCACGTTTGAGAGTCTTCCCCATCGAGTTCTTCGGCAGCGCCGCAACGACCTCGACCCGGCGCGGCACCTTGATCGCCGCCAGATGCGCGCGGCAGTGGGCGTCTACATCTGCCGGCGTGACGTCGCCGACGACAAACGCGACGGGAATTTCGCCGCGATAGGGATCGCTCTCGCCGACGACGGCGGCCTCGACGATCCGGGGATGCCGCAGCAATGTCGCTTCGATCTCCGCCGGAGAGACGTTGTAGCCCGAAATCACCAGGAGGTCCTTCTTGCGGTCGACGTAGTGCAGGGCGTCGGTGTGGTCGACGTAGCCGATGTCGCCGGTGCGCAACCAGCCATCGGCGCCGAAGCTCTCCTCGGTGTCCCGCGGCCGGCCGAGATAGCCCCGTGACACCTGTAGGCCGCGAAACTCGATGTCGCCGTGGGCCTCACGGGCGGCGACCCGCCCGTCGACGGTCACCCGGACCTCGCCGACGACCGGCACCCCGAGCGTATCGGGAGTCGGTTTGCCGGGCAGGGCGTTGAACGTGCCCATGCTGTTGAGCTCGCTCATCCCCCATCCGCCGTACAGATCGAGTCCGGTCGTCTCCTTCCACCGCCGCGGCAGGTCGGCCGGGATGGGGGCGGCGCCCGCCGCGCAGATCCGCACGCCGCCAAGGTCGGCGCGCCCCACACCTCGCTGTAGCAGGGCCGCGTACAACGTGGGAGGCCCGAGGAGCACGTTGACCGCGTGCCGTCGCACGCACCCGAGAAAGTCGTCGGGTTCGAACAACGGTCGCGGGATGACCGTGCCGCCGCGCACAAATGTCGGCAGCGAGTAGACGAAAAAACCGCCGGTGTGAAACAGCGGCAGGATGGACACGGCGACCGGGGTTGCCACACCCGGCATCGCCACGGTGTGGGTGACAGCGTTGTGCATCAGGTTGTAATGCGTCTGCAGGACCCCTTTCGGGCGACCGGTGGTGCCCGCGGTGTAGACGATCTGGCCGATATCCGCACGCACGTCGTCGACCTTGTCGGGGTGCGGCCGCGGGCGGGTGTTCATCATGTGGGCGAAAAGCTCTAGCGCCGCGACGGTTTGAGCCTCGCCCGGCGAGGGCCACCATGCGTCCAGGCCGGGATAGGGGGCGAAGCCGGGATCGGCCAGATCGGTGATCGACACCGTGAACACGGTTGGGCGCGCGGCAGCGACGGTCGCCTGCTCGACAACGGGCAGCAGCTTGTCGAGGCAGACGATGACGCGGGGCCGGGCGTCATCGAGCACGAACCGAAGCTCGTCGGCGCGGTACATGACGTTGACGCCGCAATGCACGGCGCCGAGCCGCGCGAGGGCGAAGAAGACTATCCAGTGCATTGCCGAGGTGGGCACCATCACGGCCACGACGTCGCCGCGGCCCACCCCCGTGCTCTGCAGGACGGCGGCCGCGCGACCGACGAAGTCATGCAGTTCGCCGTAGGTGATGGTGTGACCGAGGTAGACGATCGCCGGCGCGTCGGGCCGTTGCTCGGCGTTTCGCCGCACGATGACGTCGACGGTCTCCTCCGGTACCGGCGGAAGCGGTTCGGCCCAGCCCGGGTCGAACATCACATAGGCGTCTTCGGTTCGATACCGCTCGGCCTCCTCGAGCCACTGGGCCGGGTAACCGAGTTCCGCGTAGAACTTGTGTGTTTCGACGTTCATTTAACGGATCGTAAAGTATTCGACTAATCGTCGGCAAGGTGGGATGCAAATCGGGCCGGCCGGGGTTATGGAGAGTTAGGTCGGATCAAGCCGCGCCGCAACTACGAGGCAGAAAGTGACTCGGAACCGCCTATGAGCAACGCACCAAGCTTTCACGGGCCGGATGACGGCAGCTACGTGCTGGGTCATGTCGATCGCGAAGTCCGGCGGCTCCTGTTGCAGGGCAGGCTGTATGACGACTACACCACCTATGTCTTCGAACAGGCGGGTCTGCAACCCGGGATGCGGGTGCTCGACATCGGTTGCGGCCCCGGCGATGTGTCGTTCATCGCGTCACGTCTGGTGGGGCCGATGGGTCGGGTGCTCGGCGTGGATGCCTCCGCGGCGGTCATCGAGTTCGCCCGCGCCCGTGCCGTCGAGCACGGTAGCGACAATGTCCGCTTCGAGCCGATCGCGATCGACGACATCGCGCTCGACGAACCCGTCGACGCCGTGATCGGCCGGATGATCCTGATGTATCTGCCCGACCCAGTCGAATCGCTGCGCCGGCTCGCCGCAATGGTGCGCCCGGGCGGCGTCGTCGCGTTCTGCGAAATGAACTCCACGGTGGCGGGCAGCCTGCCCGACTTGCCGCTGTGGCGTGCGCTGGTAGACGCTGTCGCCCAGGCGTTTCGGAGCGCAGGCTGTGACACAACCTTCGGCATCAAGCTGGATGCGGCGTTTCGCCGTGCCGGCCTGGGGGCGCCCCGGGTACGGCTGGGCGGGGTGGGCGGCGACGCGGACGTCGCGATTCAGCTGGCCGAGACGTGGCGTTCGATGTTGCCGGTGGCCGAACGCGCGGGTCTGGTCTCGGAGGAGCTGGCCGATCTGGACACGCTTGCGCAGCGGCTGCTGGACCAGGCCGCCGCCGCGGAAGCCATCACGATCACGCCGACGCTGATCGGCGCCTGGGCGCGGGTATAGGTGAACGGTGGCGTGCGGGCGATCTCGGCCAACGCACGCCACCGTCGGATCACGCCGTGGGCGCGGCTTGCCGGACGACCTGCGGCGCCCTGGCATCCCGGTCCCCGGTTGGCCAGCGAAAGGCGCCGGGCTTGCGAGCTTCCTTGGTGATCACCGTGACGGTGCTGCGGCAGACGAATTCCTTCACCGACGCCGCCAGCTTGCCCACCAAATAGATTCGTCGGGGCGTGTCGTCGCGATACGACAACTGGATGGTCCCGTGCCGGCGCCCGATGCTGATGTTCTGTCCCACGAACGCCTGGTCGACGACACCGGGCTGTTTGCCCTCGATGCGGTCGAGCACCGTATTCGCCGCCTTGGCGCCCAGCGGGAGCGCTGCCTGACAACCCATGCGCAGCGGTTGATTGCTCGGCGCCGCAGCGTCTCCCGCCGCGACGATGCGCGGATCGTCGATGCTGGTGAGGGTTTCGTCCGTGACCAGGCGGCCCAGTTCGTCGGTACTCAGTCCGCTGCGGGCGGCGAGCTCCGGTACCCCGAACCCGGCGGTCCACACCGTCAGCGCGCTGGGCAACTCACGCCCGTCGGTCAAGCGCACGTAGCCGGCGTCCAATTCCGCGACGACGGCGTCGTCGAGCACCTCGACACCAAGACGCGTGAGTTGACGCCGTACGGAACGGCGCGCCTTCTCCCCAATGGATGGGGCCAAGACCTTCCCACACACCAGCGTCACGTGGACGGTGGGACGTTGTTCGGCGAGTTCGGAGGCCGCCTCTATCCCCGTCAATCCGCCACCGACGACGCAGATCGAAGCGTCCGCCGGCAAGTCGGCCAGGACCGCGCGCACCCGCTCAGCCTGTTCGAGTTCGGCGATGGGATAGGCGAATTCACGCGCGCCAGGCACCGAGGACGGTACCGCGCCGGTGCTGCCAACGGCATAGATCAGGTAGTCGTAGGGCAGCGTTTCGCCCGACGTCAACTCCACGCTGCGGCGGCTGACGTCGATGCGCTCCACCGTGCCGACGACCAATCGCACGGTCTTGCCCAGCATGGCCGCCAGATCCCTGGTGGCCTCGCCACTGCCGGCGACCATCTCATGCAGTCGGATGCGCTCGACGAAGATCGGCCGGGCGTTGACGACCGTGATGTCGACGTCGGGGCGCTGTTGCAACCGGTTGGCGGCCAAGGCGCCGGAATAGCCGCCGCCGATCACGACCACCCGGTGCTTGCGGAACGAAAGTGGTTGCGTGGTTTTCCTTCTCATGACCGAACCTCCTCATGCGGTTTCCTGTGGGTATCTATGCCTTAGGACACCGCCGGTCGGCTCGTTGTGACACCATAGGCCGGGGTGTGTCCCGTTTCACTGCAGTCCGTCGACCGAGGGAACACCGGGCGAGCGACGTTTATTACGCCAATACTTCATCTATTTGACAGATGAAACAGATCGTAAGTGTTCATTGGACAAGATGACCGGGGCGGGGTGTGATGGAAAGACCTGGCCACACCCGACTACCACGAGGTGACGAACATGCCGTCCTCCGCAACGCATTCGAACCCCCGGGGCGTCGACGATCTCGTCGCCCGGTTCGAGCAGGAGGCCCTGCCGTGGCTCGACCAGCTGTATCGCGCGGCCCGCAGGTACACCCGGACGCACACGGACGCGGAAGATCTCGTTCAGGAAACCCTGCTCAGGGCCTACGTGGGCTTTCGATCCTTCAAAGAAGGCACCAACATTCGCGCATGGCTGTTCACGATCATGAACAACGCCTGGATCAACAACCACCGCACCGCCACGCGACGCCCGAATGAGTGGTTGTCCGGGGAAATCGGCGATGTCTCGGTCTCCGTCCGGACACCGCACTGGCGGTCCGGGCAATTGTCGGCTGAATGCGAAGCTCTCGAACTGCTCGGTGACGACGAGGTTCGCGACGCGCTACAGAAACTTCCCGAGGGTCAGCGAATGGCTCTGTACTACGCCGACGTTGAAGGCCTGCGGTACAAGGAGATCGCCGCCGTGCTCGAGATGCCGCTGGGGTCGGTCATGTCTCGCATCCATCGGGGGCGGCGGAACTTGCGGACGTTGCTGGCGGACTATGCGATTCAGCGCGGATACCTCCGCGCACCGGACGCTGTGATCGCCGCATAAGGTTCCCGCAGCGCCTGGCTACCTTGTGCGTTCAAGGCGAGTGCGATAGCTGGCCGCAACTCGTCGTACGCACAGCCGCACCAGCAACCTTTTCTGCGGTGGCATGCCGGCGAGGAAGCGTCGTCGCTCGTCCGTGGTGCATGCCTCGAGAACCGTGCCGACGAAGGCGATGCCGAACCATATGTTACGGCCGCTGAGGAAGGCGGCGCCACGCTCCGTGACCGCGCGCCATTCGGCGTCGGTAAGGTTCTCGTTGATCAGCGGGACGACCCGGTCCTCTTCGGCCCCGAGGTGATCGCTGACCGACTCACGAAGCGCCGTGATCTCGGAAATCAATGTCTCCGCCGCCTGCGATTGGGCCACAGGCGAATCGAGTGCAGTCATCCACTCGGCCAGCCGTAGTTCGACACTGCTCACTAACTTCGCTATGAGCGAGTGCTCGGTCCCCATGCGATGGATGTCTTCTGAGCGCAGCGGTACCCGGGCATGCAGCGTCGGCCACAGCAGTTCGTCTTCGGCGACGTGGTGGTGATGCAACGCCGCCAGAACGTTGGTGATGTGGCCTGCTACAACCTTCATGCGCCGACGCTGCCACGGCCGCACCGAACTTATCAGCTGTGGTGCGAGGTTGAGCTGGTCGCGGAAAACGCGGTGTACCAAGGCCATCTCGAACGCATCGGTAGGCATTCCCTACTCCCCTCGGCCCCGCCCCGGCGGCCAGGCACGCCATCGGCACAATGATCCGTCCGCGATCTCGTCGAACGCCTTCTGGTGAACAAAGCCGCGCATGCGATTCTCCTTGCGGTTGGGGCAATGGTCTCCCCCGTGACGGACACAGAAATGACCCACCTGGGGATTGTGATCTCTAATAGCATTGCCATGAAACATGTTTGGGCGGCATAAATGGTTCGGTACCGTGCAATCCGTGCCGCCGGCAGTTGAGCTTCATCACGTGTCTGCCAGCCCGTGCTCGGCCTTGATCGCATTGGCCGCGCGCTCGCCGATGACCACGCAGGGCGCCATCGTATTTGCGCTCGTGATTCTGGGCATAACGGAGCCATCGGCGACGCGTAGGTTTTCGATTCCGTACACCTTGAGCCTGCCGTCGACGACAGCGAGCGGATCGGTTCCCATCTTCGCGGTGCCGACGAGGTGCCAGTAAGTGAGCGCCGCATCACGCAGATACCTCACGAGGTCTTCACCGCCGAGATCCCCGGGCATGACCTCACCGTTGAAATACGTTCGCAGCAGCGGGGAGTTACCGACTTCGCGCATGCTTTCGACGCACTCGAGGGCCAGGCGCACATCGTCTGGATGCGACAAGCCGTTGTGTACCAGCCGGACGGGACCATCCGGATCGGGACTGATCAGCTCGATCCAGCCGCGGCTTTTGGGGTGGGTGAGTGCGCCCAGCATCGTCCAGCCGTTCTCGGGAAGACCGAATCGCGCGCCGTTTTCCGGGGTGGTCAACAGGAGCGCCCCTTGGCAGGCGAACAACTGGGGCTGGTCCGAGGCCGTATTGCCGGGCCAGTACATCACCGCGTCCCCTGGCTGTTCGGCGGGGGAACTGGACGGGATTGCCCAGATGCACGAGAAGCCAAGGTGGTCTTGCAAGTTTCGGCCGACGCCGGGTAGGTGCTGATGCACAGGTATACCCAGGGGGCGCAACCTGTCTTGGTCGCCCACACCAGACAACATGAGCGCTTTGGGGGTATGGACGGCACCCATTGACAGCACGACCTCTGTGCCACACCGAAATCGCCTTATCTCACCGCGACAACAGACTTCGACACCGGTCGCCTGGCCGCGATCAATGATGACCCGGCGCACCAACGTGTTTGCCAGCACGGTCAGATTCGGCCTGTCCATGTAGGGATACGTGTAGGAGCGGAAGACCGATTGGCGCTTGCCGTCGCGGGCGCTGATGTCGAAGATGGCCGCCCCGCCCTTGCCCTCCATCATCTTGCCGTTCGGATGGTCAAAGACCGCGATGCCGAGGCAGCTGGCGGCTTCCAGCACGACGGGGCTAGCGGGGTGGGGATTTTGCTTGGGCTGCACAAAGATAAGCCCGCCGCTGCCCCGATATTCGTCGTCGGGGGCGCCGTGCCAATCCTCGATACGGCGATAGACATCGAGAACCGACGTGTAGCTCCACGCCTTGTCCCCCGATTCGGTGGCGAAAAAGTCCCAGTCTGCCTTGTGGCCGCGGGCCCAGGCCATCAGGTTGATGCTCGAGCCCCCTCCGAGAACCTTTCCCATCGACAGTGGTAGTGCCCGGCCGTTCAGGTGTTCGTTAGGCTCGCCCACGAAAGCCCAATCCGTCGCGCCGCCAAGGTTCGTATGCCACAGACGTGACTCGGTGACACTAGGGATGTCGTCGGTGCCGCCGGCCTCCAGCAACAGGACGCTGGCCGCTGAGTCCTCAGCCAGTCGGCGGGCAACCACGCAACCTGACGAGCCCGCGCCACAGACGATGAAGTCGTAATCCTGTTTCAAGCCGGCGGAGAGGCGCTCCTGGTTCGCGCGTACGCGCCAATCCAGTTTGTTGTCCACGCCCTGTCGCGAATCAGTCGACATCGTTACCCTCGGACCCCTAGTGGCCCGCGCTTTGTCCGCCGTCGATGTGGAGGATTTCGCCCGTGACGAAGGGCGCCGTTTCCAGGTAGAGCGCCCCATGCACGACGTCGGCGACGGCCCCTATCCGGTTCTGGGGATGCGCTCCGGCATAGGCCGCGCGGGCGTCCACACCCAAGTGCATCGGCGTATCGATGACTCCGGGAGATATTGCGTTGACCCGAATTCCGTTGCGCGCATATTCGATCGCCAGTGATTTGGTCGCGGCCGCCAAGCCGCCTTTGGTAAGCGCCGCCAATACCGACGGCACGGCAGATTGCGGTTGGTCCACGAGAGCGGTCGTGATGTTGATGATGTGACCGCCGTGGCCCTGCGCGAGCATTCGAGCGATGACGCGCTGAGTGACGTGAAAGAAGCCGAGCACGTTGACCGAGGTCACCCGCGCATAGTCCTGGGGCGTGTACTGAATGAAGGGCTTGGGAACGAAGACCCCGGCGTTGTTGACCAGGGTGTCGATTCGGCCATAACGCGCCATCGCCTCGAGAACGAGACGATCTGCGGTGTCGGGATCAGCGACATCGCCTGCCACGGTGACGACTTCGGGATGGGGCGAATCGGATATGGCACGCGAGTTGGCGATGACCCCGTAGCCGCGTTTACGATATGCGTCGACCAAACCCGCACCGATCCCCCGCGAGGCGCCGGTGATGATCGCAACTTTGCCGCGGCCGCGTTCGATGGTCATCGGTTCAATCCGCCAGAGCGCGGACGATGTCGGCGGCCGAACCCGTTCTCGCGGTGCGGAATGCGGTGCCTGCCCACATGCCGACGCCGTGCGGGTCGCCCAACTTCACTGCGGCCGCCTGGATGGGCCCGGTCATCATGGCAACCTCGGGAAAGCCGAAAGTCGCGTCGTCGTCATGCATGTCAATGAATCGGTTGCGCAAGGCACGCGCATAGCGTCCGGTGAACGCGCGCGTCAATACCGTCTCCGTGAACCGCGGATCGCACAACGCGGCACGGTGCACGGAGTTGGTGCCGGCCTCGTTTGCGAGCAAGAACGCCGTCCCGAGCTGAACCGCCGCGGCACCCGCATCGCGAAGCCGGCGCACATCATCGTGGCTGCCCACCCCCCCGGCGGCCACGACGGGACAGTCAAAGCAGGCGACCAAGGCTGCGACCAGGTCATCGAGCGGATTGTCAGACGGCACAGCGAGCGGATCGAAGGTCGCCCGGTGCCCGCCCGCCTCGGGCCCTTGGGCCACCAGGGCGTCCACCCCACAACCGAGGGCGATCACTGCTTCCCGGATTGTGGTCACAGTGGCGAGGGTCAAGATGCCGGCAGCGCCGAGACGACGGCATTGGGCGGCGCCGGGTGAACCGAACGTAAACGACACCACCTCAGGCCGCAGAGCGCAGACGACCTCGAGCTTTGCGTCCCACTCGTCGTCGCCGTGACTCGGTTCGCCCAGGGCCACACCGTAGAATTCGGCGTCCCGCTGCAGCGACGATGCAAACGCAGCGAGCTGTTGCCGCGAGCTCACTGACTCCTGCGGCACAAACAGATTCACCCCGAGTGCACCGGAGGTCAGCCTCCTCGCAGCCAAGATGTCGTCGGCCAGATCCCCGGCCGACAACGTGCCGCCAGCGAGAAACCCCAGCCCGCCAGCATTGGTCACGGCCGCGGCTAACGCAGGGGTCGACGGTCCACCGGCCATGGGGGCGCTGAGCACGCGCGCCCGCAATTCCGCCAACCTGAATCGCTCAAACACCACAAACCTCCGACACGCCCAATGGCCGCACGGACATAAGGGCTTGGGCATCCACGATCACCACGCTGTCGTCTTCCAAGCGGATCCAGCCGCGCTCCTCGAAATCGTGCAGCGTCTCGCCGATCGTCTCCGGCGCGATACCGACGAGGAGAGAAAGGTCCCCTGGTGTCAGGTTGTGGACGACTCGCACCGCGTCACCGTCTTGCAAGCCAAACCTCTTCCGCAGAGCCAAAAGCCGGCTGGCGAGACGCACCTGCGCATCCTCGGACACGAAGTCGACCAGGCAATCTGTCATCGTCTTCGTCCACCGCGCCATCAGACGCAACATCTGGCACGCGACCTCAGGATGCTCGGCCATCCACCCGCAGAATTGATCGCGTTCGATCGGGACCGCAGTCACCTCGGTGAGGGTTGTTGCCGTCACATACTCCGAACCCGCACTGAAAAGTGTTATCACGCCCAGCATGTCGGACGGACCCAGGATGTTCAGCACGATCTCACATCCGCGCGTACGGCGATGGCAGACTTTGACTTTCCCGGAGATGATCACATGTAGACAACCACCGAAGTTGCCGTCTTCGACCATCACGTGCCCCGGCGGGAGGTGCACGGGCGCCATCTGATTCGCCCAAACGGACACCGCGCGAGGATCGGTCTTGCTGAAGATTCCGGACGCAAGCAACGCCCGGGTCACGTCTGCACTCTGCAACCCTTCGTGTCGCCCCGCTTCATGTGAACGACCCGGCCGCCCGAGTATCTTCATGTCCGCATATGCAGTCTGCACGATCCCGCACACTCCTCACTGCTTTGCGCCGCCAGCACACCGCAGCCGGCGGCTGCTTGGTGCAACTACTGGACTCGCCATGGGCTAACGCTATGCAGCCAGAGCAGACCGAACTACCCACCGCACGCGGGCTGCTGGCCAGATCGCGCACGCGACCCGGGCGGCGCGATGCGACGGATGGCTGTCCGCTACTGCGGTTATTCCATTGCGCCGATGAGCATTTCACGCGTCTCCTCGAGGAAGTCGTCAGTGGCCGCGTAGCCACAAGTGACCATGCGAAGCTGGCCGTCGTAAGTGACGACCCCGGTGACGCATTCCCGTTCGATCTGTGTCAATACGACGGGGCCCCAGATGGCTCGGGGCCGAACGGGCCGAAGACGCGACAGTTTTCGAACACCCAGGTTGGTGATCGTGAGCTCGAAAGGCAATAGGGTGCAAAGGAAGTGCTCCGCGGCCTCGCAGTCGGCATCGAATGGAAAGTTGTCCTCGATCACCGCAGAACCCAGCATCAGTCCTGCAGGTGACCTCATGACCTTCAACCGCTCGCTGGTCTCGCGCGCCTGGCACCAAAACGCGGTTCCGTCCCCCGGCGCCATCCCGGTGCATGCGAAGGAAATACATAGGCAGCTGCCAGCCGCCTGGGCGACAAGGTCCCTGGCATTGATCGGGCTGTACGTGCGGACGAAATCGTCCCCGCAGCCTGCGCTGCGCACCCGGGACGCGGCTGTCACGATCGCGGCATGCACGGTAGCGCCCTCATTGCGGCACCGCTCGATGAGGTGCGCGGTAGCGCCGCGGTCCATCGAAACCCGATGCACGTACGGTGGCGTGGCATCGAAGGGGCGGACGCGGGTGGGCACGGCCATGCGCGGATCACCGACTTCGGGACGCACGTCACCGATGTGGGAAGCATCGAACCTGCGAGTGGCCAGAGCTTCCAGTGACTCCGGCAGTGGCAGTGCCGCTAGCCGTTCGCCATTGATCGTGGCCAGCAGGTCGTCGAGCACCGCGACGGACGAAATTCCGTCGGATATGACGTGGTCGAACGTCAGCAGCAGCGTCGAGCTCGTCCGTTGGTCGAGAAGTGTCGCCCGCATCAACGGAGCCGTCGCGATGTCGAAGGGCCGGGTGAGTTCCTCGGCGGCGAGCGCCTGCCAATCTTGGTCGGGATCTCGATGAAGCGTCAGCTCGATCGGTGTCACCAGGTCAGCACGATAGAACGCCGGTCCCAGCACAGTGTCATCTTGGATGTGGGCTGATAGCAACGGATGCCGGCGTTGCACGGCATCGAGCGCATCGCCCACACGGCGCGGGTCGAGGGTTACGTCGAACTCGGCGGCCAGTACGAACAGCAAC
Organism: Mycobacterium marseillense; assembly: GCF_010731675.1. Taxonomy (NCBI): domain Bacteria; kingdom Bacillati; phylum Actinomycetota; class Actinomycetes; order Mycobacteriales; family Mycobacteriaceae; genus Mycobacterium; species Mycobacterium marseillense. The sequence continues at coordinate 2,702,506 of NZ_AP022584.1, forward strand.
GGATTCCGTTCGGAATAACGATATAAGCAGCGTTCCCGCAACCCGAGTGCACGCAGAATGCCCGCGGGTTGTGTGGCTGCAATGCGGTCACTCACGAGTTTTCGTGCCTCCCGGCTTGTCGTGGAACCTGTCGAGTCGATATCCGCGACGCGGATTACACCTGGGCCCACGCACAGACGAGCGGTGGCATGACGATCATGGCTTGCGCCGCGGTGGCCTCGGCTTGCAAGCGTTGCCTGAGCGTGCTCAGGTCAGCCAACTCGTCCGGGATCAAGCCCTGCTGTTCAGCCACGGGGAGGATCGAACGCCAGGTCTCCACAACGTAAGTCAGGATGTCGGCATCGTCGCCCGGGCCGAGCGGTGCCCCGAGCACCAATCGCGGCGGAGCCAGACCGGCGCGCCGAAACACCGTATGCAGTTTTGCTCCGAACGCCGCGTCAAGTCCCACGCTTTCAAAGGTTTTGGTGAAACTGTCCTTCACGGCCCTCCACAGCGGCAAGTCGGCGACGCTGTAGACCCCATTGATATCGGATTCGCAGAAAATGACAAGGCCACCGGGGCGCACCATCGCCGCGAGCTGACGCAGCGCAGCGACGGGGTCCGCCAGATGCATGAGGATCAACCGTCCGATCACGGCGTCCACTGGGCGGTTCAGGCGGATGGCGCCGATCGCGGTCGCCTCGAACCTGACGGTGTGCAGGCCTTGCTGTGCGGCACGGGAGCGAGCGAGCCCCACGACGTCGGCGGCCGCATCCACTCCGAGTACCGAGCCGCCCTGCCCGACCAGGCGCGCGGCGATGATCGACACATCGCCCGGGCCGCAGCCCACATCCAGCACCCGCATACCCGGGCGCAGACCCGCCAGCCGCAGCACGTGCTCGGTGAAGTCGTTGTGCAGACGGCCCTGCAACAGCAGACGCTGAATCTCGGTATCGACATGCCCCAGCACATAAGTGCCGGAATCCGAGGGCTTTTGATCGATAGTCATGGCTCGCACAATCGCTGAGTCGGGGTATTGCGCCGCCCACGTTAGTGAGCTCACGCGGCGCCCCCTAGCCACCGCACGCAGCGCCCCGGCCGAAATGCGCAGGCCGCGACTCCCCGCTGCCGCCACGGCGGCGTAGCCTCGACACTGGCATCGGCGCAGTCAGGCGTTGACCGTCGACGCGATGGTGCCGTGGAAAGTGGAGAGGCTGACCGAGTGATCGACCGGCGGACAGCGCGCGTTTCGGATACCGATACATGGATCACGACGAAGGCACTTGATGACTTCGCCGTTCTGTGCTGCCAGGAGCCCCATCTCAAGCTACGCAGTGACCCGAATTCGTTCTCGCTCACCCAGCGGACGGGTCGAATCGGGCCGATTGCGTTCAGCGAATTCGTCGCCGGCTCCGATGCCTTAGTGGATTCCGGCGAGCACTGCAGCGGATACCGCGTGAACGTGGTGCGGTCGGGTCGCCTCGAGTCGTACCACCGGGGGTCGTCGCTGTTCACCGGCGCCGGCACCCTTGCGGTGTACCAGCCCGAGGGGCAGGGCTTAGCGCGTTGGGCGGCCGGCAGCCGGATGCTGGGCGTGAAGATCGACCGTAGCGCCGTCGAGCATGCTCTCGGCGACGCTCTCGCTCGGCAGGTGAAGACGCAGGTCGACTTCGCACCCGTGATGCCGATCGATGCGCCGCTGACCCGGAGTTGGGTCAACATGCTGTGGCTGTTCACCCAGCAGTTCTGCCGGCCGGACAGCTTCCTGCACCACTCCCTGGTCGCGATGCCGTTCGTCGACGGCCTCGTGCGCGGGCTCCTGCTGGCCGTCGACCACCCGGACCGCGAGGCTGTGGCGAACGGCGTCGGGACGGCTCCCCCTGGTGCGATCCGGGCGGCGATCGACATCATCGAATCCGAGGCGCACCTGCCGACGACGGTTTCGTCGCTTGCGGCGCGTAGCCACGTCAGTGTCCGTTCCCTTCAGGAGGGCTTTCGCAGCTCTCTGGGAATGTCTCCGATGGCATATCTGCGCGAGGTTCGCCTGCGCCACGCGCACCAGGCGCTGATCGAGTCGGACCCAGCGGACGTCACGGTCGCCTCAGTCGCCTACCGCTGGGGCTTCACCAATCTCGGCCGCTTCGCCGCCGCACACGCGGAGCGGTACGGCGAGATTCCTTCGGTGACTTTGAACCGCGCGGCTTTTCCGCGCCGGGCGTAATCAGGCCTGCGCGCTGCGCACATCGGCTAGTCAGCCCGCCATCACGTCGATACCTTCGAATTCATGCCTCACCGCGGAACACCGTTGCGCAGAATGGGTTTCCTCACCATCGGCCGGTTCGACGAGGCCGATCCGGGCCCGGGCCACGAAGAAGCCCTACGGATGATCGAGCGCGCGGAGGCGCTGGGCTTCGACAGTGTCTGGGTACGCCAACGACATCTGCAACGGGGTATCGCCTCGCCCGTGGCGCTGTTGGCCGCCGCCAGCCAGCGCACCCGCCGGATTGAGCTGGGCACCGCGGTGATCCCGCTCGGCCTGGAGAACCCGCTGCGCCTCGCTGAAGACCTGGCAACCGTCGACATCTTGTCGGGTGGCCGGCTCAACCCCGGCGTGTCGGTCGGCACCCCGGTGCTCTACGAAAGATTCAAGTCCGCGTTGTATCCCGAAACCCATGAGGTGGAGGACTTTTCGAAAGCACGAGTGACGCGGTTACTCGCGTGCCTGCGGGGCGATCCAGTCAGTGATTTCGAGGGCACCGTTGGTCACGATGAATTCTTCCGCCGAGTCCAGCCCCACTCGCCCGGTCTGGCCGGCCGGGTCTGGTACGGCGGAGGCTTGCAATCCGCGGTGTGGGCCGGGATTCAGGGCCTCAACTACCTGACCGCTAACTTGGTGAGCAGCGAAGGAAGCCGCACTCGCGACTTCGCCACGATCCAGGCCGGGCATATCGATGCGTATCGCGCACACCATCCCCATCCCCAAACCGCCCGAATCTCACAGGCATTGGTGGTCATCCCGACCGATTCCGCGTCGCCCACCCAGGTCAACCGGTACCGGGCTTACGCGCAAGGCCGCATCGATCGCACGCTGCAGCCCTATGGGCCGCGCGGCATGATCGCCTCGCCCGACTACGTCGGCACCTCCGAGGAACTCGCCGATATCCTTCATGCCCATCGGGGTTTTCAGCGCGTCAACGAGGTGGCCTTCGCGTTGCCACATGGATTCGTCGAAGACGATCAAGTGCAAATAGTCACCGACATGGCCGAGAGACTGGGACCAAAGCTGGGATGGAGTCCGACTCCATCCCGCCGTGAGCCGGCCCTGGGCGAACAGACTGGGCACCGTCGGCGCGCATCCGACGATCGGAGGGCTGTCGTTGCAAAGTAACTTCACGTCGCGCCCCGATGCCTATCGGCGCCTATTCGGCGAATCCGGGTCGGCTCTTTCCGAACCAGAGTGGATCGCTGTGATGAACACCGCTCTGCCGCCCCAGCTTTCGGCCCTGAACGCCCAATTCGAGACTGGATCACGCGTAGACAGGTCGCTGAAGGTCTCGTTTCGCCCCGGGCCCGAGCGCTTCACGGCGTTTAATACTCTCAGTGGCGGATCCATCGCCGAAATGCTGGATCAAACGGCGGCGCATTGCGGCACCCTGGTGACCGGCCACGGCCTGCCGACCCTGACGATGACGGTGAACTACCTGCGCGCGGGGACGGGAAGCCTGTTTGTCGTCGCCGCTGAGGTGCTGTCGGAAACCAGCACCTCAGCGATGCTCGGGGCGGACCTCGTGGACGAACAAGGAAGGTCCGTCGCTTCCGCGTCCGTCGTCGCGCAGTTGCGAGATATCGCTCGGTATAGGTGAGGGGTTCCCGCTCGAATGGGCATTGCGCTGCAACGTCTTCAACGGCGGCTCCTGGTACCGAGCGGCGTGGGCCGCGGCGAACCTGCCGAGGTTGGTGAAGCCCCAGCGGTACGCCACCGACGCGACGGTGACGGTCGACGGGTCGGCCTCGAGTAGATCCCGGTGCGCCCGGCGCAGCCGGACTTGGCGCAGATACGCCATCGGCGTGACGCCCACATGACGCTGAAAGCCATGCTGGAGTGACCGAACGCTGACATAGCTGCGTTGAGCCAGCGCCGAGACGGTCAGGGGTCGGTCTGCCTCGGCCTCGATCACCTCGATTGCCGCGCGGATGACACCCGGGGGCGGCTCAGCCGCAGCCCCCTCCAAACTTGCGCGGTATGAATGGTCTGCGGCCAGCAAGAGACCGCGCACCAGGCCCTCGGCGAAGGGCATTCCGACCATTGGCCGGTTCAGCACACTGTGAGGCCGGAACAGCTGCTCGCTGAACTCCGACACGATGGTGATCCAGCTGCGGACCTCCGGGGTCGCGGTCCGCATCAAGGGCGCAAAGTCGATTTGCGAAGTGATGGACCGCCCGAGCGCGTCCGCCAGAGCGTCCTCGACGGCGTGGCGATCGATCATCACGGCCAGCAGACGGCCGACGTACCGGTCCACGCCCGCTTGGCCTTCGGGCCGATACACCGCGACCGATCCCGGCTGCACGGCGACGGACACCTCGTCGATGACCGCGGTCGACGCGGGAGCCACCGGCAAAGTGACGTGATAGTGGGGACGTGTTTCACCGCCGTTCACCCACACATCGTCGTGGAAATCCGCATCTAGCACCGTGATCGGACCGACACGACGCATCCGGTGTGCGAAGGAGAACGACCCGGGGTTCCCGAGCGGCCCGATCTCTGGCCACCAGTGCGGCGACGAATCCGGCCCGTTCGTGCGCAGCGTCGCGAAGTCGTCCAACGACCGCACCGAAGACCACGTACCGCCCACCGCCACCGCGGCATCCGGCACCCGATCATCCCCCACGGTCATGCGGTCCGCGCTCGGATCGATAGCTCCGTTGCACCATGGTGAAAGGCCTTGCGGCGCAACGTTTCCGTCGGCGTCTCACGATACCGGGCCGCGTGGGCGGCGGCGAACCGGCCGAGGTTGCTGAACCCCCACCGGTAGGCGATCGAGGCCACCGTTGTCATCGACGGATCGGTCTCGAGCAATGCCTCGTGCGCTCGGCGCAGCCTGACCTCGCGGAGATACGCCATCGGCGACGTGTCCAGATAGCGCTGGAAACCCTGCTGCAGCGTCCGGACACTTACGTGACAGCGGGCGGCAATCGAGGACAACGTCAGGGGCAGGTGTGCCTCCTCTTCGATGAGGTCGACCGCGGTACGAATCGCGCGCGGTGCAGCAAGACGTTCGTCTCGGGTGAGGGCGTCGAGGTGGGGATGGTCGGCGGCGAGCAAGAACCCGCGCACCAGGCCGTCGACGAATGGCAGCCCCACCAGCGGTTGGTTCAGCAGGCTGCCGGTGCGGAAATACTGTTCCTTGAACGCCACCAGCATGTTGATCCAGCTTCTCGTCGCCGCCGCATCGACCGGCAGGACGGGCGTGAAGTCGACCTGTGACGTCACCTGTCGACCGAGTGCGTTGCTGAGGGCGTCGTCGATTGCGGAACGCTGGATCTTCAGACAGATCAACCTGCTTCCCGCGTCCCATTGCCCGGTACCGAGACCCTCCGGTGTGAACACGGCGGCGCAGCCCGGCCCGGCGACAACAGAATGCCCCCGGTGTTCAGCCTCCGTACGACCGGCCCGCACCACGATCACGCGGTAGCTGCCGCACACCTGGCCGCCATCCATGGGCAGGTCGGACCCAACGGCGATTTCGGACAACGCGACCGGACCGATCTGGCCAACGCGCTGGTTCACCGAAAAGCCATCCGGGTCAGCCAACAAGCGGAGGTGCGGTTGGCCACAGCAGACCCGGGCAAAGTCGTCGAACTCCTTTGCCGGCGTCCATATGGCCGCCTCCGACGCCTCCGCGGTCGGTTTGCTCGTGTCGAGGTCGTCTTCTCTCACGATCCGCAGATCCCCTCTCGACGCCTGCGGCCGCAACGCTAACGCCGCTGACTTTGCTGCGCCATACCTCAACAGGAAGTCCGCGCAATCTGTCCAGGGGGCCGCGCAAACCGGCCAGGACCGCTTCGGCGCTTCGACTGTCAACGCCTGGTGGGCGCCCTTTCATACCCGGCATAGGCCTCAGATGTGAGGGACGGTGTGTTTGCGAGAGCGCGCGTCTAGCCCGGCAGCACCGGCGCCGCGCCGGGGATCGTCAGCCCGGGCACGTCCAACCAACCCTGCTGACCGTCGGCGGACGGCGAATACTGCAGCACCCCTTCGGGTCCCGCGACGTAGGCCGTGGACGGGTTGGCCACCACGGTCGTCACCGGCATCTGCAGGCCGCGGGCAGGTGCGTCGGAGTTCACCCCGTCGATGTTCACGTACGAGACCGGATGATTGGCGTCGGTGCGGGTCACCACGATGTCGTCGCCGGTACGCCAGGACAGTGACACGACCGAATTGCCCAACCCGAAGCCCAGCCGGCGCGGATAGGTCAGGGCGTACTGCCCGGCCTGGGTCTGCTCGACGCTGACGAGGATCACCTGGCCGCCGATCACCATCGCGGCCCGCGTGCTGTCGCGGGACAGCTGCAGGTCGGTGATCGGCCCCGGGAATTTGGTGGCCACCGCTACCGAATCCACCGGAATGCGCGCGGGTTGCCCCGACGCCGGCTCCTGAATCGCCCGCAGCACGTTGTTGCCGTCGACCACCACCCAGACCACGTCGTCCAGCGACCAGGTGGGCCGCGACAGGCTGTGCCCGTCCGCGGACTGCACCGCTTCGGCGCCCAGATCACCGATCCACAAGGAGGCCGCCATATCCGGGGCGCCGCGGTGCAGCGTCACCACGGACGCCACCTCGCGGCCGCTGCGCGACAATGCGGCGCCGGTCTGATCCCCCATGCGCCCGAACGCGCCCGGCACCATCGAGGTGTGCTGGCCGTCCAGCGACACCAGTGAGCCATTCACCAGCGCGTGCAGCCCGGCGCCCGCGCCGTCGGCCACGCCGGGGTCGGTGGCGGCGACATCGGAGGTGGTCCATCCGTCGCGGAACCGGTCATCCAGCGGGGCGCCGTCGGCGTTGATCACGTACGGGCCCCGGATATCGGCCCGGGCCAGCGTCCAAATGATCTGCGCCGCAACCAATTGCCTGCTGTGCGGATCGGTGGTGGACAACTTTTCCAGCTCGACGCGCGCACCGCCATACCCGCGCCCGACCCCGTTCTTGCCGCCGTCGGCCCGGGTCACCGGCCCGCGCAGCCGCAGCGGCGGGGCGAGCAGGTTGCGGACCGTGTGGGCCATCTCGGGCCGCGGCCCGGCGATCAGCTTGGACACCAGCTCGGTGGCCAGCTGGTCGTGGTCGGGCACCGCGACATAGCGTGGATCGGGGACCACGGTCTTGCCGGTCGGGTCGGCGAAGTAGAGGGTGTTTCGCTTATAGGTCGCCTGAAATTGCTGCCAGTCCAGGAAAACCCCGTTGGGCAACCGATCGATGCGCCAGCCGCCGGAGGTCTTCACCAATTCGATGGGCCCCGGGTCGGGCAGCACGCCCTCGGCGGTCTCGAACACCCCCATGTCGGACAGCGAGCCCAGGATGTCGGCCCGCATTGTCGCCGAAACACGTTCGGCCGCACGGGTTTCGACGAACACGACGTGGTCGATCAGCAGCGCGCTACCGGCGTCGTCCCACGAGTTGGATGCCGACTGGGTGAGGAACTGGCGCGCGGCCAGGTGCCGGTTCGCCGGATCGGCTGTGGCCTTGAGGAATTCGCGCAGCAGCACGTCGGGGTCCATGCCCGGAGTCGGCTTGGGCAGGTTCGACGGCGCCGGCCGCTCGACGGTGCCGATGGCCTGCGGCGCCGACGAGCTGGGCACCCCGGCGCAGCCCGCCAGCAGGACGGCCAGCATCAGCAGGCCCAGCAGCCGCCGCATCACAGGGTCCTCTCGGCGTGCTCACGCTGGCGCTGCGGGCGTTCCTTGCGCTCGGGCCCGCCGGCCTGCGGCGCGGGTTGCGGGATCGGTTTCATGGGCAGGGGGCTGGTGGTGACCTTGTGGCCGCGAACCAGCGGGAGCGTCAGCCGGAAGCACGAGCCGTCGCCCGGTTCTCCCCACGCCTCCAGCCGGCCCTGGTGCAGCCGCGCGTCCTCGATGCTGATCGCCAGGCCGAGCCCGGTGCCGCCGGACCGGCGCACCCGCGAGGGGTCCGCGCGCCAGAACCGGCTGAACACCAGCTTCTCCTCGCCGGGCCGCAGCCCGACCCCGTAGTCGCGGACGGTGACGGCGACGGTGTCCTCGTCGGCGCCCATCCGGATCTTGACCGGCTTGTGCTCGGCATGGTCGATGGCGTTGGCGATCAGGTTGCGCAGGATCCGCTCCACCCGGCGGGTGTCGACCTCGGCGATCACCTCGTGCGTCGGCAAGTCCACCTTCAGTTCGATGCCGGCGTCCTCGGCCAGATGCCCGACGTTGCTGAGCGCGCTGCGCACGGTGGTGCGCAGGTCGACCGCTTCGACGGACAGCTCGGCGACACCGGCGTCGTGCCGGGAGATCTCCAGCAGGTCGTTGAGCAGCGACTCGAACCGGTCCAGCTCGTTGACCATCAGCTCGGTGGAGCGCGCCAGCGTCGGGTCGAGGTCCGCGCTGTGGTCATAGATCAGGTCGGCGGCCATGCGCACCGTGGTCAGCGGGGTGCGCAGCTCGTGGCTCACGTCAGAAGTGAAGCGGCGCTGCAGATTACCGAACTCCTCCAGCGGGTGATCTGGCGCGACAGGCTTTCCGCCATGTCGTTGAACGACATCGCCAACCGCGCCATGTCGTCCTCGCCGCGCACCGGCATGCGCTCGGACAGGTGCCCCTCGGCGAACCGTTCGGCGATGCGCGAGGCCGACCGCACCGGCACCACCACCTGGCGCGACACCAGCAGCGCGATCCCGGCCAGCAGCACCAGCAGCACCGCGCCGCCGGTGATCATGGTGCCGCGCACCAGTTGGATGGTGGCCTGCTCGTTCTTCAGCGGAAAAATCAGGTACAGCTCCACGTTGGCCACCTGCGAGGCCGCCGGGGTGCCGACGATCAGCGCCGGGCCCGAGAACCCGTCGGTGTGCACGGTCGCGTATTGGTAGGACGCCTGCCCGGCCTTGACGAAACCGCGCAGGGCATTGGGCACCTGGTCGACGGGTCCGGCCGTGGTCGCCGCGCGCGGCCCGTCGCCCGGCACCATCAGCACCGCGTCGAAGGCCCCCGCCAACCCCGCGCCGGAGGCCTGGTCGGTCTTGGAGGTCAGCGTGTTGCGGGCCAGCTGCAGGCTGCTGTCCAGCGAGCGCGCCTCTTCGCCGTTGACGATCCCACCGACGGTGGTGCGCGCGCGCTCGATCTGTTCGATCGCGGCCTTGACCTTGACGTCGAGGACGCGATTGGTGACCTGGGACGTCAATACGAAGCCGAGCGCCAGGATGACCGCCAGCGACAGCCCAAGCGTCAACGCGACGACCCGTAACTGCAACGAGCGACGCCAGGCGATGGCTACGGCCCGACTCACTGCGCCCATGCCGCGAGTCATGGGGCCGGAGCGCCCCCAGCGGCTCCGAGTGCGTCGCCGGGAGCCCCAGATCACGTGTCCCTACCGGTCACGGAGGTCCGGCCTTGTACCCAACTCCTCGAACGGTCAACACCACGGTCGGGTTCTCAGGGTCTTTCTCGACCTTGGCCCGCAGACGCTGGACGTGCACGTTCACCAGGCGGGTATCCGCCGGGTGACGATAGCCCCACACCTGTTCGAGCAGCACATCACGAGTAAACACCTGCCGCGGTTTGCGCGCCAACGCCACCAGCAAGTCGAATTCCAGCGGGGTCAGCGAGATCTGTTCGCCGTTGCGCGTGACCTTGTGCGCCGGCACGTCGATCTCGACGTCGGCGATGGACAGCATCTCGGCGGGCTCGTCGTCGTTGCGCCGCAGCCGCGCCCGCACCCGGGCCACCAGCTCCTTGGGCTTGAACGGCTTCATGATGTAGTCGTCGGCGCCCGACTCGAGGCCCAGGACCACGTCGACGGTGTCGGTCTTGGCGGTCAGCATCACGATCGGCACGCCCGAATCGGCGCGCAACACCCGGCACACGTCGATGCCGTTCATGCCGGGCAACATCAGGTCCAACAACACCAAATCGGGGCGCAGTTCGCGCACCGCAGTCAGGGCCTGGGTGCCGTCACCGATGACCGCAGTGTCGAAACCCTCCCCACGAAGCACGATGGTGAGCATCTCGGCTAGCGAAGCGTCGTCATCGACGACCAAAATCCTTTGCCTCATGGAGTCCATGGTGTCACCAGATCGGGACAAAACTCGGGCGCCACACGGGCGTTTCTTCTCCGATAAGGCCGAATCGTGACAAATTTGTGCTATCTGGCCATCAAACCGGCGGCCAAGGCGGCCGGATCGACGTCTTTGTCGACGACCCGCCACGGACCGCCCCAGCTTGCGGCGGCCAGCCCGGCGTAGACGTCGCCGGTGCGCTGCTGGAGCCAGTCGTCGCGTTCGTAGCTGTCGCGCGCGCGGCTCGGATCGGATTCGGCCCGGCTGCGCGCGCGCTGCCCGGCCAGTTCGGCCGACACCGCCAGCAGTACCTGCCAGTCGGGCGCGGGCAGACCCAGGCGCTGGTATTCGAGACCGTGCACCCACGCCACTGCCGGTCCGCCCGCGTCCTGATGCAGGCGCGCGGCGGTATAGGCCGCGTTGGAGGCGACGTAGCGGTCCATGATCACCACGTCATGGTCGCGGCGCAGCCCCTCGAGATGCTCGACCGCGGCGGCGCGATCGAGCGCGAAGAGGGTCGCCATCGCGTAGACCGAGGACGCCAGGTCCCCGTGCTCGCCGTGCAGCGCCTCGGCCGCGATGTCGGCCGTCACCGATTGCCCGTAGCGCGGAAAGGCCAGGGTGGCCACGGATTTTCCCGCCGCTTCGAAAGCGGCCAGCAACCCTTCGGTTAACGTGCGCTTGCCGGCGCCGTCGACGCCTTCGATCGCGATCAGCACGGCGCGAGCCTAGCGCCGCCGCGGGTTCGCGAGTGGGCGGCCAGCCGCACGCCGAACACCGAATGCGCGGCTGGCCGCACATTCGGTGCCAAGCGAGGGCTCAGTAGCGGTAGTGGTCGGCCTTGTAGGGGCCGTCGACGTCGACGCCGATGTACTCGGCCTGCTCCTTGGTGAGCTTGGTCAGCTCGCCGCCGAGCGCCTCCACGTGGATGCGCGCCACCTTCTCGTCCAGGTGCTTGGGCAGCCGGTAGACCTCGTTGTCGTACTCGTCGTTCTTGGTCCACAGCTCGATCTGCGCGATGACCTGGTTGGAGAAGCTGTTGCTCATCACGAACGACGGGTGGCCCGTGGCGTTACCCAGGTTCAGCAGCCGGCCCTCGGACAGCAGGATGATCGACTTGCCGGTGTCGCCGAACGTCCACAGGTCGACCTGCGGGCGGATGTTGGTCTTGGTGGCGCCGGACTTCTCCAGCCGGGCCACCTGGATCTCGTTGTCGAAGTGGCCGATGTTGCCCAGGATCGCCTTGTCCTTCATCGCCTTCATGTGCTCGAGGGTGATGATGTCCTTGTTGCCCGTCGTGGTGATGATGATGTCGGCCTCGCCGATCACGTCCTCCACCCGCTTGACGTCGAAGCCCTCCATCAGCGCCTGCAGGGCGTTGATCGGGTCGATCTCGGTGACGGTCACCCGTGCGCCCTGGCCGGCCACCGACTCGGCGGAACCCTTACCGACGTCGCCGTAGCCACAGATGAGGACCTTCTTGCCGCCGATCAGCACGTCGGTACCGCGGTTGATGCCGTCGATCAGCGAGTGCCGGCAGCCGTACTTGTTGTCGAACTTGCTCTTGGTGACAGAGTCGTTGACGTTGATCGCCGGGAACGCCAGGTCGCCGGCCGCGGCGAACTGGTAGAGCCGCAGCACGCCGGTGGTGGTCTCCTCGGAGACACCCTTGATCGACGCGGCGATCTTGGTCCACTTGTCCTTGTCGGTCTCGAACCGCTTGCGCAGCAGGTTCAGGAACACCCGGTGCTCGGCCGAGTCGTCTTCCTCGTCCGGCGGCACCACGCCGGCCTTCTCGTACTGCGCGCCGCGCAGCACCAGCATCGTGGCGTCGCCGCCGTCGTCCAGGATCATGTTGGCCGGCTCGTCGGGCCACGTCAGCACCTGCTCGGCCGCCCACCAGTACTCCTCGAGCGTCTCGCCCTTCCACGCGTACACCGGCACGCCCTTGGGCTCCTCCGGGGTGCCGTGTGGGCCGACGACCACCGCGGCGGCGGCGTGGTCCTGGGTGGAGAAGATGTTGCAGGACGCCCAGCGCACCTCCGCGCCCAGCGCGACGAGGGTCTCGATCAGCACCGCGGTCTGCACGGTCATGTGCAGCGAACCCGAGATGCGCGCGCCCTTGAGCGGCTGCACGTCGTGGTACTCGCGGCGCAGCGACATCAGACCCGGCATCTCCTGCTCGGAGAGCTCGATGTCCCGGCGACCGTAGTCCGCCAACGACAAATCGGCGACCTTGAAGTCGATGCCGTTTCGAACGTCGGGGGTGAGTGCGTTTTCGGTCGTCGTCATAGCTTCTCTTCCTTTTTGTGCCGTCTGGGGGCTCGCTCGGATCCAAGCGGTAATTAGCTTAGGTATGTTCTTGCGCCACTGTAGTCGTGCGCCGGCGCGCGGCAGGGGCCAGGGAACGTTCAGGGAACCTTGACGACGCCGTGCCGCTCGGCGAACGGCGTCATCAGCCGCGCCAGATCGGCGGCAACGTCGTGGTCGGCCTCGGGCGGCATCGACACGTAGCTCAACGCCAGCCGCACGATGGCACGCGCCAGCACGCCGGCGTCCTCGTCGCTGGTGGCCACCCAGCTGTGGGTCAGCGCGGTGGTCAGCCGCTCGGACGCCCGCGTGATGATGGGGGCGCTTCCGGTGGTGATGATCTGCAGCAGGTCGGGTTTGGCGACGCCGGTCAGCAGCGAGATCACCAGCGGATCGGCCGACAGCTCGGTGAACAGGTCGCGGAAGCCCTGCAGGAAGGCCGCGTAGATATCGCCGACGTGGGCCTGCAGCGCGGCGTTGACGGCGTCGACCAGGCGGTCGGCCAGGCGCAGGCCGTACCCCTGCGCCAGCCCCTGCCGCGAGCCGAACTCGTTGTAGATGGTCTGCCGGCTGATGCCCGCCGCGCGGGCCACGTCGGACAGGGTGACGGCCGACCAATCCCGGGTCAGCAGCAGGTCCCGCATCGCATCGAGCACCGAGTCACGCAGCAGGGCGCGCGACGCTTCGGCGTACGGCATCCGCTTCACAGGCGCGACAATAGCGGTCCGGGCCCCGAAATCTGCCTTTTCCCTACGGTCGACCACGTGGGAGGCGGTCATCTGCGCCGCTCCTCCTCATCGCTACGCTCTGCATCGTCGCCGGCGGTCACGAACGGGCGATCTCCACCATCTCGAAGTCCGACTTGGCCGCGCCGCAATCCGGGCAGCTCCAGTCCTCCGGGATGTCGTCCCACCGGGTGCCGGGCGCGATGCCGTCCTCCGGCCAGCCCTTGGCCTCGTCGTACTCGAATCCGCACTGCACGCAGATGAAGAGCTTGTAGTCCTCGCTCATCGGTTCCCTCCTATCAGGCCGTCGTGGTTTCGAAATCGACTTTCTCGCGCACCGCGCAGTCGGGGCAGCACCAGTCGTCGGGAATGTCGGCGAAGGGCGTTCCCGGGCGAAAGCCTTCCCGCGGAGCGCCTTTCGCCTCGTCGTAGATGTAGTCGCAGCCGGGGCAGCGGTAGGCGGTCATGCCCGGGCCTCCTGGGCCCCGTAGCGCGCCAGCAGCTTCTCGCGGCGCCGCGGCTGAAGGTTGACCCGGGTGATGTCGCCGTCGTAGTGCGCCAGCACCCGGTGGTCCATCACCCTGCGCCACAGCGGCGGAAAGTAGGTGAGCGAGATCATCGACGCGTATCCGCTGGGCAGGTTGGGCGAGCCGTCCAGGCTGCGCAGCGTCTGGTAGCGCCGCGTCGGGTTGGCGTGGTGATCACTGTGCCGCTGCAGGTGGTACAGGAACAGGTTGGTCACGACGTGGTCGGAGTTCCAGCTGTGCACGGGGGTGCACCGCTCGTAGCGGCCACTCGAGTTCTGTTGGCGCAGCAGGCCGTAGTGCTCGAGGTAGTTGACGGACTCGAGCAGGCTGAAGCCGAAGACCGCCTGGATGATCACGAACGGGATCAGCGCCGGCCCGAAGACCGCGATCAGGATCCCCCACAGCACCACCGAGATGGCCCACGCGTTGAGCACGTCGTTGGACGGGTACGTGAGCGGATTCCACGGATTCTTGCCCAGCCGGCGTATCCGCTGGGCCTCCAGCCGCAGTGACGAGCGCAGGCTCCCGAAGACGCTGCGCGGCAAGAACTCCCAGAACGTTTCCCCGAACCGCGACGACGCGGGGTCCTCCGGGGTGGCCACCCGCACGTGGTGGCCACGGTTGTGCTCGATGTAGAAGTGGCCGTAGCAGGTCTGGGCCAGGGTGATTTTGGACAGCCAGCGCTCCAGCGAGTCCTTCTTGTGGCCCATCTCGTGGGCGGTGTTGATGCCGACGCCCCCGAGCACGCCGACCGAGAGCGCCAGGCCCAGCTTGCCGGCCCAGCCGAGCCCGCCCTGGGAAGCCGGGAAGCCCAGCCAGCTCAGGTTCGACGCGGTGAACAGGTAGGCGCCCAGGACCACGCTGAGGTACTGGAACGGGATGTACACGTAGGTGCAGTAGCGGTAGTACTTGTCATTCTCGAGCTGCTCCATCACCTCGTCGGGCGGGTTCTGCCCGTCGGGCCCGAAGCGCAGGTCCAGGATCGGCAACAGGATCCAGAGCAGGATCGGCCCTATCCACAGCGGCACCTGCGCGGCGGCGTGCCAGCCGAGCCGGTTGAGTCCCCAGACCAGCGGCAGCATCACGAACAACGCCGTCGGGGCGATCAACCCCATCAGCCAGAGGCGGCGCTTCTTGTCCCGCCAGACCGGCGCGCGGCTTCCCTGCTCTACCTGCGGTTCGAATGTGGTCATATGGCCAACCTCCTTGTGAGTCACACCACGTTGAGATTGGACAATACCGCCGTCTGCGTCTTGTGTCTAGACAAACCACGTAACTTTGTAAACCAGCGGTCCTAGGGCACCGGGCTGTTGGGGTCGGCCTCGAGCGAGTCGCTGGGCTCGGGCTCGGCCGCCTCGCGTTCGCCCTGCACCGAATGCCGGTAGCCGTAGCCGGCGTAGATCGCCGTACCGACCACCAGCCACACGCCGAATCGAACCCAGGTGAGCGCGGTCAGGTTGAGCATCAGCCAGACGCAGGCCGCGATGGAGGCGATCGGAAGCACCGGCACCCACGGCGCCTTGAAGCCGCGTTCCAGGTCCGGCCTGGTCCGGCGCAGCACGATCACGCCGGCGGAGACCAGGACGAACGCGAACAGCGTTCCGACGTTGACCATCTCCTCGAGCTTGGTGATGGGGAACACCGACGCGGTCACCGCCACCACCAGGGCGACCAGCACGGTGATCCGCACCGGGGTGCCCCGCGAACCGGTCTTGGCCAGCGAGCGCGGCAACAGCCCGTCGCGCGCCATCGCGAACAGCACCCGGCACTGGCCGAGCATCAGCACCATCACCACCGTGGTCAGTCCCGCGAGGGCGCCGATCGAGATGACCTTGCTGGCCCAGTGAATGCCGTTCGCGGTGAAGGCGGTCGCCAGGTTCGCCTGCCCGCGGCCCCGCACCGTCTTGAGTTCGGTGTAGGACACCATGCCGGACAGCACCACCGCGACCGCGACGTAGAGCAGGGTCACGATGCCCAGCGACGCCAGGATCCCCCGGGGGACGTCGCGCTGGGGATGCTTGGTCTCCTCGGCCATGGTGGCCACGATGTCGAATCCGATGAACGCGAAAAAGACGATGGACGCCCCCGCCAACACGCCGTACCAGCCGTAGTGGCTGCTGTGCGCCCCGGTCAGCAACGACAGGACCGACTGGTCAATGCCCTTGGCCTCACTGCTGGCCTCCGGTTTGGGGATGAACGGCGAATAGTTGGCGCGCTTGATGTAGAAGACGCCGACCACCACGACGAACAGCACGACCGCCACCTTGATGCCGGTGACCACGGCGGAGAACCTCGACGACAACTTGGTGCCCAACGCGATCAGCGTCGCCACCCCGGCGACGATCACCAGCGCACCCCAGTCGACCTGAGCCGACGCGAATTCGACTGTGCCACCGGCGAACCCGAACACCGTGCCCAGGTAGCTCGACCACCCCTTGGCGACGACGGCGGCGCCGATCGCCAATTCCAGCAGCAGATTCCACCCGATGATCCAGGCCAAAAACTCCCCGAAGGTCGCATACGAGAAGGTGTAGGCGCTACCGGCCACCGGCAGCGTCGAGGCGAACTCGGCGTAACACAGCGCCGCCAGCGCGCAGGTGCCCGCCGCGATCACGAACGACAACCAGATGGAGGGCCCGGTGATGTCGCCGGTCGTCGACGCGGTGACCGTGAAGATACCGGCGCCGATCACCACGGCGACGCCGAAGACGACCAGGTCCCACCAGGTAAGGTCCTTGCGCAACTTGGTGTCCGGCTCGTCGGTGTCGGCGATCGATTGTTCCACCGACTTCGTGCGCCATCGATTGGCCATGCAACCGCCCTTTCCCAACGCTGGGAGCCATTGGTCCGACACAGTACTGGGTACTCCCCCCGGATGCCGGACAGCAAAGCAAACGCGAGGGACCACGCGCTCGTCATCGGGGGGAGCATCGCGGGGCTGTGCGCCGCGCGGGTGCTTTCGGACACGTATGCGCGGGTGACGGTCTACGAGCGCGACGAATTGCCGGCGACCCCGGCGCACCGCGCGACCGTGCCCCAGGACCGGCACCTGCACATGTTGATGGCGCGCGGCGCGATCGAATTCGAAGGCCTTTTTCCCGGCCTGCTCGACGACATGGTCGCCGCCGGGGTGCCCAAGCTGGAGAACCGGCCGGACTGCATCCACCTGGGGGCCGCGGGCCACGTCCTGGGCACGGGGCAAACCCTGCGCGACGAATTCACCGCCTATGTGCCCAGCCGGCCGCACCTGGAATGGCAGTTGCGCAAGCGGGTTCACGACCTCGACAACGTCACCATCGTGCGGCGCTCGGTGGCCGAACCGCGCTACGACCCCGCGCGAGCGCGGGTGACCGGCGCGCTGGTGGATCCGGCCGATCCCGACGACGGCGAGCCGAAGTTCCCAGAATTCATAGCCGCGGACCTTGTCGTCGACGCGGCGGGGCGGGGCACCCGGCTGCCGGTGTGGTTGACGCAATGGGGTTTTGCGCGACCCGTCGAACAGGCCGTCGACATCGGCATCAACTACGCCACCCAGCAGTTCCGCATCCCCGACGGGCTGATCACCGAGAAGGTCGTGGTCGCCGGCGCCTCCCACGACCAGTCGCTCGGGCTGGGCATGCTGTGCTACGAGGACGGCACCTGGGTGCTGACCACCTTCGGCGTGGCCAACGCCAAACCGCCGAGCACCTTCCCCGCGATGCTGGCGCTGGCCGAGGAACTGCTGCCCGCCCACTTCAACGCGGCGCTGGCACGCGCCGAACCGCTGGGCGATCCGGCGTTCCACGCCTTCCCGGCCAGCAGATGGCGCCGCTACGACAAACTGGACCGCTTCCCCGGCGGCATCATCGCCTTCGGCGACGCGGTGGCCAGCTTCAACCCCACCTTCGGCCAAGGCATGACGATGACGTCGTTGCAGGCCGGTCATCTGCGCAGCGCGCTGCAAGGACCCGACGATCAACTGGCCGCGGCGCTGCACCGGGCCACCGCGAAGAGCACCTTCCCGGTGTGGATGATGAACGCCATCGGCGATATCACCTTCCACCACGCCGGCACCAAGGGGCCGATTCCCTGGTGGTGGCGGCCCTCCGGGGCGCTGTTCGACCAATTCCTGGGCGCCGCCGAAACCGAACCCGTTCTGGCGGAATGGTTTTTGCGCCGGTTCTCGCTGCTGGACAGCCTCTACATGGTTCCGCCGCCGCGGATCATCGGCCGCGCCGTGGTGCACAACGCGCGACTATGGCTGGGCGAGCGGCGCGAGGCCGCCAGGCAGCGGCGGGTGGCGATCGCAAGCCCGGGCGCTGCGGGTCGCCACCATCAGGCCTAGTCGCTACAGCCCTACCGTCGCCCTGAACAGCTTGCTCGGCTCGTGCGCGACCAGCCGGATCGGGGCGTCATCGGCCGCGACCCACGCCGCCATCCCCCGTTTGAGCGTCAGCGAGCCGGACTTGCCGTGCACCGTCGTCGAACCCTGGATGCACAACAGGACCTGCGGCCCGTCGTGGCTGCACGTCGCGTCCACCTCGTGGCCGACGTACTCGTCCTCGAGCTCCAGCAGCGCGACGGCGAACTCATCGGTCGGCGTCTCATAGATCAGCCCGAAACCCTCGCGGCGAATGTGCGGCCGCAGCTGCTCCTCGGTGGTGGGCGCGAAGTCCAGCACGCGCAGCAGCTCGGGCACGTCGACGTGCTTGGGGGTCAGGCCGCCCCGTAACACGTTGTCGGAGTTGGCCATCACCTCCACCGCGAAGCCGCGCAGGTAGGTGTGCAGGTTGCCGGCCGACACGAAGATAGCCTCACCCGGGCCCAGGCTGACGCGGTTGAGCAGCAGCGCCGCCAGCACGCCGGCGTCACCGGGATAGCGTTCGCCGAGCTCGAGCACCGTCTTGGCCTCGGCCGCGAATTCGGTTGCCCCCGAACTGAGGTAGGCGATGGCGCCGTCCAGGACGGCCGGGACCAGCACGTCGATGTCGGGCTGCGGGGCGGTGATCCACGTGGTGAACAGCGCGCGCAGGCCGTCGGCGTCGGACTGGTCGTTGAGCAGATCGATGAACGGGTCGAGGTCGGAGACCGCCAGGGCCCGCAGCAGCTCGACCGTGCGCGACACCTGGCGGAATCCGGCCAGCGCCTCGAACGGGTGCAACGCCACCAGCAGCTCCGGCTTGTGCGAGGTGTCGCGATAGTTGCGCACCGGCGAGGTCAGCGGGATGCCGACCCGCTCCTCGCGCAGGTAGCCCTCGGTCGCCTGCGCGGCACTCGGATGCGCCTGCAGCGACAGCGGCTCGTCGGCGGCCAGCACCTTGACCAGGAAGGGCAACACGTCCCCGAAGCGGGCCCGCGACCCGGGGCCGAGCTGTCCCTCCGGGTCGGCGTCGAGCGCCTCGAGCAACGTGATCTCACCGTTGCCGGTTTCCAGCCAGGCCGGGTCGCCCGGGTGGGCGCCGAACCAGAGCTCGGCCTCCGGATGCGCCGCCGGCACCGGACGTTCGGTGAACTCGGCGATCGCGGTACGCGAACCCCACGCGTACGTTCTCAAGGCCCCGCGAAGCAGTTCCACTGTTCTATCTATCCCCGCACCAGTCGCATGTAAACCGCGGCCATCTCAAGCCGGACGGCTAATACTGCCAGCTGCTGCTCGGCGCGTCCGGGGCCCCCCAGCGCAGGCGAAACACCGGAGCCGGCCGATCCGCCGGGTCCGTCGGGCACATCCTCGGCGGCGAGCAGGTACACGTCGTCGAGCCCGGCCGTCCGGGCGGCCACCAGCGCCTGCTCGGCGGCCAGGATGACCGCCAGCACCCGCAACCGTTGCGGCAAGGGGCCGTCGATCTGTTCGTCGTGGAACAGGGCGGCGTCGGGGTCGTCGAGGCCGGCCCCGAAACCGGAGGAGGAGGCGGCGCGCAGGGCGGCCACCGCGTCCGCCAGCGCGGTGGCGGCGGTGACCGTGTTGGCCACCCGCAGCAGCACCGAGCTGCCGTGCCGGGCCAGGGCCAGCGTCGCGGCGCCGTCGCCGGCCAGCGCGACCTGGCGGTCGGCGATGCGCGCGGCCAGCAGCTTGGCCGGGTTGGTGAACAGTTCGCGGGCGGCGCTGTTGCGCAGCGCCTCGGCGTCGAGCTCGTCGGCGAGCAGGCCCAGGTCCACGCTGGGCCGCGGGTCGACGGCGTGCAGCACGGCCAGCCCGGCGGCCAGATAGCGGCACAGCCCGAATTCGTCGGGAACCCCCAGCCGGGGCGCCAGCACCGCCGCGTGCCCGGCGGTGGCATCCCGCAACGGACCCTCGCAGGGCGCCGCCACCACGACCCGCGCGCCGCGGCGCACCCCGGTCGCGGCGGAGGCGACCAGCGTCGGGTCGCCCGGGTCGTCGCCCGCGACGATCAGCACGTCGAGCGGGCCCACCCATGGCGGCGCCTCGCCGGCCAGCGTGAACGGCTGGGAGGCCACCGAACCCAGCGTCGCGGCCAGCATCGCCCCGGCGGTCTCGGCGGTGCCGCGGCCGGCCACCCAGATCACGCTGCGCGGACGGTCCTCGGCGCGCAGCGGGTCCAGCGCGCCCTCCTCGACCGCGGTGGCGATCGACCGCACCTGCGCCCCGGCCGACGACGCCGCCCGCAGCAGTCCGTCGCGGTCGGCGGTCAGCAGGCCATCGGTGTCTTCGAGATCGATTGCCCGGGTGGCGTTCACGGAGCGGCCCCCGCGCGCGGCGTCTGCGCGGCGATTTCCGTGCTGATCTGGAGGACCACCGCGCCGACGTCCTCGGCGGTGCGACCCTCCACGTTGAGCCGCAGTAACGGCTCGGTGTTCGAGCTGCGCAGGTTGAACCAGCTGCCGTCGCCCAGATCCACCGTCACGCCGTCCACGTGATCGAGGGAGTGGATGCGGGTGCCGAACGACCTCAACACCGCCTCGGTGCACTGCGCGGCGTCGGCCACGGTGAAGTTGATCTCGCCGGACGATTCGTAGCGCTGGTAGTCCGCGGTCAGCTCCGACAGCGGGCGGTCCTGCTCGCCGAGCGCGGCCAGCACGTACAGCGCCGCCAGCATCCCGGAGTCGGCGCCCCAGAAGTCGCGGAAGTAGTAGTGCGCCGAATGTTCGCCGCCGAAGATCGCGCCGGTCTCGGCCATCAGCGCCTTGATATAGGAGTGGCCCACCCGCGACCGCAGCGGTGTGCCGCCGCGCTCGGCGACCAACTCGGGTACCGCCCGTGAGGTGATCACGTTGTGGATGATCGTCGCGCCGATCTCGCGGCCCAGTTCGCGCGCGGCCACCAGGCTGGTCACGGTCGACGGCGACACGGGGTTGCCGCGTTCGTCGACGACGAAGCAGCGGTCGGCGTCCCCGTCGAAGGCCAGCCCGATGTCGGCGCCGGTCTCGCGCACAAAGTTCTGCAGGTCAACCAGGTTGGCGGGTTCGAGGGGGTTGGCCTCGTGATTGGGGAAGGAACCGTCGAGTTCGAAGTACAACGGCAGCAACGTGATCGAGCCGATGGGGCCGAGCACCGCGGGGGTGGTCAGGCCGGCCATGCCGTTGCCGGCGTCGACGGCCACACGCAGCGGGCGCAGCCCGGAGGTGCTGACCAGGGACCGCAGGTATTCCCCGTAGTCGGCCAGCACGTCGCGATCGGAGACCGTGCCGGGCGGGCCGTCATATCCCTTGGAGCCCTTGACGCCGGCGATGACGTCGTCGGCGATGACGCGCAACCCGCTCTCGGCGCCGACCGGTTTGGCCCCGGCCCGGCACAGCTTGATTCCGTTGTAGGCGGCGGGGTTATGGCTCGCGGTGAACATCGCGCCGGGGCAGTCCAGCAATCCGGAGGCGAAGTAGAGCTGATCCGTGGAGGCCAAACCGATGCGCACCACGTCGAGGCCCTGCCCGGTGACGCCGGCGGCGAAGGCGGCGGCCAGGGTGGGCGAGCTGTCGCGCATGTCGTAGCCGATCACGACGTGGCGGGCGCCCTCGGCGCGCATCAGTCTGGCGAAGGCTGCGCCCAGATCGGTGACCAGCGGCTGGTCGAGCTCTTCGCCGACTAGACCACGCACGTCGTAAGCCTTGACGACACGGTGGACAGTCGCGGCGGGCCGAGACATGCGGGACTCCTGACGACGTGAACTCTTGGCCGTCAGCCTATCGGGCCAAAGAGAACACGAGCCGCGGTGCGGGCGGATTGGGCGGCCCCGTGGCGATCACGAGCGCGGCGCGGCCGGGCGAAGCGGGTCGCCACCATCAGGCGCGCCTAGTCGCTGGGATCGGGCAGCACGCGCAGATGCCCGCGGCGCCGCCCCGACCGATGCTCCGGCGGCGCGAGCACACTGCTGCTGGGCGCGGTGGCCTGCGAGCCGCCGTGGATGCGCGGATCGGCGAAGCCGTTCACGGGCGACGCGGTGCCGCCATACGGCGCGCCGCGATCCCCCGACCCTCCTTCGCGGACCGCGTCGGCGAGAGCGACCAGGTCGTCCTCGTCAGGGTGGGTGGGCTCAGAAACGAGCGGACCGGCATGGCGCACCAGCTCCCATCCGCGGGGGGCGGTGATGCGGCCGGCGTGGTTGACGCACAGATCCCAGGAATGCGGTTCCCGAGCGGTCGCCAGCGGGCCGACGACTGCCGTCGAGTCCGAATAGACGAACGTTAGGGTCGCCACGGCGTAGTGCGGGCACCCGGGCCGGCAACAGCGACGGGGAACGTTCACGCTCGAAAGGCTATCGTGCGCAAACGCCGCCGAAGCGCCGGACACGCGCAACCGGACGGCCGCCGATGTGTAACCGTTACCATCGGCGCGTGGGCGATTCGCGCAGTTCCCCGCGAAGAGATCGGTTTTCGGACGGATCGGCTCCGCGCCGACCGGCCACCCATCGATTCTTCCGCAGGGGTCGCGAGATGCGCGGCCCGCTGCTGCCCCCCAGCGTGCCGGGGTGGCGCAGCCGCGCCGAGCGGTTCGACATGGCGGTGCTGGAGGCCTACGAACCCATCGAGCGGAGCTGGCAGGACCGGCTGGCCGACCTCGACGTGGCGGTCGATGAGATTCCCCGGATCGCGGCCAAGGATCCCGACAGTGTGCAGTGGCCGGCCGAGGTGATCGCGGACGGGCCGATCCCCCTGGCCCGGCTGATCCCGGCTGGCGTCGACATCCGCGGCAACTCCACGCGGGCGCGAATTGTCCTGTTCCGCAAGCCAATTGAGCGACGGGCGAAGGACACCGTCGAGCTCGGCGACTTGCTGCACGAAATCCTGGTGGCCCAGGTCGCCATCTATCTCGACGTTGAGCCGTCGGTCATCGATCCGACGATCGACGACGAATAGCTGACGTTGCGCGAAGCGCCTCTCAGATTATGCCGCGCTTGAGGCGGCGGCGCTCGCGTTCGGAGAGACCGCCCCAGATCCCGAAGCGCTCGTCATGCTCGAGGGCGTACTCGAGGCACTCGTGGCGCACCTCGCAGCCCAGGCAGATCTTCTTGGCCTCGCGGGTGGAGCCACCCTTTTCCGGGAAGAAGGCTTCCGGGTCGGTCTGGGCGCACAGCGCCCGGTCCTGCCATTGATCGGCGACGGGCGCCGGCAACGGCTCGGGCTCGAATGCGACTGGCGCATCGGGAACCACGGTCAAATGAGGCCGGGCGGGTTGGGCCGGCGGCAAGTCGATTGGGTTGTGCGGCGTGCTCGCCATTGCGCCTCGAAAAGTGTCGTATGACATACGGTCGTCCGCCTCCTCAGCTTGATTGAGAAAGAGTGATTGATTTCCCACTGTTCTGATGTACAGACAATTCGAACAAGTGATCGAATCTCGGTCTGCGACACCGGAGTCGGCCGGCCAACCGGGAAATGACACTGATGTGATTAGACACGGGTTGATCTGCCGGGTCAAGCACTTCGGCGCATTTCCATACCATCTCGTGATCGAATTTCGGCGTTTCTGTTGTTTTGGGCCGTCGGCGTGTTGATCACATAGCCCCCAACTTCCCCACAAGTGGTGGGGAGTCCCAACTTTGAGGCAGGCCCGATGGGCCCGTCCCCGCACGCTCGCCGGGCAGTACTGTCGTGCTGTGTGAGGCTCAAGTGAAGGTCACCGTCCTGGTCGGTGGGGTTGGCGGCGCCCGGTTCCTGCTGGGGATTCAACAGTTGTTCGGGCTGGGTCAATTTCACACGCAAGGGCGCCCAGACGCCGAGGCCGGCAGTCACGAGCTGACGGCGATCGTCAACATTGGCGATGACGCCTGGATCCACGGACTGCGAGTCTGCCCCGATTTGGACACCTGCATGTACACCTTAGGTGGAGGTGTCGACCCGGAGCGAGGGTGGGGTCACCGCGACGAAACCTGGCACGCCAAAGAGGAATTGGCGCGCTATGGCGTGCAGCCGGACTGGTTCGGACTCGGCGACCGCGACCTGGGCACCCATCTGGTGCGCACTCAAATGCTCAACGCCGGCTACCCGCTGTCTCAGATCACCGCGGCGCTGTGCGACCGATGGCAGCCGGGCGCGCGGCTGCTCCCCGTCACCGACGACCGCTGCGAGACGCACGTGGTGATAACCGATCCCGACGACGGCAGCCGGCGGGCCATCCACTTCCAGGAGTGGTGGGTGCGCTACCGCGCCCAGGTGCCCACCCACAGCTTCGCCTTCGTCGGCGCCGAAAAGGCAGCCGCCACAACTGAAGCCACAGCGGCCATCGCCGACGCCGACGTCATCCTGCTGGCCCCGTCGAACCCGGTCGTGAGCGTCGGCGCCATCCTGGCCGTGCCCGGCGTCCGCGGCGCCCTGCGGGCGGCGAAGGCCCCGGTCGTCGGCTACTCGCCGATCATCGGTGGAAAGCCGTTGCGCGGCATGGCCGATGCCTGCCTTTCCGTGATCGGTGTCGAGTCCACCGCCGAGGCCGTCGGCCGCCACTACGGCGCGCGCCGGGGCACCGGCATCCTGGACTGCTGGCTGGTCAGCGACGGCGACGACGCGGACATCGAGGGGGTCGCGGTGCGCTCGGTGCCGCTGGTGATGACCGACCCCAAGGCGACCGCCGAGATGGTCCGCGCCGGCCTGGAGCTCGCGGGATTGGCGCCATGACCTCCGCTCCGGGCGAGCACGGCACCGCCGCCGCGATCGAGATCCTGCCCGTCGCCGGGCTGCCCGAATTCCGGCCCGGCGACGACCTGGGCGCGGCCGTCGCCGCGGCGGCACCCTGGCTGCGTGACGGCGACGTCGTGGTGGTCACCAGCAAGGTGGTGTCCAAATGCGAGGGCCGGCTGGTGCCGGCGCCCCGCGACCCCGAGGAGCGCGATCGACTGCGGCGCAAGCTGGTCGACGACGAAGCCGTTCGGGTGCTGGCCCGCAAGGGCAAGACCCTGATCACCGAGAGCCGGATCGGGCTGGTGCAGGCCGCCGCGGGCGTGGACGGCTCCAACGTCGGGCGCGACGAGCTGGCGCTGCTGCCCGTCGACCCGGACGGCAGCGCGGCCACCCTGCGCGCCGCGCTGCGCGAGCGGCTCGGCGTCGAGGTCGCCGTGGTCATCACCGACACGATGGGCCGCGCCTGGCGCAACGGCCAGACCGACGCGGCGGTGGGCGCCGCGGGTCTGGCTGTGCTGCATGGCTATTCGGGCGCCGTCGACCAGCACGGCAACGAGTTGCTGGTCACCGAGGTCGCGATCGCCGACGAGATCGCCGCGGCCGCCGATCTGGTGAAGGGCAAATTGACCGCGATGCCGGTGGCGGTGGTGCGCGGCCTGTCCGTGACCGACGACGGTTCGACGGCCCGGCGGTTGTTGCGGCCCGGCCCCGAAGACCTGTTCTGGCTCGGCACCGCCGAGGCGATCGACCTGGGCCGCCGCGAGGCGCAGCTGCTGCGGCGATCGGTGCGCCAGTTCAGCGCCGAGCCCGTCCCGACCGATCTGGTGGAGGCGGCGATCGCCGAGGCCCTCACCGCGCCGGCGCCCCATCACACCCGCCCGGTGCGGTTCGTCTGGCTGCAGCACCCGGGCACCCGGGCCCGGCTGCTGGACCGCATGAAGGACAAGTGGCGGACCGACCTCGCCGGTGACGGCAAGCCCGCCGACGCCATCGAGCGGCGCGTGGCGCGCGGCCAGATCCTCTACGACGCCCCCGAAGTCGTCATCCCGATCCTGGTGCCGGACGGCGCCCACTCCTACCCCGACGCCGCCCGCACCGACGCCGAGCACACCATGTTCACCGTCGCGGTCGGGGCGGCCGTGCAGGCCCTGCTGGTCGCGCTGGCGGTGCGCGGGGTGGGCAGCTGCTGGATCGGGTCGACCATTTTCGCCGCCGACCTGGTGCGCGCCGAGCTCGAACTGCCCGCCGACTGGGAGCCCTTGGGCGCCATCGCCATCGGCTACGCCGCCGACCCCGCCGGCCCGCGTGACGCCGCGGATCCCGGGGACCTGTTGATCCGCAAGTGATACTGGGCGGATGAACTTCGCGGGCAAGGCGGCGGCCTCGGCCGACAAGGTCCGCGGCGGCTACTACACCCCCGCTCCGGTGGCGCGGTTCTTGGCCGGATGGGTTCGCGAGGCCGGCCCGAAGATCGTCGAACCGTCCTGCGGCGACGGCGCGATCCTGCGCGAGCTGGCCGCGCTCAGCGACCGGGCCCACGGCGTCGAGCTGAGCGCGCGTGAGGCCGCCAAGGCCCGGCGGTTCGCTCCCGTCGACGCCGACAGCCTGTTCACCTGGCTCGCCGGGGCCGCTCAAGCCGACCTCGGCGGCTGGGACGGGGTGGCCGGCAATCCGCCCTACATCCGGTTCGGCCACTGGGCGGCGCCGCAGCGCGAGCCGGCGCTGGAGCTGATGCGCCGCGAGGGCCTGCGCCCGACCCGGCTGACCAATGCGTGGGTCCCGTTCGTCGTGGCCAGCACGGTGTTGGTGCGCGACGGCGGGCGGGTGGGCCTGGTGCTGGCGGCCGAGCTGCTGCAGGTCACCTACGCCGCCCCGCTGCGCGACTTTCTGCTCAGCCGTTTCCGCGAGATCACGCTGCTGACCTTCGAGCGCCTGGTGTTCGACGGCATCCTGCAGGAGGTCGTGTTGTTCTGCGGCGTCACCGGGCCCGGACCCGCCCGCATCCGCACGGTGCGCCTGCCCGACGCCGACGCGCTGGCGCGGGCGGAGCTGGACGTCGAATGGGCGCCCGCCCTGCTGCACGACAACGAGAAGTGGACCAAGTACTTTCTGGACCCCGCCGCGATCCGGCTGCTGCGCTCGCTTAAGGGCTCCGGCGCGTTGCTCCCGCTCGGGTCTCTCGCCGAGGTGGACGTGGGCATCGTGACCGGGCGCAACGCCTTTTTCACCCTGACCGATACCCAGGCGGCCGAGCTGGGATTGCGGCCGCACTGCGTTCCGCTCGTCTCGCGCAGCGCCCAGCTGTCCGGGCTGGTCTACGACACCGATTGCCGGGCAAGCGATGTCGCGGGCGGGCAGCGCAGCTGGCTGCTCAACGCGCCCCGCGAGCCCGACGATCCGGCGTTGATCGCCCACATCCGCGCCGGGGAGGCCGCCGGCGTGCACCGCGGCTACAAGTGCTCGATCCGCAGACCGTGGTGGAGGACGCCGTCGCTGTGGGTGCCAGACCTGTTCCTGCTGCGCCAGATTCACCGGGCGCCGAGGCTGACCGTCAACGGGGTGGGTGCGGTGAGTACCGACACCGTGCACCGGGTGCGACTGACGGGTGAGGATCGCGTCGACCCGGCCGCGCTGGCCGCGGTCTTCCACAACAGCGTGACGTTCGCCTTCGCCGAGATCATGGGCCGCAGCTACGGCGGGGGTGTGCTGGAGCTCGAACCCGGCGAGGCCGAGCAGCTGCCCATTCCCGCGCCGGCACACGTCGATCCCGACCTCGCCGGCGATGTGGACCTGCTGTTGAAGGCCAACGAGATCGACAAGGCACTCGACCTCGTCGACCGTCGCGTGCTGATCGAGGGGCTGGGACTGGCGGCCGAAACGGTGGCGGACTGCCGCGCCGCGTGGGCGTCGCTGGCCGATCGCAGGAAACGGCGGGCCGCGCGATGAGCCTGCGGGAGTCGGTGATCGCGATCCTGTCCGGCTGGGAACCCCCGGACGCGGGCCAGGATTCGTTGCGGCACGCCGTCTTGGCGTTCGTCGAAGCCCGCGACGACGCGTGCCGCCGCGAGTGCGTGCCGGGGCACGTCACCGCCTCGGCGCTGGTGCTCGATCACAGCGGCGACCGGGTGCTGCTGACGCTGCATCGCCGCCTGGGCCGGTGGGTGCAGCTGGGCGGCCACTGTGACGAGGGTGACCCAGACATTGTCGCCGCGGCGTTGCGCGAGGCCACCGAGGAATCCGGGGTCGACGGTCTGCGGATGGCACCCGAATTGGCCGCCGTGCACGTGCATCCGGTGGTGTGCTCGCTGGGCGTGCCCACCCGCCATCTGGATTTGCAGTTCGTGGCGCACGCGCCGGCCGGCGCTCAAATCGCGATCAGCGACGAGTCGGAGGACCTGCGCTGGTGGCCCGCCGACGCGTTGCCGGAGGGCACCGATCACGCGCTGGCGTATCTGGTTTCGCGGGCGCGGGCCCGCCGAGTGTGAGGCCTGCCGCGCATTCGGCGCCGACGACGCGGCCAGCCGCACACTCGGCGTGAGGAAACCCCGCGCTCAGACGTCGGAGGAGTAGCGGATCCCGCCGTCGGGAATCGACACACCGGGCCACACCCGGGCGCCGCGCAACAGTTCGCAGCGCGCGCCGATGTCGGCGCCGTCGCCGATCACCCCGTCGCGGATCAGCGCCCGCGGGCCGATGCGCGCGCCGAAGCCGATGATTGAGCGCTCGATCACGCTGCCGGCCTCGACCTTGGCGCCGTCGAAGATCACCGCGCCGTCCAGCCGGACGCCGGGCCCGATCTCGGCGCCCCGCCCCACCACGGTGCCGCCGATCAGCACCGCGCCCGGCGACACCGCCGCGCCGTCGTGCACCAGCTGCTCGCCGCGGTGGCCGTGTAAGGCGGGCGACGGCGCGATGCCGCGCACCAGGTCCGCCGACCCCCGGACGAAGTCTTCCGGGGTGCCCATGTCGCGCCAATAGCTGGCGTCGACGTAGCCGCACACCTTGACACCGGGATCGGACAGCAGCGCGGGGAACACCTCGCGCTCCACCGAAACCTCACGGCCGCGCGGGATCCGGTCGATCACGTCGCGGGCGAACACGTAGCAGCCGGCGTTGATCTGGTCGGTCGGCGGATCCTGCGTCTTCTCCAGGAAGGCGGTGACGCGGCCGTCCTCGGTGGTCACGCAGCCAAACGCCCGGGGGTCGCCGACCCGGACCAGGTGCAGGGTGAGGTCGGATTCCTGGGCGCGGTGAAAGTCGAGCATCTGGCCCAGGTCGGCGCCGGAGAGGACGTCGCCGTTGAACACCATCGCGGTGTCATGCCGCAGGTGGCCCACGACGTTGGCGATGCCGCCGCCGGTGCCCAGCGGGCTCTCCTCGGTGACGTATTCGATCTGCAGGCCCAGCTTGGAACCGTCGCCGAACTCCGCCTCGAAGACGGCGGCCCGATACGACGTGCTCAAGATGACGTGCTCGAGGCCCGCGGCGGCGACCCGCGACAACAGATGGGTGAGGAACGGCAACCCGGCGGTGGGCAGCATGGGCTTGGGCGCCGACAGCGTCAACGGCCGCAGCCGGGTGCCCTTACCGCCGACCAGGATCACGACGTCGACTTGTGGAGTTCCCACCTCAGTGTCGCCCTTCTACCAGTCTCGCCCGGCCCGACGCGCGCACCGCGCTGCGCACCATCAGGCGGGAACGTACCGCCAATGACGCGCGCAGCGCCCAGCGCAGCGGCGCGCGCAACCGACCGGCATGCCGGTCGGCCAGAAACATATACGTGCTCTTGTGATGGGCGGCCAGGTGGCTGGCCGGGTCCCCGCCCGTGGAGTGGCCCTTGTGGTGCAGGACTTCGGCCGAGGGCACGTAGACGGAAAGCCAGCCGGCCTTGCCGAGGCGGTCGCCGAGGTCGACGTCCTCCATGTACATGAAGTAGCGCTCATCAAATCCGCCGACCCGCTCGAATGCCGACCGGCGCACCAGCAGGCACGATCCCGACAGCCAGCCCACCGGACGCTCGCTGGGCTCCAGCCGCTCCTGGCGGTACGCCGCCGACCACGGGTTGGTCTTCCAGAACGGCCCGACGACCGCGTGCATGCCACCGCGGATCAGGCTGGGCAGGTGCCGCGCCGACGGATACACCGACCCGTCGGGGTCGCGGACCAGCGGGCCCAGGGCACCGGCGCGCGGCCAGCGCGACGCGGCGTCCAGCAGGGCGTCGATGCTGCCCGGTCCCCACTGCACGTCCGGGTTGGCCACGATCACCCAGTCGTCCTCGCGGTCCAGTTGCGCGACGGCGCGATTCACCGCGGTGCCGTAGCCGAGGTTGGCCCCGGTGTGAAACAGCCGCACGTTGGGATAGCGGTCGACGGCCGCCTGCGGCGTGCCGTCGGTGGAGCCGTTGTCGGCCAGCAGCACGCACACCTCCCGCTCCGTGGCCAGCGACAGCGAGGCCAGGAAGCGCTCCAGGTGCGGGCCCGGCGAGTAGGTCACCGTCACGACCGGCAGAACGTCAGTCACGCGTAGAGGGTAACGGTCGATCGGCCGCGGCCAGGGCGGCGACAAGCGCGGGGCGCCAGGGCCTTAGGGGCCGCAGCCCGGCCGCCGCCGACTGACCGCCCGACAGCGCGGAGTAGGCCGGCCGCGGCGCCGGCCGGGGGAAGTGGTCCGTGCTGACCGGGCGCACCCGCGCGGGGTCGGCGCCACATTCCTCGAAGACGGCGCGAGCCTGCTCGAACCGCGAGACCGCGCCCTCGTTGGCGGCGTGCAGGATCGGGCCGGGCACGCGATCGTCGACGATCTGCAGCAGCGCTTCGGCCAGGTCGCCGACGTAGGTCGGGGACCCGGTCTGGTCGTCGACCACGTCCACCGGGCCGTCCCCGGCGGCGAGCCGGCGCATGACGGCGACGAAGTCCTTGCCGGCGCCGCCGGTGTAGACCCAGGCGGTGCGCACGACGACCGCCTCGGGCAGCGCGGCCAGGACGGCCTGCTCCCCCGCGGCCTTGCTGCGCGCATACACGCCCTGCGGCGCGGTCTGATCGCTGGGCTCGTACGGCCGCGGGGCCGCGCCACCGAAGTCGCCGTTGAAGACGTAGTCGGTGGAGACGTGGATCAGCTGGGCGCCGGCGCGCGCGCAAGCCCGCGCCAGATGCCCGGGACCGGCCTCGTTGACGGCGAAGGCGCCCGCCTCGTCGGTCTCGGCGCCGTCGACGTTGGTGTAGGCCGCGCAGTTGATCACCACGTCACCGCGCTGCACGATCCGTTCGGCCGCCGCGGGGTCGGTGATGTCCCACTGCGACGACGAATGTGCCAGGACCTCCCGGCCCTGACCTGCCGCCAGCGAGCTCAAATAGCCGCCGAGCTGTCCACCGGCCCCGGTGATCACGATCCTGCCTGACATGGTTCGAGTTTGGCATGGCCGAAAAAAGTCCCAGAATTCGCGGGGCCGCGCGGGCCACGCCGCCGTCGGCTACCCGTGAAGCTGATGTGTCGCAAGTAATGTAGTGGGATGCCTGTGCAACGTGTGGTTCGTGTGATTGCCACCGTGCTGACGCTCGCGGTCGTCGTCGGCACCGGGATCGCGTGGAGCAATGTCCGGTCCTTCGAAGACGGCATCTTTCACATGTCGGCGCCCTCGCTGGGCAAGGGCGGCGACGACGGCGCGATCGACATCCTGCTGGTCGGCCTGGACAGCCGCACCGACGCGCACGGCAACCCGCTGTCCCAGGAGGAGCTGGACACGCTGCGGGCCGGCGACGAGGAAGCCACCAACACCGACACGATCATCCTGATCCGGATCCCCAACAACGGGAAGTCGGCGACCGCGATCTCGATCCCGCGCGACTCCTACGTCGCCGCCCCCGGCCTCGGCAAGACCAAGATCAACGGCGTCTACGGCCAGACCCGGGAAGCCAAGCGCGCCAGCCTGGTCCGGGCCGGCGACGCCGCCGCGGACGCGGCCGCCCAGGGCACCGAGGCCGGCCGCGAGGCGCTGATCAAGACCGTCGCCGACCTCACCGGCGTCACCGTCGACCACTACGCCGAGATCGGCCTGCTCGGCTTCTCGCTGATCACCGACGCCCTCGGCGGCGTCGACGTCTGCCTCAAAGAGCCGGTCTTCGAACCGCTTTCGGGCGCCGACTTCCCGGCGGGCCCGCAACGGCTCAGCGGCCCCGAGGCCCTCAGCTTCGTGCGCCAGCGCCACGAACTGCCGCGCGGGGACCTGGACCGGGTGGTGCGCCAGCAGGTGGTGATGGCCTCGCTCGCCCACCGGGTCATCTCCAGCAAGACGCTGTCCAGCCCCACCACGGTGCGGCGCCTGGAAGCCGCGGTCCAGCGTTCGGTCGTGATCTCGGCCGGATGGGACGTGATGGATTTCGTGCAGCAGATGCAGAAGCTGGCCGGCGGCAACGTCGCGTTCGCCACCATCCCGGTGCTCGACGGCGCCGGCTGGAGCGACGACGGCATGCAGAGCGTGGTGCGGGTGGATCCGCACCAGGTGGCCGACTGGGTCGGTGGGCTGCTGCACGAGCAGGAAGAGGGCAAGACCGAGGAGATCGCCTACACGCCCGCGAAGACCACCGCCAGCGTCGTCAACGACACCGACATCAACGGCCTGGCCGCCGCCGTATCAGACGTGTTGAGCGCCAAGGGCTTTGCCACGGGATCGGTGGGCAACAACGATGGCGGGCACGTCAAGGCCAGCCAGGTCCGCGCCGCCAAGAGCGACGACATGGGGGCCAAGGAGGTCTCCAAGGAACTGGGCGGGTTGCCGGTGATCGCCGACACCTCGCTGGCGCCGGGCGCAGTGCGGGTGGTGCTGGCCAACGACTACAGCGGTCCGGGGTCGGGCCTGTCCGGCACCGAGTCGATCATGCCCGCCCGGGTCTCCACCGCCGGCGCGGTCGCCACCAACCCCAACCTTCCCCCGCCGTCGCCGATCCTGACCGCCGGCTCCGACAAACCGGAGTGCATAAACTAACGACCCGTGCAACAACCGAGCACGCTGAGCGGGGCCATCCTCGATCCGATGCTGCGGGCCGACCCGGTCGGCCCGCGGATCACGTACTACGACGACGCCACCGGCGAGCGCATCGAGCTGTCCGCGGTGACGCTGGCGAACTGGGCCGCCAAGACGGGCAACCTGTTGCGCGACGAACTGGGGGCCGGGCCGAACAGCCGCGTCGCAATCCTGCTGCCCGCGCACTGGCAGACGGCGGCGGTGCTGTTCGGGGTGTGGTGGATCGGCGCCGAGGCGACACTGACCGGGGCGGCGGACGTCGCGCTGTGCACGGCCGAGCGCCTCGACGAGGCCGACGACGCGGTCGCGGGGGGCGAGGTCGCGGTGCTGTCGCTGGACGCGTTCGGCCGCCCGGCGCCCGACCTGCCGATCGGTGTGACCGACTACGCGACCGCGGTGCGGGTGCACGGCGACCAGATCGTCCCCGAGCCGCGCCCGGGTCCGGCGCTGGACGGGCGCTCGGTCGACGAGCTGCTGGCGGACTGTCAAAACTCCGCGGCGGCAAGGGGTTTGACGTCGGGCGACCGGGTGCTCTCCGATAAGCCGTGGACCGAACCCGCCGGCCTGGTGGATCACCTGCTGGCGATCTTGGCCGCCGGCGCCTCGCTGGTGCAGGTGGCCCACGCCGACCCCGCCGCCCAGGCGCGACGGATCGAGACGGAAAAAGTCACCCGGGTGCTGTGAGGCCGCCGCCGGCGAGCGCGCGCCGCCCGGCGACACGCCGGGGCTGGCGTGCATCTGCGCTCTCGCCGGGCCGGACCCGTCGCCTCGGGGCGGCCGCCCCTCCGCCCGATTCATATTGATATCGCAATATTTCGATGTTAACGTCGAGCGAGCATGGGCTACAGCTGAGACGACGAGGAAGGTTGCGGCAATGGCGGTGTACGGGCTCTTGGCGAAGGCGGCGGGAACGGTGGTCACCGGGCTGGTCGGCGTGACGGCCTACGAGGTGGCGCGCAAGGCCGTGGCCAAGGCGCCGCTGCACGAGACCGCGGTGAAGGGCGCCGAGCTCGGATTGCGTGGCACCCGCAAGGCCGAGGAGGCCGCCGAATCGGCACGGCTCAAGCTCGCCGACGTCATGGCCGAGGCCCGCGAACGCATCGGCGAGGAGGCGCCCACCCCGTCGATCGCCGACACCCACGACCACGAGCACTGATCGCCGCTATGGACCTGGCCCTAGTCCCCGACATTGCGGACGAGGCGCGGGCGAAAGACCCCGCCCCGCAGGTGATCTCCGATGCCGCCGGACGGATGCGGGTCGCGGTCGGTTGGGTGCGCGCCGATTCGCGGCGCGCCGTGGCCGTCGAGGAGGCCGTCGCCAAATGTGAGGGCGTGCGCGTGGTGCACGCCTACCCGCGCACCGGGTCGGTGGTGGTCTGGTACTCGCCCCGCCGCTGCGACCGGTCCGCGGTGCTGGCGGCCATCGGCGACGCGGCCCACGTCGCCGCCGAACTGATCCCGGCGCGCGCGCCGCATTCGTCGGAGATCCGCAACGCCGACGTGCTGCGCATGGTGATCGGCGGCGCGGCGCTGGCCCTGCTCGGGGTGCGCCGCTACGTGTTCGCGCGCCCGCCGCTGCTCGGCCCCAGCGGCCGGCTGTTCGCCACCGGCGTCACCGTCTTCACCGGCTACCCCTTCCTGCGCGGCGCGCTGCGCTCGTTGCGCTCCGGGCGGGCCGGCACCGACGCGCTGGTCTCCGCGGCGACCGTCGCGAGCCTGGTGCTGCGGGAGAACGTGGTCGCGCTGACCGTGCTGTGGCTGCTCAACATCGGCGAGTACCTGCAGGACCTGACCCTGCGACGCACCCGCCGGGCCATCTCGGAGCTGTTGCGCGGCAGCCAGGACACGGCGTGGCTCCGGCTCGATGACGGCAACGAAGTCCAGGTGCCCATCGACACCGTGCAGATCGGCGACGAGGTGGTGGTGCACGACCACGTCGCGATCCCGGTCGACGGCGAGGTGGTCGACGGCGAGGCGGTGGTCAACCAGTCCGCGATCACCGGGGAGAACCTGCCCGTCAGCATCGTGGCCGGCATGCACGTGCACGCCGGTTCGGTGGTGGTGCGCGGGCGGCTGGTGGTGCGGGCCAGCGCCGTGGGCAATCAGACCACCATCGGGCGCATCATCACCCGGGTCGAAGAGGCGCAGCACGACCGGGCACCGATCCAGACCATCGGCGAAAACTTCTCCCGCCGTTTCGTTCCCACCTCGTTCATCGTCTCGGCCATCACGCTGGTGATCACCGGCGACGTGCGCCGGGCGATGACGATGCTGCTGATCGCCTGCCCGTGCGCGGTGGGTTTGGCGACCCCGACGGCGATCAGCGCCGCGATCGGCAACGGCGCGCGCCGCGGGATCTTGATCAAGGGCGGTTCGCACCTCGAGCAGGCCGGCCGGGTGGACGCGATCGTGTTCGACAAGACCGGCACGCTCACCGTCGGACGGCCGGTCGTCACCAATATCATTGCGCTGCACAAGGACTGGCAGCCCGAGCAGGTGCTGGCCTACGCGGCCAGCTCGGAGATCCACTCGCGCCACCCGCTGGCCGAGGCGGTGATCCGCTCCACCGAGGAGCGCCACATCACCATCCCGCCGCATGAGGAGTGCGAGGTGCTGGTCGGGCTGGGCATGCGGACCTGGGCCGACGGCCGGACTTTGCTGCTGGGCAGCCCCGGGCTGCTGCGCTCGGAAAAGGTCAGGGTGTCCAAGAAGGCGTCGGATTGGGTGGACAGGCTGCGACGCCAGGCCGAGACGCCGCTGCTGCTGGCGGTCGACGGCACGCTGGTGGGGTTGATCAGCCTGCGCGACGAGGTGCGGCCGGAGGCCGCCGGGGTGCTGACGAAGCTGCGCACCAACGGCATTCGCCGGATCGTGATGCTCACCGGAGATCACCCGGACATCGCCGAGGTGGTGGCGGGCGAACTCGGGATCGACGAGTGGCGCGCCGAGGTGATGCCGGAGGACAAACTCGCGGCGGTGCGCGAACTGCAGGACGAGGGCTACATCGTCGGCATGGTCGGCGACGGCATCAACGACGCGCCCGCGCTGGCGGCCGCCGACATCGGCATCGCGATGGGGCTGGCCGGAACCGACGTCGCCGTGGAGACCGCCGACGTGGCGCTGGCCAATGACGACCTGCACCGCCTGCTCGACGTGCGGGACCTGGGGGCCCGCGCCGTCGACGTCATCCGGCAGAACTATGGCATGTCCATCGCCGTCAACGCCGCCGGGCTGATCATCGGCGCGGGCGGCGCGCTGTCCCCGGTGCTGGCCGCGATCCTGCACAACGCGTCGTCGGTGGCGGTGGTGGCCAACAGCTCCCGGCTGATCCGCTACCGGTTGGATGCGCCGCGCGAGACTGCGACTGAGCTGTAACGCTCAGCAGCCGCACTGCTCGCCGCGCCAGGCGCGCACGCCCTGCCACACGGCGATACCGGCGATCGCAAGCCCCACCGCGGGGTCGACCCACCATGCGCTCGACCACAGCGCCGTCGCGGCAAGGCCGATCAGCACCCCGGCGGCCTGGGCGCCGCAGAGGTAATTCTGGATCCCCTCGGCCGCGGTGGCACCCGAGTCCAACCGCGCGCCCAGCCGGTGGTTGGCGCGGCCCAGCACCGGCATGAGCAGCAGCGCGAGGGCGGCCAGGGCGATGCCGATCACCGATGTCTCGGCGCGGTGTTCACCGGCCAGCTCGCGGAGGGATTCGGCGGCGATGTAGGGGGCGGTCAGCCAGAACGACACCGCGACGCCGCGTTGGGCGCGCCGCTCGGCGTTCGGGGAGAAGGTGCGCGCGCCGCTGAACCGCCACACCACCATGGCGCTGGCCAGCGCCTCCGACGCCCCACCGAGCGCCCACCCGGTCAGGGCTACCGAGCCGACCGAGAGTCCCTGCCACAGCCCGACGGCGCCCTCGACGAGCACCACGGCCAGGCTGAACCATGCCAGCCGCCGCGCCCACGCCGCGCCGCGCCGCCAGCCGGCGTCGTGCGCGGCGGTGCATTCCCGCGCGACGGCAGCCGAAGTGGTCATTGGGCCAGGCTAGCGAGCGCGCAGCGGAGGCAGGACCACGACACCCGGCCGTGATCGATCTGTGTCGCGCCGCCGACCCTGCCGGGCCCGGGCCGTGCGTCGCCGTCCCACGTTGGTAGTTATTGTGGCTAACCAGTAGACCCGAAGGGATTTCCGCGATGGCGCGCACCGACGACGACACCTGGGACCTGGCGACCAGCGTGGGCGCAACCGCCACCATGGTGGCCGCGGGACGGGCCCGCGCCACCCGGGACGGGCTGATCGACGACCGGTTCGCCGAGCCGCTGGTGCGCGCGGTCGGTGTCGACTTCATGACCCGGTGGGCCGCCGGTGAATTCGACTCCGACGACGTCGACGAGCCCGGTGCGGCGTGGGGCATGCAGCGCATGACCGACATGCTGGCCGCCCGCACCCGCTACATCGACGCGTTCTTCGCCGAGGCGGGCGCCGCGAACATCCACCAGGTGGTCCTCCTGGCGTCGGGTCTGGATGCGCGCGCCTACCGGCTGCCCTGGGCCGCGGGCACCACGGTGTTCGAGATCGACCAGCCGCAGGTCCTCGAATTCAAGGCCGCCACCATCGCCGAGCTCGGCGCCCGGCCGACCGCCGAGGTGCGCGCCGTCCCGGTCGACCTGCGCCACGACTGGCCGTCGGCGCTGCGCCAGGCCGGCTTCGACACCGGGCGGCCCGCCGCCTGGGCCGCCGAGGGCCTGATCGGCTTCCTGCCGCCCGACGCTCAGGACCGGTTGCTGGACAACATCACCGCGTTGTCCGCCGACGGCAGCCAGTTGGTGGCCGAGGTGTTCGCGAACACGGGCACCAGCGGGGACGCGCTGAACGCGGCGAGCGAGAAGTGGCGGCGCAACGGCCTCGACATCGCCCTGGGGGATCTGGGCTTTCCCGGGCCGCGCAACGACGTGGCGACCTACCTGCAGCACAAGGGCTGGCAGCCGGTGCGCACCCCGCTGAATCAGCTGCTGGCCAACACGGGGCTGCCGCTGCAATCGACGGACCCCGAGGCGCCCTTCGCCCAGAACTACTACTGCACCGCGGTGCGCAACGCGGCGCGTTAAGGGAAGGCGGAAACCGTGCCAAACAGCAAGCCACCCAAGCCGCTTGACGGATTCCGGGTACTCGACTTCACCCAGAACATCGCCGGGCCGATGGCCGGCCAGGTGCTGGCCGACCTGGGAGCCGAGGTCATCAAGGTCGAGGCGCCCGTCGGTGAGGCGGCCCGCCACATCACCGCGGTGCTACCCGGCCGCCCGCCGCTGGCCACCCTGTTCCTGCCCCACAACCGGGGCAAGAAGTCGGTGATGGCGGACCTGCGCAGCGACGAGGCCAAGCAGCAGATCATGGGGCTGGTCGACACCGCCGACGTTGTGTTGGAAGGGTTTCGGCCCGGCGTGATGGAACGCATGGGCCTGGGACCCGACGAGCTGCAGGCCCGCAACCCCAAACTCATCTACGCGCGCCTGTCCGCCTACGGCGGCAACGGTCCGCAGGGCAGCCGGCCCGGCGTGGACCTGATGGTCGCCGCCGAATCGGGCATGACCACCGGGATGCCCACGCCCAGCGGCAAACCCCAGATCATTCCGTTCCAGCTCGTCGACGCCGCCAGCGGCCACGTGCTGGCGCAGGCGGTGCTGGCAGCGCTGCTCAACCGCGAGCGCCACGGGGTGGCCGACGTCGTGCGCGTCGCGATGTACGACGTCGCGGTCAGCCTGCAGGCCAGCCAGCTGACCATCCACCTGAACAAGCCGAACGCCGAAGCCAAGCCTGCGGATTCGGCGCCAAAACCCAAGCGGCGCAAGGGTGTCGGGTTCGCCACCCAGCCCTCGGACGCCTTCAAGGCCGCCGACGGCTACCTGGTCATCAGCGCGTACGTGCCCAAGCACTGGGACAAGCTGTGCGAGATCATCGGCCGCCCCGACATGCGCGACGACGAACGGTTCATCGACCAGCGCGCCCGGGCGCTCAACTATCCGGAGCTGACCGAGGAACTCGAGAAGGCGCTGGCCGCCAAGACCGCCGACGAATGGGTCCGGCTGCTGCAGGAGGGTGGCCTGATGGCCTGCCACGCCTACACCTGGAAGCAGGTGGTCGGCACCGAGCTGTTCGCGGAGAACGAGCTCGCCCTGCCGGTCGGCGAGGGCGAGGACGCCGTCACCGTGATCCGCACCCCGGCGCGGTATTCGAGCTTCGACGCTGACGCCACCGACCCTCCCCCGGCCCTCGGGCAGCACACCGAAAAGTACCTGGACGCACCGCAACCCGCGTCGTGAGCCTTATGGCGTCAGCTTGACCACCCGGTCGTTGCCGCGGTCGGCGACGTAGACGTTGCGGTCCTTGTCGACCGCCACCGCCAAGGGCGTGTTGAGTCCGTTGAACGGCAGGACGGTCGGCGCGTTCGAGCCCGCCGGGAACTTGAGCACGTCGCTCTTGTCGTGCTCGGTGACGTAGACCGTGCCGCTGTTGTCCACCGCGATGCCCCACGGCACGGAGATGTTTTGAAAAGGCAACTCCGCCTGGGTGTTCGAATTGGCGTCGAGCTTGACGATCCTGTTGTTGTCGGTGTCTGCGACGTACACGGTGCCCGCGGCGTCGACGGCGACACCGTCGGGGTTCTTCAGTCCGCTGAACGGCAACTCGGTCTGGGTCTTGGAACCCGCCGCCAGCTTCACCACCCTGCTGTTGCCGCGGTCGGCGACGTACACCGCGCCCTGGCTGTCGACCGCGACACCCTCGGGATAGCTCAGACCGTCGAACGGCAGCACCTTCTGGTCGTTGGAGCCCGCGGCCAGGCTGACCACCCGGTTGTTGAAGTCGGCGACGTACACCGTGCCCGCCCCGTCCACGGCCAGGCCCTGCGGCTGGTAGAGCCCGTGGAACGGCAGCACCGTGGTGGCGTTCGAGCCGGCCGTCAGCTTGACCACCCGCCCGTACATGCCCTCGCTGGTGACGTAGACATCCCCGGCGCTGTCCAGCGCCACCCCGCCCGGGGAGAGACGGAAGTCAATCCCGTTGAAGGGCAACACGCTTTGTCCGGACGCCTCCGGTGCCGGGCCCGAGGACCGCGTGGACAGGTAACCGGCGACCGCCACGATGAACGCGACGAGGGCGACGAGCGCGATGGCGCCGACGATGATCCACTGCTTGCGTTTGGGGTCCATGGGCACAGGGGGCCTCCTGAAGTCCGGCTCTGACCCGTAGGTGTGGCCGAA
Source organism: Mycobacterium marseillense (assembly GCF_010731675.1). Classification (NCBI taxonomy): domain Bacteria; kingdom Bacillati; phylum Actinomycetota; class Actinomycetes; order Mycobacteriales; family Mycobacteriaceae; genus Mycobacterium; species Mycobacterium marseillense. The sequence continues at coordinate 2,742,649 of NZ_AP022584.1, forward strand.
TGTCGTTGGGGCGGAGCGGATCAGCGACGGGTTCTGGCCGGTGTGCTCGGGCCACCCGGTGCCGCCCGTGCGCGGGGCAACCGGACCCGCCATGGTCTCGGCGCCGGGCCAGGACTGCGGCTGGTGCGGCGGGCGCTGGGCCGATGCGTCTGCGTGCTGGGCCGCGTTTTCCCCCTCGCGCAGAATCGTGGTGGCCTTGTGCTGCTCGGACGTGGTCAGCGCGTCATGGGCGGCGGCGGCGAATTCGCCCGCGGTGCGGTAGCGCTCCCCGGGGTGTTTTGCCATGCCCTTGGCGATCACCTGATCCAGGGCGGGCGGGAAGGCGCCGGGACGCAATTGGCTGGGCGGCGGGGCCGTCTTCGTCAGATGCGCGGCGACCAGCCGTTCGATCGTGTCAGCCCGGTATGGCGGCGTGCCGGTCAGACACTCGCTCAACACACATGCGAGCGAATAGATGTCGACGCTGTGGGTGACCTCGTCGTCGGTGAATCGCTCCGGGGCCATGTAGTAATACGTTCCGATCGCGGTCCCGACCTGGGTCAGCCCCGGATCGGTCGCGGCGCGCGCGATGCCGAAATCCGCCAGGTAGGCGAAGTCGCTGCCGGTGATCAGGATGTTGCCCGGGGTGACATCGCGGTGCGTCACCCCGGCGGCGTGCGCGGCGTCGAGTGCGGCGGCGACCTGGCGGATGATGGCGATCGCCCGCGGCGCGGCCATCGGCCCGTCGCGGTGCAACAGCGTGCCCAGATCGACGCCGTCGACCAGGCGCATTTCCACGAAGAAGCGCCCGTCGATCTCGCCGTAGTCGTGGATCGGCACCACATGCGGTTCGGTCAGCCGTCCAGCGATATCGGCCTCGCGCTGCAGGCGCGCACGGAACTCCGGGTTACCGGTGAACTGCTGCGAGATCAGTTTGAGGGCCACCATGCGCCGCTTGCGGCTGTCCTCGGCCTCGTACACCTCACCCATGCCGCCCTGACGCAGAAGTCGCACCAGCCGATAGGGGCCGAACCAGGACCCGACGCGCGCGGCCGGCCCGCTATCGCTCACCGTCGAGCCTCCTTCGTTCGTCCTTCACGTCGTCAGGAAATCGCATTGACCGCGCTTGACAGCTTCGCCGTGAAGGAGCTGGGCAGCGGGATGGAACCGTACTGGTCCAGACCCTCCTGGCCCGGCCCGATCGCGGCCTGCATGAAGGCCTTCACGGCGGCCCCGGTCGCCGTGTCGGGGTACTTCGAGCAGACGATCTCATACGTCGCCAGCACGATCGGATACG